>NZ_CAXUPU020000015.1:0-148171 GCF_964252755.1 Caballeronia sp. LjRoot29 | reverse complement strand
GAAGCAGTAAATAGACCGATGGATGCCGGCGTGGAGATGTCACGCCGGGCGTTCAGGGCAAAGAAGCCGTTCCAGCTTACGCAGGAACGGCTTTTTGGCTATGTGACCGTCATCGGCGTTTTCTCAAAGACAGTCTCCGAGAAAACGAGGGGGGGCGATGTAAAAATCCGCATAGGAGGCAGCAGAATTCCTCCCAACTCCTTCCCACGCATTGATCCCCAATGCGCTGAGCCTCTGCTACAATTCGATTGCTACATTTGTAGTAATCGAGGTCATGATGAGTATGCCAGTCCGAATTGATGATGAGTTGTATGAACAGGCGAAAGCCGACGCGTCGGCAGAACACCGATCAATCGCCGGTCAGATTGAATTCTGGGCGAAGGTCGGACGTGCGGCGTTGGATAACCCGGATCTGCCAGCGTCCTTCATTGCCGAGTCGCTGATCTCTATGGCCGAGCCGCGCGAACACTCCACACCGTTCGTGCCACGTCGCCGCCGCACATGAGCTTTACGGTCCGTCAGACGAGACGTTTTGCAAGGCAGTACAAAAAACTCCATGACAACGCGGCCGCCGACGTGGACGCCGCAGTGGCGGTCGTCGTGGCCGATCCTGCCGCTGGAGAGCGAAAGCGAGGCGACCTGGCTGATTTGCTTGTGTACAAGTTTCGAAGCCAGGGGCAATTGTTCTTGCTTGGCTATACCGTCGACGACGAACCGCGACTGGTGTACCTCGAAGCGATCAGCCCGCACGAGAATTTCTATCGGGATCTAAAGCGGTGAGCCTGCTCAACGATTAGGGCAATGCCGACCAAGACATTCTCACTTCATCGAGCGTCGTTGCTCCGCGCAGGGCTTCGCACAACGTATGTCGGATACCGACTCCCTTCAGCCTGAAGGTCATCAAGGCACCCGCTATCAATGCTCCCAAGTCATGAATGAAATGACATCCGGGCTATCGTCAAACGTGGTTCCGTCCAACACAATCCTCTCCAACGCAGCGCTTGCTGCCTAATTTTCTGGAGAAGAAACCATGTATGCAGTGACTGGAATCACAGGGCAGGTCGGGGGTGTCGTTGCGCGTTTGCTGCTAGCCGCCGGGCACGATGTCCGCGCCGTCGTTCGCGATGCAGCAAAGGGCGAGGCTTGGGCAAAGCAAGGCTGCGAAGTCGCACTCGCCGACGTCAACGATCAACAGGCATTGCAGCACGCATTCGAAGGTACGGAAGGCGTATTCGTCCTGCTGCCGCCCACATTCGATCCCACGCCGGGCTTTCCCGAAGCTCGCAAGACCATCGCCACATTGCGGGCTGCACTCGCAGCCGCCAAACCGTCCAGGGTCGTCGTGCTGTCGACTATCGGCGCACAGGCCACGCAGCCGAACCTGCTGAATCAGCTTCAAATCCTAGAGCGAATGGCACTTACTTAAGCCCGAGGAGCGTGCCCATATTTTCGGGCGCGCTCGCGAGCGATGTGACGAGGCTCTTTCAGCCATGGATAAGACTTCGGTCTACGTTTACGCATTCGTGGTTCGATGCGACCGGGGCGATTCCCAACACGGGACTGTGCGATCAGGCTGAACAGGAGACTCTGGTCGTGCGTTGCCGTCAGCCCTCTGGCCAGCCATTCAGTCCATAGCTGCACGGTGTGCTTGAAGCTCAGTGCTCTCGGGTCCGTGGCGTAGTGGCTGGCGGCTTGGGCCATCAGCAGCCGGATTACGTTGTAGGCCAGCAGATGGACCCAGATCTCCTTCTCGTTCATGTGGGCCGTTTGGCAATGCAGCACGTCCATGCCCATCGTTGTCTTGATGTTACGTAGATCCAGTTCCACGTTCCAGCGCCTGGCATACAACTGCGAGAGGTCCTGTTTGCGGGTCTTGCGTGCATCAAGCATCGTGGTGACCAGCACCTGGTGATGCAGCCTGGACTCGCGCATTGTCAGTTCATCGGGGAAGGCCTGGTACTGCTCACGCGTCATCCAGGCGGGACACTGCTGGGGTTTGGGCCACGTCACAAGGTGATCGCGCGTGCCCAGCGACTTGCCGCGCCGAAAGTCGGTGTGGCGCGCCCCATGCTGTTCCATCACGACATCCACCCCGGCGGCGATCATTGAGGCCATCAGAAAGTAGTGGCAGTACAAGGCGTCAGCAACGATCACGTCACCGCGACGAAACGAGCTTTGCAGCATGCGAAACGCCGCCAGCTCCCCGCTGCCTTTGCCCGCATAAGTTCCGAGCGCCGCCTCCAGCACTGCGCCGCTTGCCAGACAGATCACCGCAACCAGATAGGCTAACGGAAATCCCACGCCTTCGGCCTGGGAACCGGGCTGTGGGAAGCGGGCCTGGTTCGACGGCGTATCAGGCATCGAGATCCCGGTGCCATCAACCAGCTTGACTGGGCGCCCGCGCCACTTCCAGGCCGGCTTGACCTTCTCGTGCAATTGACGCCCCGTCTCACGCGCCAACTCCCGCACCATCGTCAGCGGCAGTCTCTGGCGAGCGCGGCAGTAGCCGCCCGTACGCACACTCATGGGCCGCAGCCCGTCGGCAGCTCGCTGCGCGGCCCACCCGTTGACTGCCTTCTGACACGAAGCGTCCGCTTCCAGCGCCTGACGCATGAACATCGACAGCGTCACCGTCGGCGGATACAGGCGTTCTCGATGCTCTGGCAAATACGCTTCCGTTATATCTAGCAGCTGCGGGCTCGTCAGTATGTTGAAGTAGTCTACGGCCTGTGCGCGGCGCGCACGGCTTTGAACGGTGCGTCGTGTTTGCCTATGATGACTGCGTGCATTACGATCCATGGTGGCTGATCTTTGGAATGAGACGCTGTTTGCTTGGTAACAACCATCGTATCAATCTATCGATCAGCCGCCTTCCTTTCTCCTCAAGCACTTACCACCGTCTTCTCCTCCATTGCAGGCTTAAGTAAGTGCCATTCATCCTAGAGCAGGAACTGGGCACGCTACCCATGCCCGTGGCTTTCCTGCGCGCCGCATGGTTTATCGAAAATGCTGCATGGGATGTGGCGCCCGCACGCGATTCAGGCATCGTGCCCAGCTTCCTGCAACCACTCGACAAACCTGTGCCTATGGTCGCTACCGCGGATATCGGCCGTGTCGCAGCGGAGTTGTTGCGTGAATCGTGGACGGGGCACCCCATCGTTGAACTGGAAGGGCCGCAGCGTATTTCGCCTGACATGATTGCAGCTGGCTTCACGCGTCTGCTCGGCCGCGACGTCAGCATGACAGTCGTGCCGCGAGACACTTGGGAAGACTTGTTCCGCTCGCAAGGGATGAAAAACCCGACGCCGCGCATGCAGATGATCGATGGTTTCAACGAAGAGTGGATCTGCTTTGAAGGCGCTGAAAACGAAGTGCGCAAAGGCCGTGTGCCGCTCGATACGGTGTTGCAATCGTTGATTGAAAAGGCGTCGTAGAACGGCGCTGATGCCCGGCAACTGGCTTGCGATTATTAACCGTTATTCAGGAGTACAACCAATGACCAGCATGCAAGAAGATGCCATCCGTAAGGGCCGCCTCGATGGCAAGAAGGTGATCGTGCTCGGCGGTTCATCGGGAATCGGCTATGCGGTGGCGGAGTGTGTGCTGGCCGAAGGTGCAAACGTCGTGATTGCATCGAGCCATGCGGGACGTGTCGACGCTGCGGTCACGGCGCTTGGCGCGAATGCTGAAGGCCACGCGCTCGATCTCACCGATGAACATGCCATCGAAGCATTTTTTACCGCGATCGGTAGCTTCGATCATCTGGTGTTTACCGCAGGCGATTCGCTGCGGCTTGGTGAGATCGCGTCGACGGATTTGTCGCTGGCAAGACACGCCTTCGATATCCGCTATTGGGGCGCACTCGCCGCGGTCAAATACGCTTCGCCGCATATCGTGGCAGGCGGTTCGATCGTGCTGACAACAGGCGTCGCGGCGTTGCGTCCGCGTGGCGGCTGGGCATTCGGCGCGAGTGTCTGCGGCGCAATGGACGCGCTCACGCGGGCGCTTGCAGTCGAACTGGCGCCGTTGCGCGTGAACGCCGTGTCACCCGGACTGATCGCGACGAACCTGTGGCAGAACATGTCGGAAGAGGACCGCCAAGCGATGTACGAACAAGCCGGCAAGCAATTGCCCGTCGGTCGAGTGGGCGAGGCGCGCGATGTCGCGGCTGCGTATCTGTTCCTGATGGAAAGTGCGTTTGCAACGGGCCAAACGGTCGTGGTCGATGGCGGGGCGGTGCTGGTTTAGGCGAGGAAGGTGTGGGCTAAGTAATGCAGATACTTGCAGCCAATCAATATCCGCCAGTTTGCAGCAACAAAAAAATGGTTGGGGCGAGTTCGCCCGAACCACTTTTTTTCAAACCACCTGATTGCTCACCTTATCAATTCGTCAGCGACAGATAGGGCGAGGCAAGTGCCGTCGGAGGGAAGGACACTGCGCCGCCTTGTTTCGTGAAGCTGTATCGCACGTACACGGCTGCCAGGTATTCGCGATACTGATACGCGTTGCCAAGCGACGCTGTCGCCCCGACCGTAAGTTGCGGTGCAAGTTGATATTCACCCGTCGCGCTGAACGAATAAGAGACGCCGGTTTTGCTGCTGCTTGCGTAGACCCCTCCGGTCGCGCCTGAACTTCCTGGCTGGATGTTGCCAGTGATCGGGAAATAATTCGACGCATCCTGCCGATAGTGCTGCACACCGATCGACCCCTTGAGGTCGTAGGTGAACAGGCCATTGCGGCCCATGTACTCGACCGGCAGGTTCAGGATCATGTACTGCTGCGGGCTGAAGTAGCCGCCCTGTCCATAGGTGAAGTACGACAGGTTCTTGTCGTAGTGCATCAGCGTGGTGTTCACGCCCGCCGTCAGCGTGGTATTCCCGTCCTGGAACAGGCGCGTATAGAAACCGCCGCCGCCTTTTTCGGCCGTGTTGCTCGCGACATTGGTGCCGGTGTAGTACTGGAACGCCCAGTTCACGTACGCACCGCTCGTTCCGTCGTCCCAGCCGAGATCCAGGCGTCCGCCGTTCGACGTGACACCGCCCCATTGCAGGTTTTGACCCTGATCGCGCGTCCCAGCATACGAGAGCAAGCTGTCGGTGACCGCCCGGCGCGCAACGGCGATCGAGTACGAAACCTTGTCCGTGATGCTGCCGTTGTACTGTGCGCCGCCGACCACGTTTTCTTCGCGAAAACCGAGCGGCGTAGTGCCGACATCGAGCTTCACGCTGTTCGTTTCGTAGCCGACGGACAACCCTACGCCGGTCGCCGTTTGGTTGCCGTAATTGTTGATCAAAGTCGGACTCAATGCGGCCTGTCCGGAGCCAAAGCGCTTGAGCGTGTCGGCCGTCGATTGGGCATCGCCCGCGTCCAACGTTACCGGCGTCGCTGTCACGACAATATGACCGTTCCCCGCCGCGATGCGACCCTGAACCGGCGCTTCGATATCCGTCAGGTTCGACAGCCCGTCCTCACCCGTGCGTTGGCGAAAGATGATGCCGCCCGACACCGTGCTCGACCGGGCGCGGTTGATTTGCGCGAGTTCATCGGCGACGCCCAGCGTTTGTGCGTTGGCCACGGTCGTCGGATTGTTGCCCGCCATGCCGGAGTACGCCTGTGCCGGTTGTGCGGGCGCGTAGCCATAACCTGCGGGCGGTTGCGGGATGTAGGGCTGACCGTAGCCCTGGTTCGCGTAGGGCTGCTGTTGTTGCTGCTGTTGTGGATACCCGTATGCCTGCTGCGCATACTGCTGTTGCTGTTGCTGTTGCTGCGGATAAGGCTGCTGCCTGTAGTCCGTTTCATCGGCTTGGCGAGTGTTACGCGACGTGGCCTGCTTGCGTGTCGAAGCACGTGTCGATTTCGTTCCCGCCGCACTGGAATAGGTGCGGGGTTGCGGCTGCTGCGCGTTCGCTTGCGCTTCGCGCGCAGCGGGCGACATGGGCCACGGCGAACTCATCGCGGGGTCGACCTGTTGCTGAGCTTGCTGAGACTGATACTGAGCCGGATACGGTTGCTGCGGTTGCCGATATTGCTGCTGATTCTGCGCAGGATAAGGCTGCTGATATTGCGGCTGATACGGCTGCTGATAAGCCTGACCCTGCGGCTGATATTGCCCCTGATACTGTCCCGGATCCTGAGCCGGCGCTTGCCCCGGATAGGGTTGCAGCGGCGCCGCGGCCGGCCCGCCGGACTGGCTTGAACCTGAGGTATCGGGACCGTATCCACCGCCTGTCGCTACTGGGCGTCCAGGGTTCCCCTGCGTTGAATAGGGTGCAACATAGGGTGTCGAATAAGGCGCGGGTTGAGGCGGAGGCAAATAGTTCGGCACGTTCTGCGTCGGTGAAGAAGGCTGGGAATAAGAGGACGACCCAGAGGACGACCCACCAGGCAATCCGGGCATCGGAGCAGTCGAGCGCGAGAACAGGCCGCTCAGCGGACCCGTCGGTGCACCCGATGGGCTCGTTGTCGTATCGATGGCGGTCTTGCCTTCAAAGGGATTCGTGCCGGGCAGCGGCATCGACCCGATGCGCTGCATGGCCGATTCCCAACCACGCGGCACGTTGGGCTGCGCGCCCTGGCCGGCTGTGCGCACCGTTTGACGCACGGGCGTATTTGCAGCAATCAATGCCTGCTGCAAATAACGCGATGCCAGCGTCAACTTGCCCTCGGCGTGATACATGCGGCCGGTCGCGGCGAGCACGCGGGGATCGTCGGGAGCCTCGCGCAGCGCCTGATTCGCCGTTGCCTCCGCAAATGAAAATTCCCTCGCGCCGGACGCGGCGCCAATCGTTGAAACCTGCAGGTCGATGTCGTCAGGACGCCGCGCCAACGCCGCGCGATAACTCGCGAGTGCGCTGCGGTCGTCGCCGGCAGAGGTGTACAAACGGGCCAGCGCAGCTTGCAGGTCGGGGTTATCGGGCATGGCGGAAAGCCAGGGCGCGATCACATCGTAGGCGCTAGCCAGGTCCCCGCGCTGACGCACGGTATCGGCCTGTTTCACCACAATGCCGATGTTCAAATTGTTGAAGTCGATACGTTGCTGCGGCGTGAGTTGCGCAGCGGCCAGCCGTCGCATGACGGAACTCAGTTCGGCTTCCTGCTGCGGATTCGTTTGTCCCGCGGCAACTGGAACGGCCGTCAGGATACCTGCGTATTGCAGCAGCAGGCCGGTATCGTCGGGAGCGGCAGCCATTGCGCCGCGCACCAGCGACAACGCGCGCATGGTGTCACCCGCCTGCAAATACGACGACGCCAGCACGCCGATCAACTCAGGGCTGTTCTCAGCAGTGGGCGTAGCGGCTTGCAGGATCGCCTCGGCTTGTTGCGTCTGCCCGGCACGCGACATCCGGTTCGCGAGGTCCGCTTGCGTATGAACCCACAAGCGATGTTGCAGCAGCGTCATGGCCGTCGTGCGCTGGTTGACCGGGATGCGTTCCAGTTGCGATAACCCCGTCGCCCAGTCTTGGGTCTCCGCCGAGAGTAGCGCGCTTGCATACAGCGCGTCGGTCATGTCGGGGTGCGTGGCGAGCAAGCCATCCATCATGCTGCGCGCATTGCCGACCGCCCCTTGGCGCACGTAAATACGAGCGAGGTCGAGGCGCATCCAGACATCGTCGGGATTGTTCAGCAACGCATCTTCGAAAAGACTGCGTGCCGTGCCCAGGTCACCGCGTGCTTCGGCTGCGCGCGCCTGCGCCGCCTGCGCTTCGCCGCGCAGCTTGTTGATGCCACCAGCCTTCGCCTGCTGTTCCGCGTTCAACTGGTTCGCAAAGCCAAGCGCCTCGTCACCGCGGCCTTGCGCGGCGAGGGCGCCGACCAGTCCACGAATTGCGTCGGGGTTGTCGGCCTGACGGCGCAGCGCCATCCGGTAAGCCTGTTCCGCGCCGCGCGGGTCGCCGCTATTGAGCAGCGTTTCGCCGAGCATGGTCTGCGCGGTCGTGTCCGATGGATTGAGCGCAATCGCGCGCTCGAAATCCGACCTCGCTTTCGCGATCTCGCCATTGCTGCGCGCGCCAATCCCCGCGCTCGTATAACTCCAGTAGGTCGCGCTAGTGAGAGCGTCCTTCCATCGCGCCGGATTGCTAATACGCGATGCACGCTCCAGGTACGTGCGCGCTTCATCGAATTTTTCTTGTTTCAATGCGGCGATACCCATGCCGCCGAGCGCATCGCCATCGTTTGGACTATTCGCCAGCACGGCGGAAAAACGGGCGCGCGCTGTGACGATATCGCCACGATCCAGCGCGGCGAAACCATCGGCAACTGCGCGGCCGCGCGAATCTACGGCGGCATTCTCTTGCGCTCGATCGCGAGCCTGCTTGTCTTGCTGGACCATCGAATCGAAACGCGCTTTGACCGCAGGATCGTCCGGCGATGCCTGCAGATAAGCCTGATAAAGCGGGGCGTCGGATGCGCGTGCGCCGAGCCACAGCAGAGCCTGGCGCCAGCTTTTCTTCGCCTGCTCGCCGACGGTGCTGTCATTGCTCAACTGCGCAAGACGCGCGATGCCGTCGCGGCGCGTGGTGTCGCGATAAGTCAGGTGCTGCGCGAGCGCCAGCGCATAGCGCGGGTCGTTGGGGTTGTCGCGTGCGAGCTGCGTCAGGCCCTGACGCGCCTGATCCCAGCCTTGCGGCGTGGCGGCAAGCGCCTGGTAATACTCGAGCGTGAGTTCGGGTGTAGCGGGCTTGCCGTTGATCGCGCGCTGATACTCCTGCACCGCCGATGCGCTTTGACCACTTTGCGCGAGTCGCCGTGCGTCGTTTACGGTCTGGTCGCGCGGACTGGTTTCACCGAGCCGCCGGCCGAGTTCATCGATATTCGGATACTGCGGCGCAGCTTCCCGCAGGCGCTGCAAGTATTGCTGCGCACCGCTGCCGTCCTTGCGGTCCGCGAGGATGATGCCCATGCCGTAGAGCGCGTCGGGTTGCTTCGGGTCGATGCGAAGCACCTTCTGCCACGCTTGCTCGGCCAGATCGCCCCGGCGATGCGACTGCCAGTAGCGGCCCTGATCGATCAGCACGCCGAGCGGCGAGTTGGCAGCGGCACTGCCGGTCACGGCGCCCGCAGTCGCTGCGCTGCTGGCGGCTTGCGCGAACGCGGTCAGCGGCACATTGGCAGCACAACCTGCCGCGAGGCTCAGCGCGATCGCGCGCGCGCCTGCGTGGGATTTCATGGGGAACAGGGGCCGTTTCAACATGCACTTCTCCAGCTCGGCACGAGTCGGCCGGCTTCATCGAAACGGTATCGGCCTTCTATAAATCCGGCGCCGAACAAGCCCAGCACCCGGTCGTAATAAACCGGTTCACGGTTGGGATTTGCAGGCGGAACGCCCGATGAGCTCGCCACGGGCACGTCGAGCGCCGCGAGATGCGTGCGGGCAAGGCCCAGGCCGCGATCATCGCCGAGGGTCTTGAAGTACGGTGCGAGCGCGGCCCAGTAGCTCAGCGGGCCTTCGCCACTTATCACGCCTGTCGCCACATTCACGCGCTCCGGCGGATAGCCGTTTTGCGCCACGACCTGACGCATGCCGCCGAGCGCCGCGAGCCACGGTTTGCCCAGCGGATCAGCGTTAGACGTCAGCCCAGCCCACAAATACACGCGAATGGCGTCGTAGCTGCCGGTGTCGGCATTCTGTGGATCGACGACGAACTGCCCCGACTTGTATGCGGCCCAGTCAGGCGAAAAACCGTGCGGCGCGGTGGTCGTGATGAGCTTGTAGCTATTCTCGGCAAGCTGGTTCCACGGGCCATCGGGCATCTCACGAGCGAGACCGCGCAACACCGGCAATGGCGAATAGCTTGGATTGAGACGCGTCACGTCGCCGGTTTTGAAACCTTGCGGACCAGGCAGCAACATGGGTCCAAGGCCCGTGAGATTCGTCACTTCATGACGCACGATCTGGGCGGCCAGCGCCATGCCCAGTTGCGTATAACTTTTCTCATTCCACAGACGACCGGCTTGCAGCAGGTCGTAGGCGATCCACAGGTCGGAATCGGAGGCGGAATTCGGATCGAGCACACCGAACGAGCCATCAGGCTTCTTGCCCCATTGCCACGATGGCAACCGCACGTTGCCCGGTTCGAACTGGTTCGCCGCGAGGTTTGTGCGGGTCCAGGCGAGCAGCCGGTCGAAGGTCGAGCGGTCGTTCGCGACGAGCGCAAAGAACATCGCGTACGACTGGCCTTCGGAGGTCGTTTGCTGTGCCGGCGTGGAGTAATCGATCACGCGGCCGTCCGCTTGCACGAAGCGCGCGGTGAACGTGCGATAAGCGGTCCAGTCGGTGCATTGCGGCGTGGAGGCTGAAGACGCGCTGGCGCTGAAAGTTGCCCCCATGCCGGTCAGCGCCAGCGCCAGAATTGCCGTCTTCGATCCACGTCTGAAACCTGCCCGCATATCAATCCCTCAAACGGCGCGCGGCAATGGCGCGCAGCGACCGGTAGAACAATGCCGCGATGATGATGGCTGCGAGCAAGCCGCCAAGCACCAGCAGGAGCGGATGAGACGACAACGCCCAGCGCATGTATTCGAAAGGCGACAGTCGGCCGATGTAATAGGCCTGGCCATTCGATGTCACCGTCACTTCGCGTCCGTGAATCACGGCCATGGCGCCCTGGATCTCGGGGAGGATGTCGTTATCGAGCAAGGCGGCTGACAGGTCTGCATCGGACTGTCCGGCCGCGCTGATCAGCGCCACCGCGCTGCGATTGCGCTTCAGCGGCGACTCAAAGCCGGTGATAAGTGCGTCGCCGCTGGAGCTGACAAGCGACAAGTCCGCGCGCGCCGGCAGGCGTTCCACGCCATGCGGGCCGTGCCACCAGTCGACGACCTTGAACGCGACGTCGGAGAGTTCGAAGTTGCGTGAATCGCCGTCGCCTGAGAACGGCATCTGCTTCGCCCAGGTTTGCAGCAGCGGCTGACGCCCGGGCGAGCCGAGGATCAGCAGGTCTTTATCGGCGAGATTGTCGATCTGGTCCGGTTGGGCCACGGTCACGCCGGTCACCGGATATCCCGTCGATGCCCCCATGCGTCCCATCTCCAGCAAGTACAGGCTGAAGTCGGCCGAGGTCGGGTCGTTCGGCATGATGACCGCCGTTTCCGAAAGATCGGCCATGCGCGTGAACGGGAAACCCCCGTTAGCAAAAGCCGCGAGGTCGGGCAGCGCCATGTAGTGCGGGAATCCCGACAGGTCGATGGTCGAATTCGGATCGATGGAACCCACCACGTTATCCAGTACGCGGCCCTGGCATTCGCCGGTCTTCGGATAGTCGTAGTAGAAGTGCAGGCGCAACTGCGAACGCGGCGTGAGCAGCAGCGGCGGCAGGTAGATCTCGTGACGCGCGGCGGCCGTCTTGTCGGGCATCACCTGATTGAAATAGCGGCCGAGATCGAAGGTCGACGTGGCCACTGCCGGAATGCGCAGCGACTGCACGAAACCATCGTTCACGTTGATGTTCAGCGTGGACCGGTCGAGCGTGGGACGCACGGTGTATCGATACCCCAAATCGATCGGCACGCCCTTCGTTTGCCACATGAAGAGATCGGGCGGCACGCGCATGTTCACACGCACGGCGTCGGCGTTATAACCCGACACCGACAGATCGCGTGCTTCTGCCAATTCGCCGAAACGCACCGGCCGGTCGGTCGGCAGCCAGTTCGGCGCGTCATAGGGTTTGCGCGGCGCGAAGTCGTTCAGTCGCGTGATTGTCGCGGTCGTGCCGGACAGTGTGTTCTGGCCGATGCCGAGCGCCTTTGCGGCGGTCTTCAGCTCGGCGTCGTTGCGGCCCATCACGAGCAGCAAGCGGCCACGCGACGGCGAATTGGGATCAGTCGCGCGATCCACCACGGCAATGGTCGGGCCGGTGATATCGGGGACCTTCACGCCGGCCGGGTGCTGGTCGCTGGTGGCGAACACCACGGCATTGCCGGACAGCGGCACGTTGTCGATCTGCGCCGGAAACACGGCGCCACGATATCCGCTGAGCGAGCCGAACCACGACGCCACCGCGCCCGCTGCTTCGAGCGTGGCCGCGCTGGGTTTTTGTGCGAACACGAACGGCAGTTCGAGGCGGCGTACATCGCGACGATCGAAGAAAGGCGCGGGCAAAGCGGCGAGGTCGGGCTTGCTGTCAAGCGATGCATACGTGAGGTCGAGCGAGCTCGCGTTGCTGACGGTTGCCCATAGCGTTGAGTTCGACGGGTCCTCGCATTGCTGCGTGTAGTGGCCGATCAACTGCACGTTCAAGTGATTGAATTCGGTGATGAAGCGCGGGTCGATGGACACATCGCGTGCAACGAGGATGCCGGCCTGTTCGCGCGGTACGGGCAGCGTGGCGGCGACTTCGCCGTTGACCAGCAGCTTGAGTTGCGAGATCGACGGCAGCAGCGCAGGCGAATAACTGTAGATCAGGTGCAGCACTGCACCGGTCACGACTTCGTCGCTGCGGACCGAGAACGGCACGCCGTTCTGGCCGTCCGTGCCACGCAGTTGCAGCGGATCGAGCGCGCCAAGGTCGGAGAACGTGAGCGTCTGGCGGCGGCCGCCGGGCACCAGCAAGCCGGGCTCGGCCGTGGTCGGCGTCCTGGAGGCAAGCGTGCGGACGGCAGGCGCAGCCGACGAACCTGACGCGCCTGACGCACCCGAGGCAGCCTGTGCAAACGCCGGCACGGGCACGGCGAGTTGCGGTTGATCGATCGTTGCCCGGTTGAACGGCGTAGCGGGGCCGGGGGGCGGTACAGAGCCCACGCCGGTTGCGGACGCGCTGGTCGCGGCATTGATCGACGCAGCAGCCGACGCAGTGGCCGACGTAGCAGCCGACGCCGCGCTTGCCAGCGACGCCAGCGGCGCGGCCAGTGCGGTTTGCAAAGCCATCCAGCAAGCGAGGCTGCGCATCAGGGCGCGGGGAATGGGGCGGGCGCTGAACGGCGTAAAAACTGTCGTGTCCGGTTCGCCTTGTCCTGCTCGTCCATTGCCCGGGCGCAGCATCGAAATTCCCTTACCCATGTCAGTCTTTTGTCTTCAGTTTTTTAACGTCGGGTGAACGGGTCGTCAGCCAGTTCCGTGCGTCGATGAAAAGATGTTCGAACAACGCGCCGATACCGCCCATGCCCACTACCAGCACATGCCGCAAGCCGCGCAGCGGTGCGTCCGGAGTGCGTCCTTCAGACCAGTTGGTCCAGGCATCGGCGCGGGCGAAGGTGGTCTTCACGAACTCGAATTCCTGCTCGCGCGTGAGGGCGGAAAAGCGCAGCCCGACGCGCCCGACTGCGGTAAAGCCGACGGTCGCAGGGAACGCATATTCCTCATCGCCACGAAATAGCGAGACGGTGACTTTCTCGTGCAGCGGCACGGTCAGGTCGCCCGGCAACTTCACGCCCACGCCGCCTTCCGAGTAGTCCATGGTCTCGCAGGCGAGAGTCCGGCCGGTGGAGAACTTGAGCATCACGGGCATCTTCATTTCCACGCGATGCGTCGTACGCACTTGCCGGCGTTCACTTGCAGCCGCCACGCTCGCGCCCAGGATCAGCATGTTGTAGGTGGTCCACGCGAGGTTCAGCAAGACCGTGTTCACTTCGCTCTTTACGTCCCAGTGCAGGTAGATGTTCACGAGCCCCGCGATAAACCCGAGCAGGTTCAGCACCAGCAGGATCAGGTACGGACGCGAGATCGCGTAGTCGAAATAATCCTTCGATATCTGGCCGCCCTTCGCCGTCACGTTGAACTTGCCGAGCTTCGGGTTGATCAGCGCGAGCAGGGTAGGCGCGGTGATGTACGACGCCAGCACGGACTCATACACTTCAGCCCAGAACGAATGCCGGAACGAGCGCTGCATGCGCGAGTTCGTGATGCTTGCGTGCATCATGTGCGGCAGCGCGAAGATGGCGATCGTGCCGGCCGCCGCGTGGATCACGTGCGCCCCGAAAAACAGGTACGACAGCGGCGCGGTCAGGAACACGAGGCGCGGGATGCCGTAGAAGAAGTGCATCATCCCGTTCAGGTAACAGAGCCGCTGACCGATCTTCAGGCCCTTGCCCGTGAGCGGGTTATCGATCCGGAATATCTGCGTCATGCCGCGCGCCCAGCGAATCCGCTGGCCGATGTGGCCGGACAAACTTTCAGTGGCGAGACCTGCCGCCTGCGGGATCGCGAGATACGCCGTAGTGTATCCGAGCCGATGCAGTTTGAGCGCCGTATGCGCGTCTTCCGTCACCGTCTCGACCGCGATGCCGCCAATCTCTTCCACCATCGTCCGGCGCAGCAGCGCGCATGAGCCGCAGAAGAAGGTCGCGTTCCAGAGGTCGTTGCCGTCCTGCACCAGCCCGTAGAACAATTCGCCTTCGTTGGGCACCTTGCGGAAGGTGCCCAGGTTGCGTTCGAACGGATCCGGCGAGAAGAAGTGGTGCGGTGTTTGCAGCATCGACAGCTTCTTGTCGCGCAGGAACCAGCCAAGGCCGATCTGCAGGAACGAGCGTGTGGGGATGTGGTCGCAATCGAAGATGGCGAGATATTCGCCCTTCGTGATCTTCAGCGCTTCATTGATATTGCCGGCCTTCGCATGCCGGTTGTGCGTGCGGATGGTCCAGGTAACGCCGACTTCTTCGCAGAACGCCTTGAACTCGGGACGGCGGCCGTCATCGAGGACATGAATCGATATCTTGTCCGCCGGATAGTCGATCGCAAGCGCCGCGTAGATAGTCGGCTTCACCACGCCGAGCGGCTCGTTATAGGTCGGGATGAAGACGTCGACAGTCGGCCATTCATCGCGGTTTGCCGGCAACGGCATCGGCTTTCTCTGCAGCGGCCAGGCGGTCTGGAAATAACCGAGCATCAGCACGATCGCCGAGTAGACCTCGGCTGCGACCAGCAGCAGACCCCAGGCGGCATCGAGCGGACGTTCCCAATAGGTTGTCTCGGTCAGCCGCCAGTACATGTAGCGGCCCGTGACCGCCACAGACAGCATGATCATGACGAGCGTCGCGTACTGGCCGCGCAGGCGCCGGAACGCCATGGCGAGAGCGAAACAGCAGCACGCGAAAATCAGTTGCTGGGTGAATTCGAGCGGCACCGTCCAGACGAAATACATCGCCAACAGGGCAAAGAGCGTGAGAAGCCCCGTAAAGATCCGGCTGCTCCAGATCCCCGAGTCGACAAAACGCTCCAGCCGCGACGCAACTTCGTCGGCCTCGGACAATGCGCGTGCGCGTGGCTTGTTCATGCGACGTTCCTCGGCGAGAGCTGCTTGGAATCGACCGCGCTGGTGAGCCATTCGCCGCACGTGCGCAGATCGGCGGCGGCCTGGCTCAACGGGTCGTAATGGATCAGCGTGGTGTCGCAGGCGAGCGACTCGCTCACGCCTTCGTCAAGGTGGATGACGCCCGGGAACATCTTGTCGCCGAGCAGGTTGCGCAAGACCTTGAGCACGTCCTTCGTCAGTTGCCGCGACTGGTCGACCTGGTTCACCACATAACCCGTGCCCACGAAATTCGAACGCGGCGTGGCGTAGGCCTCGATCATGCGTTCCATCTGCGGGATGGCGGCGTACGAAGCGGCATCGGCAAGCACGACGTTCAACGCAAAATTCGACGCGCATAGCGCCGTGCGCGTATAGACGGACGAACCGGGCGGGGTATCGACTATCACGATATCCGCAGCATCGAGTCCGAGCCTTTCAAGCGATTGCACGAGCCATTGCGGGTCGCGGTCGATGTGCGCTTCGAAGCGGCGTCGATCATCTTCCACCACTGCGCCGTAGGGCAGGACCGTGACGCCGTCGACGCCGTCGAACATGACGGTCTGCCACGCTTCACCGGCGAGGGTGGCGCGCGAAATTCCGTCGATGCTGTCAAGCGGAATGCCGAAATGCAGGCGCAGCGCGTTCTGCGGATCGAGGTCGAGCGCGATTACGCGCCGCCCGCGTGCAGCGAGCACCGAGGCAAGATTTGCCGCGAGCGTGGTTTTACCAACACCGCCTTTGGCAGAGACGACGGTGATGACTTTCATGAGGATGAGTTGCGCTTGGCGAGCCACGAAGCCGCGCCCGAGTTGACGGGAGCTGGGGCAGAAGTTGAGTTTGAAGCTGCAGGTCCGCGCAGGCGCTGGAACATCGACTCCAATGAATCCGGCGATGCGTTTGCCTGCGGCACAGGTTGAGCGTGCACTTGCGGACGGAACAGCTTGCCGAGGATCGACGGGTTCTTTGCTTCAGGCGCTGGCGCTGCTTCGGCCGGCTGCACGCGCGGCAACGACAGCGCTTTTGCAGAACTATTCGAACGATGCAGTGCTGCTGCGAAACCCGTCGGCTGGGTGGGCGCGTTCGCAGACACCACAGGCGCCGCAGACGCTGGCGTGGCGAGCGGTTGCGTACGCGGTTGCGGTTGTTGAGACTGCGGCAGGTGTTGCTCTTGTTGCGTGTGGAACGGCCGGAACAGCGGCTGCGGCAGTCGTGCCGGCTGCTGCGGTTGAGCGGCCACTGGGGGCACCGCCTCGGTTTCCACGGCGTTCGATGTTTCTTCGATAGCGTCTACCAGCGCCGAGAAACGCGCTGCGCCGACCGGCGCGGCCGGCAGTGTGACATTGGCGACAGGCGGAACCGTCTTCCGATGCGCGCGCGCAAAGAGCGGCGGTTTGCCGTGGTTGACCGACGTCGTGCCCGGCGGTTGCGTCAGGCTGTTCGGGACGTTGCGATATTCGCCGGAGCGATCGTGCGTCTGGGGCAGGTGAGCATCGCGGCGGGGCGCGATGTCCGGGATCGTTGGCTGCGAGAGGTCAAGGGTCGCGAGCAATGGCCAGCGCGTGCGGGCGTGGACGGCTTCGTTTTCGCGGCCGATTTCCTGGTAGTTGCCGGCATCGCCGCCAAATTTATCGAACAGCTTCTCAATATCGCGCGAAGGGTTCATGTGCTGCGTCCTCGTACTCTCGGTTGTACTTTGGGCCTTGCCTCGACGACCACTGGCCAGTGACGTCTCGCGCGCTTTTGCACGCTGATGCGGGCAATGCCTGGTTGACTGCTTGATCCGGTGCCGGACCTGTACTGCATTCGTAAACGCCAACAGAATGTCCGGTCCCGCTTCAGGTTCGCTTGGCTGAGCTTTTAGATCAGCGCTTAGCTTAGATTCGCGAGGCTGGACGTGCCCCTGGTTTCCTTCTCGGTTGCTTTCAGTTGCTATAACGGCCGAGTCTGAATTCGACTGCAGCACTTTCGTCGAACTCGCCGGCTTGCACGACAGATAAGCCCTGCGCGCCAAGCGCGCTCAACCACTCCTGATATGCGCCTTCGAGAAACGCGGGGCTCCAGGGAAGGGCATTCGCGCCGAATGCGAGCAATGGGGGACAGCAATGAACGATACGCAGATAATCCGGCTCGTCACTTACCTCGACAAATCCCCAGTCGGCGTCGTTCCAAATAGCATTCAACGCAGCGCCGAGTTCGGGCGTGGTAGCGCAGGGCGGCAGCGGATGAGCAGCTGCAAAACGGCGTCCTACGCGTTGCATTAACTGGCGCAACTCGTCGCGGCCGATCTGGGTATCGAATTCTTCGGCCAGTGCGACCAGCACGCCACGCCATTGCGAGGAAATTTGCCGATCCAGCAGGTAGTCGAGGGTCATGGCCATATTGTTAGAGAGGAAAGCTTCCAGCTAAATGAGCGCGAAAATAGCGATGCGGGGAAATCAGTAGTATTTACTCTGCGACGCCGTGCGATGGACAATAGTACTGATACCGCTTGCCTTTCAGCCGGGAGTCTACTTCAAGGCGATTTGTTTTTGCCACATAACGCACATTAGCAAATAGTTCTGTGGTTAAAGCCCCAAACAGAGGGCAATAAATCCGCTATGTCCATGTTATGTAGTACCACAACCATTAGCGCAAACGTTTAATCCGCTTATTTATTCGTCAGTTTAATCTTGCGCCTCACGCTTGTGTCGCGAAGTTGATGGGACTTGACCGACCGGTGATATTGCATACGCGGTGGCACCGAAATTCGAGCTTCTTGGTGTTTCTTTTTTGGGGGCGGTTTCCCGTTTCTGGGAACGGACATCGCGTGGTCTGGATGTAGAAACTGAAAGGCCCGCAGAAATTGCCGCGTGAGCCGGACGGTGAGATTTGACGGAGGCGGTTGAGCGGGAAGGGGCGTGTGAGACTTTTATTCAGGATCGCGTAGTGATTGGGATACACTTGTTGCGATCGATTTCCTCTGATGAAATATATCTGCAGCAAATAGCGTTACATGGTCACCAACGCGGCAATCACGACATACCGCGCCGTCTTCGCAATGGCGACGATCAGCAAAAACGACCACAAAGGTTCACGCAGGACGCCGGCGATCATGGTCAAGGGATCGCCGATCACCGGCGTCCAGCTTAATAGCAGTGTCCAGCGCCCGAAGCGCCGGTACCAGTTTTCCGCGCGCTCGAGCGCGCGCGGCTTGGTCGGGAACCAGCGGCGCTCGCGTAGTTTTTCGATCGACCGTCCCATTGCCCAGTTGATCGTCGACCCCACCACATTCCCGACGCTCGCCACCGCGACGAGCATCCAGACCGGCTGCTTGCCGGCGATCAGCAAACCAGCCAGCAGCGCCTCGGACTGAAGCGGGAAAAGTGTCGCCGCGACCAGCGCGACCGCGAACAGCCCGCCATATACCGATAAATTAACCATGAGAGAAATGCGGGCAACCGTGAAAGAGGGCGACAGCTTAGCTGTTTTTCTCCGATGCCCCGTTTGGCGATGGTGCATGGGGGATTGAAAGCTTCATCCACAGTTGATACCGTGAAGGGCGGTTGAAACCTCAATTCAGGAGATGTCATGTCTTATATGCTGCTCATCGCCGAACCTGTTGGACAGCGGGCCGAACGCTCGCAAGCCGAAGGCAAGCTGCTCTACGAGAGCATGGTCGAGTTCGGCGCGGGACTGAAAGAGCGTGGCTTGCTGATCGCGAGTGAATCGCTTGCAACCGGCGGTGTGCGCGTCAAGAAACGCGACGGCCAGGCTAGCCTGATCGACGGTCCGTTCGTCGAGGCCAAGGAGATGATCGGCGGGTTCTACATGCTCGATTGCGCGACGAAGGAAGAGGCCATCGAGATTGCATCGGCGTGCCCGGCTGCCGAATGGTGCGAGGTCGAGGTGCGCAAGATCGGTCCCTGTTGGGAGTGATCGTTTTACGCCGGCTTCGAACGTCTCGGCTTCGTGCGCGTTAACCCTCGGCTAACTAAAAATTGTCGATTTCTCCGGGCGTGGTTCGTCGTGGGAATGAGAGCGCGACCAGCATTCTCGTTTGCACACCACGAGGAGAACGACGATGCGATTCATCATCCTGGTCAAGGCGACCGAAAAAAGCGAAGCAGGTGTGCTTCCCGAGCAAGCGCTGATCGGCGCGATGGCGGCCTACCACGAAGAACTGGCGAAAGCCGGCGTGCTACTCGATGCGAACGGTCTCCAGCCGAGCGCCAAAGGCTGGCGCGTGCGTTATGAAGATGGCCGTCGAACCGTAGTCGATGGGCCGTTCCCGGAGACCAGAGAACTGGTCGCGGGCTACACGCTGATTCAGGTGCGCTCACGCGAGGAAGCGGTCGAATGGGCGCGTCGTTTCCCTCCGCCGATGGGCGCGCATGAAAGCAGCGAGATCGAAGTGCGGCAGTTGCTTGAACTGGACGATTTCGGCTCGGGCGAATCAGTCGAGCGTATCCGCGAATTTGAAGCAGCGCGGCGCGGTTAAAAATGGCTTGAACCATTGAATGCAGTTTCTGACAATCCGGCCGGCGCCGGCACATCCAAGTTTTGAAGGGCAATAAAAAATGCATAAGCAGATCTTCATCAACCTGGCAGTGGCGGACCTGCCGAAAGCGCGCGCATTTTTCAACGCGCTTGGCTTCAGCTTCAACCCAACGTTCAGCAACGACCAGGGCGCGTGCCTGATCCTCGGCGAAAACCTCTTCGCGATGCTGCTGGTCAAGCCCTTCTTCCAGACCTTCACATCGAAGACCATCATCGACCCGAGAGAGCAGGTCGAAGCGCTCACGTGCCTGTCGTGCGAGAGCCGTGCCGAAGTCGATGAAATCGTCGCCAAGGCCGTCCGTGCGGGCGGCACGACGCCGCGGCCGGTTCAAGATCTTGGGTTGATGTATGGCCACGGATTCGACGACCTCGACGGCCACTCATGGGAATTCGTGTACATGGACCCGAACGCGGACCCGCACGCGGCGAGCGCCTCGTGAGTGGACCTTCCGGCGAGTCCGGCAGCCAGGAACTGGCCACGCATCGTGCGATAGAGGCGGTGTGGCGGATGGAATCGGCGAAGGTGATCGCGGTCGTGGCGCGGATGGTGCGCGACGTGTCGCTTGCCGAGGAGTTTGCGCAGGACGCGCTGATCGCGGCACTTGAGCATTGGCGTGTGGATGGCGTGCCGGACAACCCGGGCGCGTGGCTCATGACCACGGCGAAGCATCGTGCGCTCGATCGTTTGAGGCAGGATGCGCTGCACGCCCGCAAGCACGAGGAGCTGGGACTCGACATGGATGCGCGCGAGGAGCACGTCACGCCGGATTTCGTGGATGCGCTGGATGCCGCGCGTGAGGACGATATTGGCGACGACTTGCTGCGCCTCGTGTTCACCGCGTGTCATCCGGTGCTGTCCGTCGATGCCCGGGTTGCGCTGACGTTGCGGCTGCTCGGCGGGCTGACCACGGACGAGATTGCGCGCGCGTTCCTGCAGCCTGAGCCGACCATCGCGCAGCGTATTGTGCGGGCGAAGCGGACGTTGTCGGCGGCGCGCGTGCCGTTCGAAGTGCCGAAGGCCGATGCGCGGGCGGCACGGTTGGCATCGGTGCTGGAAGTGATTTACCTGATCTTCAACGAAGGGTATTCGGCGACAGCGGGCGATGACTGGATGCGGCCATCGCTTTGCGACGATGCGTTGCGTCTCGGGCGGATTCTCGCGGGTTTGACGCCTGACGAGAGCGACGTATTCGGGCTGGTTGCATTGATGGAGATACAGGCGTCCCGCACGCATGCTCGCACCGATGCAAACGGCCGGCCGGTCTTGCTGATGGACCAGGATCGCAGCCGATGGGACCCGTTGCTGATCCGTCGCGGGCTTGCAGCATTGGAGCGATCGGAGACGCTGAACGGCGCGCGTGGGCCTTATGCGCTGCAAGGTGCGCTCGCGGCGTGTCATGCGCGTGCGCGGCGGGCAGAGGACACGGATTGGGTGCAGATTGTCGCGCTATACGATGCACTTGTGATGGTGGCGCCGTCGCCTGTGGTAGAACTCAATCGCGCGGTGGCGGTGGGCATGGCGTTTGGTCCGGCGGCAGGGCTTGCGATTGTCGATGAGCTCAGATCGAACGCACTGCTGAAGAACTATCACTGGCTGCCGAGCGTGCGCGGTGACTTGCTGGCGAAGCTGGGCCGTCTGGAGGAGGCAAGGGCGGAGTTTGAGAAGGCCGCGGCAATGACACGCAATGCGCGGGAGAAGGAGTTGTTGCTCGATCGGGCGGCGGAGATGAAGGGGGTGAGGGAATGAGGCGGTTAACGCCCGATCAAACCTCCTCCACCCCCATAGGCGCAACTTCAACCACGACCCGTTCCAGCGCCCGGAACGGCGCCAGCCTGATGTCATCGGCGAGGGTGGTGGTGATCAGGCGCCAATCCCTCTCAAGCGGCGTCCAATGCTGTTGCCGTGCGCGCCCGAGCTTATCGGCATCGGCTAGCACCACAACACCTGCCGCGCGGCGAATGATGCAATCCTTCAGATAAGCCTGTTCCGCGCTGGCCTCGCACAAGCCAAAATCCGCCGCCACGCCATCTGCCCCGAGAAACGCGAGATCCACGCTCAAACGGCTCAGCACGAGTTCGGCCAACGGCCCAAGCGTGCTCATACTCGATGCCCGCAGATCGCCCCCGATCAGCGTGATTCGCATGCCCGGCACATTGGCCAGCGTCATCACTGCAAGGAGGTTATTGGTCACCACATGCAAATCCCGATGCGCACTCAAATGACGCGCAAGCGCGGCGCAAGTCGTACCGCCATCGAGCAGCACCGTGTCGCCATCTTTCACATGCAGCGCCGCAGCTTGCGCAATTGCTTCCTTCTGTTCGCGCTGCGTCGACTTGCGTTCCTCCAGCGACGCTTCCGGTTCATGCGCACCGACCAGCGCCGTCGCGCCGCCATACGTGCGCACGAGGCGGCGCTCCTTCGCGAGCATGGTGAGGTCGCGCCGCACCGTTGCCTCCGATACCCCCAGCGCCTCGCTCAACTGCTCTACGTTGGCGTCGCGTGTGAGGACGAGATCGAGGATGGCGCGGTGGCGGTCGGCTGCTTTCATCGGTGAATACTCATGCGGGGAACAAGGCCGCCGATGTTACACGAGCGCGCATGTTGATCCACCGATCCGCCGATCCGCTCATCCACTCACCCGCGCCGGGTCGCGAGTTCCGCGCCCTGGCGCAGCGCTTCAAGCAGGCTGCGTTCATCGGCGATACCTTTACCCGCAATATCAAACGCCGTCCCATGATCCACCGACGTGCGGATCACTTCCAGCCCAACCGTCACATTCACGCCCGCTTCGAGCCCGAGCACCTTGACCGGACCATGTCCCTGATCGTGATACATCGCGACCACGAGATCGAAGTCGCCGCGGCCGGCACGGAAAAAGAGCGTGTCGGCGGGCAGCGGACCGGTGACATCGAGTCCACGTTCCTGCAGGATCTTGATAGCCGGGATGATCTTCTCTTCTTCCTCGCCGTAACCGAACAAGCCGTTTTCGCCCGCATGCGGATTGATGCCGCACACGCCAATACGCGGCTTCGCAATGCCCGCTTTCACCAGCGTCGCGTTGCCGCGTTCGATCGTGCGCTGCACGAGACCAGGCTCGATCTTCCTGATTGCATCGATGATGCCAATATGCGTCGTCACATGAATCACGCGCAATTGCGGCGCGACCAGCATCATCGAGACTTCCTCCACGCCTGTCAGATGCGCGAGCATTTCGGTGTGGCCGGGATACTTATGACCGCCTGCGTGCAGCGCTTCCTTGTTGAGCGGCGCGGTGCAGATTGCGTCGATCTGCTGCGATTGCGCCAGCTCGACGGCACGCGCTATGTATTGATACGCGGCATCGCCGGCCACCGCCGAGAGCTGCCCGAAGGGAAGGTCGTCGGGGATCAGGTTCAAGTCGATACAGTCGATGACGCCCGCTTCATACTGCGCTTGCGTCGCGTCCTTGATGCGGCGAATTTTAGCGGTGCCGTGCACGAGCTCGTTGGCTTGCTCGAGGCGGCGTGCGTCGCCGATCACGAGCGGACGGCACTGCTCGTAGACCACTTTATGCGTAAGACTCTTGACGACGATCTCAGGACCGACGCCGGAGGCATCGCCCATCGTGATGCCGATTACGGGGAGAGTGTTGCTCATGATGATTAGTTAAACTCCATATAAAGTGGGGCGCGCTGAGGCGTCGTAAATGCTGTGTTTGCGCTCAGTGGCGTTAATGTGTGTTGGTGGCCGCGCCGGTCGTTCGCAATGTTGGCAGTGGGAGTCTTTGTAAATGCTCCCACGCGCCGAACAGCGCGTGTTCGCTGCCGAATGCGCCTGCCTTGGTGACAATGGCGGGGCGTGCCGGGTGCGGCGCGCAAGGCCGCGCTACTGCCACGCCTGCTTCAACTTCGGCCAGCAAATCAAGACTGCTGATGCCGGCTGCGCTCAACATCGCGCGGGCGGTTTCGCCGCCGGTTGCAATCAAGCCGCCGACATGCCTGAAATGCGGCGTCACCAGCGCGGCGAGTGCAGTAGAAAGATGCGCGCCTTCCGATGGATCGAACGCGTCGTCGCGGCCAATGCGCACGAGCAAGTCGAGATGCCGTTCGAGAAAGTCGCCAATCTTCATTTGCCACGCACGCCAGTCCGCGTGCTCGCTGCCCACGCGCAAGACCTCTGGTGGCACGATCAATTCACTCACGCGTGCGCGCTCGCGCAACATCGCGCATTGGCGCTCGGATACGGCCGACAGGCTGCCGACCAGGATCAAAATCGCGCCTTCTTGCTTCTCGTGGACGAGCGCTTCGCGCGGCTCGATATCGAACAGATCGGGCAGCGATGCCAGTTCGCGCGCAAGTCCTCCCGATCCAACCCAGAACATCGGATGCTCGCGCGGGTCAAGTTGCGCGGTGGTTTGCGCGAGGCGCTTGAGGTCATCGCCGGTATGGGCATCGACAATCAGCGCTTGCGCTGACGTTGCCTTGATCCTTTCCCGCAGCGCATTGATATCGCCGCGCAAAGTCTCTACATCGATGGACTCGCAGCGCAAGCCCGCTTCCTCCAGCATCGCCTGGACATTCGCCGGCCTGCCGGCGTTTTCGAGCTTCCACGTGTCCGTGTTTTCCAGCGGCTCGCCATGCACCAGCACGCGGGCCTGGTGCAGCGTGCGCCCGGTCGCGGGAAACGAGGGCGCGACAATCGCCACTCCAGCGAGCGGTTGCAACGCGGCGACTTCAGCTGCCCAGTTGCCGCGCAATGTCGAATCGATTTTCTTGTACACACGCCGGCCCGGCGCGTTCAGCGCGTTGAACGCATCGGCGGTGTGCCGCGCTGCGTCCTGCGGTGAGAGACGGCGCGTGTCGGTGTCGGCGGCGATGACATCGACATCGTCTGCCTCCGCCGATGTATCGAGCGTCACGACCGTGCGGCGTCCCGCACCCGCAAACGCGATGGCGCAATCGGCTGCGCCGGAGAGATCGTCGGCGACGATCAGCATGCTGCGGGTGTTCATCGGGTGGCCTCGTTCGGGACTTTCTGCACGGAGCGGCGCGCTTCGGTTCGCGCGTTCACGCGTTTCGCCACGGCCGCCGTCAGGATGGGCGACACAATAGCAGTCACCACCACGCACGCCGCGACCAGCAGTGTCGCGCTTTTTGCGGCCTCCGCGTAGACCGGATTCGCCGCCGCGATCAGCGCGGGAACCGCCGCCGCATTCCCGGCCGTATTGGCTGCCGCCACGCCGGCCACGCCCGTGCCGCCCGACAGGCGATCCGTGAAATAGAGGGGAATTCCTGTCAGGACCACCACGGCCAGTCCCAGTCCAATGCCAAGCAAGCCTGCTTGCCATACCTTGTGCAAGTCCAGACTCGCGCCCAGCGCAAGCGCGAAGAACGGGATCATCACCGGCACCGCGCGCGCAAGGAAGTCGCGCATTTCGCGATCCAGGTTACCGAGCAGCATGCCAACCGCGAGCGGCAGGATACTGCCCACAAGTGTCGGCCACGGAAACGCGGAAAGTCCCGCCACACCGAGCGTGACCATGGTCAGGAACGGTCCCGATTCCAGCGACATGATGGTGTACGCGCCCACATCTTCGGAACGCCCGTATTGCCCCATCAACGCCATGTAGAGGCCGCCGTTGGTATCGTTCATCGCGGCCACGACGGCAAGCGTCGAGATGCCCGCGAACAGGCCCGACGAGACGGGTTGCTCCCCAAGAAAATGCCCCATCACGATGCCGACGACAATCGCCGAGCCGATCTTCGCCGCGAACAGCGCGCCGCCTTTCTTCAGCAGATACGGGGTCGCCTTGACGTCGATGCTTGCACCCATACATACATAGAACACGGCAAGGATCGGCAACGCGCCAGTGAACAGCGCGCTGGTGAACGACCCAAAGAATTTCGGCATGCCGGGCAGGAACGTCGCGACCAGCGAGCCGATGAGCAAAGGCACGATCATCATGCCGCCGGGAACACGCTCGATTGAGCGCTTGATGGGAAGCTGGGCCATACGGGTCTCCTGTTTGACGAGCGAATTCGAGTTCAATGCTCGAATCGATCACGTGTTTGATTGAAACAGTCAAAAAGAAGTGTAATCCCGTCTTGGGAAATGCGCAAACTGATCGTTTCGATGATCGATTTGATCATTTGTCTGAGAGGTAGGATGCAAGGTGTGCCCGTTCCTTCTACGCCGAACCCGATCAAACATGCTTTCCCGGCGGCTAATAAACTAGCGATATGAGCGCTGCAAAACTATCGGCTTCCAATCCGCTCGACGGCTTCCATCCGGCCGTCGCGGCTTGGTTCAGCCATCATTTCCGGTCGCCCACGGAGGCGCAGAAGCGCGCGTGGCCGCTGATCAAGGCCCGTCAATCGACGCTGGTCGCCGCGCCAACCGGCTCGGGCAAGACGCTGACGGCGTTCCTTGCGGCAATCGATGACCTGGTTCGGGAAGCGCTGGCGAGCAATCAACCGCTGCCCAACGAGACGACCGTGATCTATGTGTCGCCGCTGAAGGCGCTTTCCAACGATATCCGCGTGAACCTGCAGGAACCGCTTGCGGGCATCTCGACCGAGCTTGGGCAAATGGGCTTGCCGCCCGTCGAAATTCGCGCGGCCGTGCGGACCGGCGACACCACGCAGCAAGAGCGCAATGCGGTCAAAAAGCGCCCGGCGCATATCCTGGTCACCACGCCGGAATCGCTTTATGTGCTGTTGAGCTCCGATTCCGGCCGCGCGATGTTATCGACGGTGCGTACGGTGATCGTCGATGAAATCCATGCCGTCGCGGGCAACAAACGCGGCGCTCATCTCGCGCTTAGCCTTGAACGCCTGGAGGCGTTGTGCGTTGAACACGGGCACGAAGCGCCGGTGCGGATCGGGTTATCGGCGACACAAAAACCGATCGAACTCGTCGCGCAATTCCTGACGGGCAACCGGGCGTGTTCGATCGTGGATGTCGGCCATGTGAGGAAGCGCGATCTTGCGCTCGAACTCCCGCCCATTCCGCTTGAAGCCATCATGTCGAACGATGTGCGCGAGCGTGTCTATGACCGCCTCGCCGATCTCATCGCGCAGCATCGCACCACGCTTGTCTTCGTGAATACGCGCCGGATGGCCGAGCGGGTCGCGCGCCATCTCACTGATCGGCTTGGCAAACCCGCGGTCGCCGCGCATCACGGCAGTCTCGCGAAAGAGCAGCGGCTGGACGCGGAGCAGCGGCTCAAACGCGGCGAGTTGCAAGTGCTGATTGCAACGGCATCGCTGGAACTGGGGATTGATATCGGCAATGTGGAGCTGGTATGTCAGCTTGGTTCGCCGGGATCGATCGGCGGTTTCCTGCAACGTGTCGGGCGCTCGGGGCATCAGGTGAGCGGCACGCCGAAAGGGCGGCTCTTTCCGGAGTCGCGCGACGATCTCATCGAATGTGCGGCGCTGCTCGATTGCGTGGCGCGCGGCGAACTCGACATGCTGCACGTTCCCGTGGCGCCGCTCGATGTCCTCGCGCAGCAGATCGCCGCCGAAGTGTCATGCCGTGAGTGGAACGAGGACGCGCTCTTCGAACTCGTGCGTCATGCAATGCCGTATGCATCGATTGATCGTACGCAGTACGACGCAGTTCTGCGCATGCTCGCCGAGGGTTATACAAGCCGGCGCGGCGTGCGTGGGGCGTACGTGCATCGGGACGTGGTGGCTCACAGCTTGCGCGGCCGGCGTGGTGGCAGGCTGACGGCGGTGACGTCGGGTGGCGCGATTCCGGACAATGCCGACTTCGCGGTATTGCTGGAACCGCAGGGCTTGCAGATCGGCACGGTCAACGAGGATTTTGCGGTCGAAAGTCTCGCCGGTGACGTGTTCCAGCTCGGTAATGCGTCGTACAAGATCCTGCGTGTGGAGGGTGGGCGAGTGCGCGTGGAAGACGCGCACGGGCAGCCGCCGAACATTCCGTTTTGGCTCGGTGAAGCGCCCGGACGGAGCAATGAATTGTCGGCGGCGATCGCGCGTTTGCATGCGCAAGTGGACGCGTGGCTGGGAGAACTTTCACTGGACATCACCATCGCGAAGCTGGCCAATCAAACGGGTATCGGCGAAGAAGCGGCGCGGCAGATCGTGGACTATCTGGCGCGCTCACGGTCCGCGCTTTCTGTTCTCCCAACCCAAGACGTGCTGGTCATGGAGCGTTTCTTCGATGCCTCCGGCGGCACGCAACTCGTGATTCACTCGCCGTTCGGCAGCCGCGTGAACCGCGCGTGGGGCCTTGCGCTGCGCAAGCGTTTTTGCCGGACGTTCAACTTCGAATTGCAGGCTGCGGCGACCGAGGACGCGATCATCTTGTCGCTAACGGGCAGCCATAGTTTTCCGCTCGATGAAGTCTGGCGATATCTCCATTCCAATACCGCGGAACACATGCTGATCCAGGCGCTGCTCGACGCGCCGCTGTTCGGCGTGCGCTGGCGCTGGAACGCGACCAACGCGCTCGCGTTGCCGCGCTATGCAGGAGGCCGTCGGGTCGCGCCGCAATTGCAGCGCATGAAGAGCGAGGACCTGCTTGCAACGGTGTTCCCGGATCAGGTGGCATGTGTGGAAAACGTGGTGGGCGAGCGTGACGTGCCGCGTCATCCGCTGGTCGATCAGACGATCGATGATTGCCTGCACGACGCCATGGATTGCGATGCATGGGTCGCGCTTTTAAGACGCATGGAAAGCGGCGATGTACGGCTTGTCACGCGCGATTTGCCCGCACCGTCGCCGTTGGCGGCAGAGGTTTTATCGGCGCGTCCTTACGCTTTTCTCGACGATGCCCCCATCGAGGAACGCCGTACCCGGGCCGTGTTGGCACGAGGCTGGACCGATCCGCAATCGAGCGATGACCTAGGCGCGCTGGACGCCGTGGCAATCGCCGGCGTGCGTGAAGAAGCGTGGCCAACGGTGCGCAACGCCGATGAAATGCACGAGGCGTTATCAGGACTTTCATGCATCACTGATGCCGAATCGCACGCGAACGAGGGTTGGCCGGCGTGGCTTCAACAGCTCGCGGCGTCGGGGCGCGCGACGCGTTTGCAGGTGACATCGGCGGATGGGTTGTGGGTGCCGGTCGAGCGCCTCACATGTCTGCGCGCGGTTCATCCCGTCGCGCCCATGCAGCCGCCGCTGAACCCGCTGCCCGGTTTCGACGAAGCATGGACCGAAGACGATGCGCTCGTCGAGATCGTGCGCGCGCGTCTGAGCGGCTTCGGTCCGCTTTCCACGCCGATTATTGCGCGCGCTTTGGCCGTGCCGGTTTCACCGGTAGCGCTCGCGTTGACGCGTCTCGAAGCAGAAGGTTACGTGATGCGCGGCCGCTTCACGCCGGGCGCGACGAACGCAACCGATGAAGAATGGTGCGAACGGCATCTTCTGGCGCGTATTCATCGATACACCGTGCGGCGTTTGCGGCGCGAAATCGAGCCGGTCGAGTTGCAGGATTTCATGCGTTTCCTGTTCGACTGGCAACACGTCAGCGCGGATTCAAAAGCCGATCCGCATGGCGACGGCCACGACGCGCTGATGCTCGCGATCGAACAACTCGAAGGTTTTGAGGCGCCCGCGGTCGCATGGGAAGATGAGATCCTGCCTGCGCGCCTGAGCGCCTATTCCATGACCTGGCTTGACGATCTAAGCCGCTCGGGCAAGGTTGTCTGGAGCCGTCCGGGCGCTCGTTCGCGCAGCTCGGGCGGACCAGTGCGCACCACGCCAATCGTGCTGCTGCCGCGCCGCAACCTGGCGGCGTGGAGTCCGCTGATGCAATCGATGCAATCGCCCGAACCGTCATCGCGTGCACAACTCGTCTTCGACGCGCTCACGCAACACGGCGCCATGTTCTTCGATGAACTGCGCGCCGACGTTCGCCTGCTTGCGACCGAACTCGAAACCGCGCTGGGCGAACTGGTGTCGCTGGGACTGGTGAACGCCGACAGCTTCGCCGGCCTGCGTGCGTTACTCGCGCCGGCCGCGCGCCGCAACAATTTCGGCCGGCGGCAAAGGCGTGGCGGACGCGGTCATTTCATTGGCGGGATGGACGACGCCGGGCGTTGGGCATTGCTGCGCCGCTCTGAAAATAACGCCGCGCCCGGCGCCGATTCCATCGAACATGTCGCGATGACCCTGTTACGCCGATACGGCGTGATCTTCTGGCGCCTGCTCGAACGCGAGGCCGACTGGCTGCCGCCGTGGCGCGACTTGCTGCGAGTATTTCATCGGCTGGAAGCGCGCGGTGAAATTCGCGGCGGCCGATTCGTGGCGGGTCTGGCGGGCGAGCAGTTCGCGTTGCCCGAAGCCGTGCCGCTGTTACGCAAGATGCGCAACCGGGCCGGCGACGGCAGTTTTATCGCGATCAGCGCGGTCGATCCGTTGAATCTCGCCGGCACTTTGTTGCCCGGGGAGAAAGTGCCGGCGCTGCCGGGTAATCGCGTGTTGTATTGCGATGGCTTGCCGGTGGGGGCGGTTATCGCGGGGAAAACGCGCTTCCTGATTGAACTCGATGCGCAATCGCAGGAGCGCGTGCGCTGGCATCTCGTCCGGCGCAGCTTTGACAGAATGCCTGCTTCCGCATTAATGCCGAGCCTGACCAGCCGCTGAAGAAGCCTCCGGTTCACGATAAAAACCTTTTGATAAAACGTTGGATTTTCTAGCTAAACAGTTCTCCCCGGCATTACCCGGGTGAAACGCATTGTTAAATCTGCAACGCGAAACAAATCCGTCCCTATTAATGAAAGTGGAATGAAAGTTCTGAACCGATTCGACGTCTGATTCAGCGCATACCGGCACTTGCCGGACCTTGTAAGTCGCTGTCCGGCTTGACGCTGACAGTAAAAGAACCAATCAGGATATAGCGACAACTCCTCGTTCCCTTCAGGTCGTTTTATACCCATGCTAAAGTTTTATCGCTGAAAAGCCGTTAAATTCTTTGTGATACCGGGTAATGCCAAAAGCGGAACCCGGCGAAGCTGGAAAATCAAGTCGAACCCTGTTATGGAGGCTGAATAACGCCATGTCCACACCCATCAGATTCGACAGTGCCGATTTCTCCGAGAATGACGCCGAGGAAATCTGGCGCGAAGGACTCGACGCGATCTTCGAGATTCAGCGGCCGAAAGATCCACCCGTGCCGTTTCGCGCGCGGATGGAAAGCTGGCCTTTGGGCTCAATGCTGCTTATGTCGCATGTCGTCGGTGGAGACGTCGAATTTCAGCGCAGCCGCCGCCGGATCGCGACGTCAGGCATCGATCATTACCTCGTGCATTGCCTGCTTGACGGCACACTGCTGTCGACCTTTGGCCGCGACATCCAGGAGGTGTCGCTCGGCTCGGTTGTCGTGCGCGACCTCGTCGTCGAAAACGTCGGCTTCACGCGCGACGCGCCCATGCTGACACTGACTATCCCGCGCCAGGCCATCGACCGGCGCACGGGCGGCGCACTGCGCCTGCATGGTTTGTCGTGGGAAGCTGCCGACCCTATCGGCCTGCTGATCGCTTCGCATATGCGCAGCCTGGTGAGCGTCGCGAGCGCGATGGACGACGAGCAGGCACGCGTAGCAGGCGAAGCGACGCTGGATTTCGTCGCGGCGTGCGTGCTGCGGCGCGCCGAGCGCTGGGAGCAATCCGGCGATCCGCGCCTGACGCCGGTGATCCGCGCGCAGGCGCTGAGTTTTATCGAAGGCAATCTGGCCGATATGAGCCTCGGTCCTGCGAGGCTGCGCGAAATCCTCAAGGTGTCGCGAACGGCGCTCTACGAACTCTTCGAACCGATGGGCGGCGTCGCGGAATACGTGCGCGCACGCCGGCTCGACGAAGCCATGCGCCGGCTCGAATCGCCACTGCATGCGCGCGAGCTCATCGGTGCGATTGCCTGTGCGGTCGGCTTCATGAGCGAGTCGACGTTCAACCGCGCGTTCAAGGAGCGATTCGGCTGTACGCCGACAGAAGCGCGCAGGCGACGCGCGGCTGCGGCGGTGGCGGGCGGCGTCGTCAACGCTGGCGCCGGGGCCGGTAGTACGAGCCATCGAGGGGAAGCGCGCGGCGTCGGCGTCAGGACCGCTGCGACGATCCGCGGCCTGGGCGCTTGAACGCGTAAAGAGGGTAAAAGGCTTGCGTAAATAGGGTGTAATCGGACCGTAACAAAGGGTAAACAATTCGTCGACGGGCCGAACGAAATGGGCGAAACGAGCGGACGGAATGAGAGGGAGGTGGGATGCGCCGAGGGCATCATTGCCGAACTTTCACGCTGGCGTCGTGGACGGTATCGACTCCGTGTGGAAAACGGTGAAAAGGAGACCCGTGTTTTCGCAGCCGCGCACTGCGTTGCGCACCCATGTTGAAACCGCTGGCCGCTTTCAGCTAAAAACCACGCGCTCCAATGCGTGTTGCGGGCGTCCTTCGCATTGAGCCGACATGGGGGCGTCACGCTTGGGCGGTCACATCAAGCGCCACTGCGGCGGCTCTCATGCGGGACTATCCGTCGGCAACACGCCAACACGGCAGCAGACGGCGCGCGATGCAATGCCCGTTTCCGCAAGTTCGGGCCAGACCGCGCCAAGTATTGAGCAACGCAGGAATCGCCGGCTGAGAGTGAAAGCGTCTCCAGGACGCTTCAAGGCGAAACACGCGATGCGGGAGATGTCAGCGACATGCAACCCGCCGCGTGTTCGACCCTAAACCAAAAATAATGTGACCTCGGGAAAACTCATGTGGCTGTTTGCATTGTTCCAGGCTGAAACTTTCTTTGGACGTATCGTCAAGACGCTGGTATTCGGCGCGGCAGCCGTCGCGTTTTATGTCGGTTTCACCTCCACGCCGCAGTCGAGTGCGCAGGTCGCGGTATCGCTTGCGGTGATCGTCGCGCTCTGGCTCCACGGTTATCGTGAAGCCAGGCGGGTGTCGTATGCATCGGCGCAATGCGAGGCCGAGATTCGCGAAGACGAGGGCCATATCCGCGTGGCGGGCGGCGGTGTCGATCTTACCTTGCAGCGTGTGTCACGAACGCTCACGGTCAAGAGAGTGGCGAAGCGCTTTGTATCGACCGATGCCCCCGGCGAGTTTCAACGCTTGCGCGCCGGCCGTTTCGAATGGCCGTTCGGGGTGCTGACGGTTGAGCCTCAGTCTGAGCCGAACGCCGGGAGCCCCGGCACGACGTCCGGGATTTCAGAGCGATGGGCTGGCGAGGCGACGGGGTCCTCGTCCAACGCTGGTATCGATGCTGATACTCGATCGCGCGCAAGCACCGCGCCGACTGGCGAACGTGAAATTGCCGTGTACTGGAAACACGCGGGCCAGGGTGACCGCCTGCTGTTTTCGGTGACTGGCCCGGCAGAAAAATACGAAGCGATCGAACGCGCATTTTCGATCTTCGCGGCGTGGATCGATAGCGAAGACGAGGCGCGGCGCGCGATCGAGCGCCGGAACAATGCCGAGGCGTGGCAGCGCGACTGGGAAGCGAAACGGCTGGCGGAAGAACTCGACCACGCGCGGCGCAGAGGGGACAGCCACTCCGATGAAACCGATCCGCACATGCGCATCGTGGCTAAATCGGTCAAAGCCATCACGCCGTTGAGCAGGTGGTAGGCACCGTCCATCCGTCCGTTTGCAATGCGCTGTCGCCTGGACGGGGTTTTACTGCCCGGACGGCGCAAAAACGCGCAGACGATGACCGTCGGGATCCAGCGCGACGAAGGTAAATCCGAAATCCATTTCCGTCGGCCGCTGGATGATTTCCAGTCCGCGCTTGCCCCAATCGGCGAAGAGACTGTGCACGGTGTCGTTGTCAGGCACCGGGAATCCGAGTTCACCACCGCCGCCTGCTGCCGCAGGCGACGCGGGTTCGACCGTGTGCCTTGACCACAATCCCAGCTTGAGACCCGACTCCAGGATGAACATGGCGAACGTCGGCGAGGACTCGACGGGTTTTTTGCCGAGCAAGTCAGCGTAAAAATCGGCGCTGACGGAGGGGTTGTCCACGTACAGGATGATGAAGTTCGGATCGGTCATGGTGTTTGCTCGCGAAGGGTCGAGGAAACCGGAGTTATCCGCCGGTGCTGACGTCGAACCCATCGTAAGCGTGACTGCTGCCAGTTTCTGTCAGTAGCGTAGGTGCCCAGCTACTGGCAACGCTTCACGCCAGCGCCGCCGCAACAACCGCCGACAAATTCCCGATCGTAAACGGTTTCCGAAGCAGCGAGATATTGTTCCCCATCGCGGCGTCGAGGGCGGAGCTGTCCGCGTACCCGCTCGCGAAGACAATGGGCATATGCATCCCCTGAGACCTCGCCAGTTTTGCGACCGCTGCGCCATCGAGATGCGGCATCGCGAAGTCCAACACGAGCAAATCGGGTGGATCGCTCGCCATCATATGAAGCGCTGCGCGTCCGCCCGCCGCCGAGTCTACGCGATACCCCAGCGCGACCAGCGTTTCCACCATGAAGGTACGAACATCCGGATCGTCATCGACGACCAGGATCCGGGGCGCGCCCCGGTCACTCGCCTTGACAATCGCCGCTGCCGACGGGTCCGGTGCGGCGGCTGAAGCGGGTGAACGCTTCAGAAACAAAGACACCCGGGTGCCGCGCGGACTGCTCTCGATCTGCGCATGGCCGCCCGCCTGCTGGCAGATTCCATACACCTGCGCGAGACCAAGACCGGTTCCCGCGCCCAGTTCCTTGGTGGTGAAAAACGGCTCGAACGCGCGGGCCGCGACATCGGGGGGCATGCCGGTGCCTGTATCGGCGACGCTCAGTTCCACGTAGTCGCCATCGGCGAGATCGGCGTCGTCCGTGATCGTCCACGCTAACGTGCTGATGCGCAGCATGCCGCCGGTGGGCATCGCGTCCCGCGCGTTGATTGCCAGGTTGAGCAACGCGAGTTCGAGCTGGGTTGCATCCGCCACGACCAGGGCGTCGTCGTCGCCAAGTTCCAGCCGCAAGTCGATCCCGGCGCCCAGCGTGCGGTCGAACAAATCGGCCATGCCGTGCACGAGCTGCGCCAGTCCAACCGGTTTCAATTCGAGTTTCTGCGAGCGTGAAAAGGCCAGCAACTGCGCGGTAAGCTTGGCGCCGCGGCTGACGGCTCGAATGGCATTGCCGGTCCAGCGCAGTACGCGTTCAGGGTCTGACGGCGAGCGCTTCACGAGTTCCAGGTTGCCGTGAATGGCTTGCAGCAGATTGTTGAAATCGTGGGCCAGGCCACCGGTCAACTGACCCACCGCTTCCATCTTTTGCGCCTGATGCAGGCGGGCTTCCATCTGCCGTTGCTGCGAGAGATCGGAGATGACGCCGCAGATCAGGCGGTCCTGGTCGCGCTCGGCTTCGAGCGCCTTTAAGCTGCAATAGACGGGTGTTTCCCCATCGGCCGATAACACCGTCAGTTCATCGCGGGCAGTGCCGGTCGTGCTTTCGCGGATCAACGCCTGCAGCCGCGCGTGCTGGCTATCGAGCACAAAAACGCTGAACGCCGATCCAACCACGTGCTCGACCTGAGCGCCGAGCAACTGCCCGGCACGTTCGTTGGCGTAGAGAATGGTGCCGTCGGCGGAAAGCATCACCGCGCCTTCCTGCATCTGCTCCACGAGCACGCGATACGGCCGGTCCGCGCTCTCGAGCGTATAGATGCGGCGGTCGTCATCGCTGCCGACTACCACCGCGTCTACCGCGCCGCTGCGGATTGCGTCGAGGGTATCTTCCGCTTCACGCAGCCGCTCACGCAGCTCCTCGATGGATGCGGTTTCCAGTGACGCCGAATGTGATTGATCGGACATACGCTTCAGGGTCTGATGGACGCGACCGCTGGCGCGGTGGAGGACGTGCTTGCGGAGGCACCTGTGGACGAACCTTCGGCTACGTTCGACACCGTCACGCCGAGCGCGGCCAGCACCTTGTTCGAATCCGACAGGTCACCGATCACCCGGCGCAACGGTCCCGGACGAAGTTTGACCAGCGTTGGCGCGGCAATGATCTGCGCCGCGATCGCAGCTTCCGGATGCAGGTAGATGTCGATTACTTCAAGCTCGAAGCGACCCGCCGTGTACGTTTCCAGCAGGCGCCGCGCGTTGTCCACGGCGCGCGTGGAACGCAGCGTATTGCCGGTCACGTACAGGCGCAGTACAAGCATGTCCGATTGCGCCGGGGGCGGTGTGACATATCCCATGCCCCCGCCACCTCCGCCGTCGGCTTCGACGGGCAGGGCACTCACGAAGGGGCCCTCTGCCGGATGTCGAGACCGACCAGCACGCGCTCAGTATCCGACAAATCGCCGATCACTTTCCTGAGCGGCGAGGGCAGATGCCGCACGACGGTTGGAATCGCGAGAATCTGGTCCTCGGCTGCAAGTTGCGGATTGACGCGCAGATCGATGACTTCGATCGAATACTGGCCTGCCAGGTGCATGGCGCAGAGCGCGCGCAGGTTGCGGATCGCGGCCATCGATTTCGGCGTTTCCCCCGCTACATACAAGCGCAGCGAATATGCGGCCGGGACAGCCGAAGCAGCCGAAACGGGCAGGTCAGCGGCGAGGGGCAATTCCGCCATGTCCGCTTCGTTTTGCGCTGGCGTGGACGAGTCGTGTTCGATCATTCTTTGGATCGCCGCAGTTGCGCCATCCGGGTACGGTCGGCTTCATGCAGGCGCTTATGCTCTTCGCTTTGTTCGATGAGCGCATCGAGGTCCGACGCTTCAGCATCGAGCGCCGACTGTAGTTCGGCGACCTGCTGCTCGACCGCTTTGCGGCGCCGCGCGAGGTCGCGTTTCTTCTGCATCACGAGTTCGTTGCGCGCGGCGTATTCGTCGCGTTCCTGCGCTTCCTGCGCCAGCCGCGCGGTCCCGGTGAGCACGCCGCCTGCGCCTATGTACGCGGGCACCATGGCGATTCCTCCATTGCTGATCTGATATTCGCGGACCTGGTTCGAGTGATCCATGCCGCGCGATTTCAGCACGTAGACAAGGCGGTTGCGCTCGCCGTTTGTTTCAATATGCGAGAGCGAAATCCAGGTATCCATGAGTGACGAGATGCTGCGGTCATTTATGCTGGATGCCTGGTCGATGCTGCTAAGACTTGTAAAAACTGCCGTAATGCCACGCGATTTGAGGAGGTCGACGAGCCGCAACAGCGTGGCGTGCACTTCGGACTCCACGCCGCGCAGCGAAGAGATTGGATCGATCACCACAGCGGTCGGCTTGAACAGGTCAATGTCGCGGACCATCCGCGCCAAGTGCATTTCCAGCCCGAAGAAACTGGGCCGTGCTGATTCGATACTGAGCACGCTCCCCAAATGGTGCGCAAGATCCACGCCCACTGAGCGCATGTTGCGCACAATCTGCTCGGGCGACTCTTCGAAGGCGAACCACAGCGTGCGTTCGCCAAGGTTGCACCGGGCCTCAACAAATTTAGCGGCAAAGGTCGTTTTGCCCGTTCCCGCGAGGCCCGACACGAGCACGCTGGAGCCGACGAAATATCCGCCCACGCCCAACATGGCGTCGAGATCGGCAATGCCGGTGGAGATGACTTCGCTCGACGTCAGATGCGCCAGGCCCGCTGATGTAACGGGGAGGACGCTGATGCCGGTGGTATCGATGAGGAACGGGTATTCGTTGGTCCCATGCGCCGAGCCGCGATATTTAACGATCCTCATGCGGCGCGTCGTGACCTGGTTTTCGACCCGGTTGTCGAGGAGGATCACGCAGTCGGAGACGTATTCCTCAATGCCGTGCCGCGTCAGCTGGTTGCCGTCGCCGGTGCCGCGCTCCGCGGTCACGATGGCTGTTACGCCGCGCTCCTTCAGCCAGTCGAACAGGCGACGCAACTCGGCGCGCAGCAGGACGGCGTCGGGGAAACTGGCGAACAATGCCTCGAGCGTATCGAGTACGACGCGCTTTGCGTTCACGCTCTTGATGGCGTAATCGAGCCGCACGAACAGGCCTTCGAGGTCGTATTCGCCGGTGTCTTCCATTCCCGCCGGGTCGATCTTGACGTGATCGATGGCGAGCTTCTTCTGGTCGATCAGCGACATCACGTCGTAGCCGAGCGACGCCACGTTTGCCGCCAGGTCCTCCGCCGGTTCCTCGAAGCTCAAAAGCACCCCGGGTTCACCGTACTTCAGTACGCCTTCCACGAGGAAGGTCATGGCGAACAAGGTCTTGCCGCATCCCGCCGCCCCGCACATCAGGGTCGGGCGGCCCGATGGCAAGCCGCCAAGGGTGACGTCGTCGAAGCCTGAAATGCCTGTTGGCGATTTTGAAAGCACTGCTCCAGTCATCGTTTTTCTTTGTAAGGTTTAACAGAAGACACCAGCGAGGAAGGCACCACGACCCCGGGCTCGATATCTGCGCCAGTTGGTCAATGGCGACAGTGTGCCAACAGCGAGGCGACAGCGCATCTTGGCATCGCGGTACGCTCTATGCAATCCAGAGGATCGGAATCAATTCGAATCGCCGATCTCCGGAAACAGGCCCCCATTTTTGAATCTTTGGCGCGAGCAATCTGACCCGTACAATTGAGCGCGGCATCGAACAAAAATATCGAGTACTGAGAGGTAGTATTTTGAACCCTGTTTCTGGCGCTTTGCAGGTCACCATGGACGACAGCGATGAAGCGATTGCGCGCGACGTGGCCACTATCGGCCGGATCGGCGCCGTTCCGTCCATGCTGCGCGTGATCTGCAAAAACACCGGCCTCGGCTTCGCGGCGGTGGCGCGCGTCACCGAGGGAACCTGGACCGCCTGTGCCGTGCAGGACGACATCCAGTTCGGACTGTTGCCCGGTGGCCGGCTCGATGTCCACACCACGCTGTGCAGCGAGGCTCGCGCCATGCGCCGGCCGGTTGTTATCGACCATGCGAGCACCGATCCGGTCTACCGCGAACACCATACGCCCCGTATTTACAATATCGAGAGTTATATCTCAGTGCCGATCATCCTGCCCAACGGCGAGTACTTCGGCAACCTGTGCGCCATCGATCCGCGTCCGGCAATGATCTCGGATGCGCGCACCCTCACCATGTTCACGCTCTTCTCGGAACTGATCGCACTGCAGCTGGAGAGCGAGAACAAGCGCTCGGAGACGGAAGCCGCGCTGCTCAACGAGCGGACAACCGCCGAGTTGCGCGAGCAGTTCATCGCCGTGCTCGGGCACGACCTGCGCAATCCGCTTGCCGCCGTGGGCGCCACCGCGGAATGGCTGACGCGACGTAGCACCCAGCCGGAACTGGTGACCATCGGCACGCGCTTGCGGGCGACCACGCGGCGCATGTCGCGGCTAATCGATGATGTCCTCGACTTCGCCCGCGGCCGGCTTGGCGCGGGCATGGGCGTATCGCTGTCTCCAGTCGATGATCTCGCCGACTCGCTGCACCACGTGGTCACGGAATTGCGCGATGCGAATCCGGGGCGTGTTGTCCTGGAACAGATTGCGGTGGAAGGCCGCGTTCACTGCGACCGGGGGCGCATCCAGCAGTTGCTGTCGAACCTGCTGGCTAACGCATTGACGCACGGCTCGCCGGATCAACCCGTGCGGGTCCAGATATCGGTGGACGCGGGTGAACTGGCGATCTCCGTCGCCAATCTGGGTAGACCGATCGCGCCCCAGGACCTGGATCAGGTGTTCGAACCGTATTGGCGGCCGGCAACCAGCCAGCCGGGCGGCGGGCTTGGACTGGGACTCTATATCTGCTCGCAGATCGTCGGAGCGCACGGCGGTACGTTGAGCGTGAGTTCATCGGCGGCGATGGGGACGTGTTTTGTGGCTCGGATCCCGTGTGGATAACGCAGCGCCACGCCGAGGCCTTCCATGTGAATACAGCCCGTCGTTGCCTCTTTGATTAGAGTGATATACTATATGTATATCATATATGGAGGGTGCCATGACGCGTATTCTTGTCGACGTACCCGATTCTCAACTTAGCGATTTGATGCTGATTGCCGACGCTGACAAGCGATCGCGGGCGGCCGTGATTCGCGACGCGCTTGACGGATATATAGCGCAGCGCAAACCTGTTCTTGGCGTCGACATATTCGGGTTGTGGAAAGACAAGGATATCGATGGTTTGGACTACCAAGATACGTTGCGCTCTGAATGGTAAGCGCGCTGTTTGACACCTGTATCCTCATCGACTATTTGACCAAGGTCGAAGCCGCAAAAGTCGAGATGACCCGTTACGAATCTTGTGCGATCAGCCTGATTACGTGGATGGAGATCATGGTGGGCGCGACGCCCGACGATGAGCAACTACTTCGCGCCTGGCTTGACACATTTCGCATTATTTCCATTGATGAATCGATTGCCGCCAGAGCGGTCGACATCCGTAAGCAGTATCGGATCAAGCTCCCTGACGCAATTGTTTGGGCATCGGCTCAAGCGCATTCGCTTTTGCTGGTCTCGCGCAACACCAAGGATTTTCCGGCTGATCAACCAGGGGTTCGTGTTCCTTACTTGCTCTGACGGAATGCGTAAATACAGTGCCGCTGGCAGCGGCGCTTCGCGGTTGCGTGTTGCAATCGCCCCCGCCAATCGCCCCCGCCAAGACGTTCGCTGACCGACACGGCACTCGCCATAGTTGGAAGTGACTTGATTTAGCACCATCCAAAGTTGCGCGATTGGCGCGGCAACTCCAAGCCTTCCTTCCAAACCCTCTCCATACAAACCCGGATTGTCCGCGCCAATTCGGCGCTGCTATCGTTCGCAGGAATTTGTGGAAGCGCTTCCACTCCAACGCTAAACAGGAGTTTTCGTGGCACTCGACGCATCCGTTGTTTCTAGCGATCCGTTTTCCCCACCATCCGATTCAGCCCTCTGGCGCCGGGATTTTCTGCTCGGCGCAGCCACCGCGTCCTATCAGATAGAAGGCGCCGTCAACGAAGACGGCCGGCTCCCGTCCATCTGGGACACGTTCTCGGCCACGCCCGGCAAAGTGCTGGCCGGCGACACCGGCGAGGTCGCTTGCGATCATTATCATCGGTGGGAATCGGACCTTGACTTGCTGTCCGCGCTTAACGTGGATGGGTACCGGCTATCCATTGCATGGCCGCGCGTGATGGATGAAGCGGGGCGTCCGAACCAGAAAGGAATCGACTTTTACAAGCGCCTGATCGGGCGGTTGAAAGAGAAGGGGCTCAAGACCTTCGTCACGCTGTATCACTGGGACCTGCCGCAACATCTGGAAGATCGCGGCGGCTGGCTGAATCGCGACACAGCGTATCGGTTCGCCGATTACGCCGACCTGATGAGTCGCGAACTGAGCGGTCAGGTCGATGCCTGGGCCACGCTCAACGAACCCTGGTGCTCCGCGTACCTCGGTTACGGCAACGGCCATCATGCGCCGGGTCTGGCAAACGACCGCTTTGCGACGCAAGCCATGCATCACCTGCTGCTCGCGCACGGTACGGCCGTGCCGGTCTTGCGCGCGAACGATCCGGCGTCGCTCAAGGGCATTGTGGCGAATGTTGGCCGCGGTACCGCCGATACCAACAGCGAAGCCGACGTGCGCGCCGCGCATCTTTTTGAAGTCCAGCACAACGCGTGGATACTCGACCCATTGTTGAAAAAGGCCTATCCCAAGGACCTTTTTGAACTCTGGCCGGGCACCGAACCGTTGGTGCTCGACGGCGATATGGAAACCATCGGCACGCCGCTCGACTTCCTCGGGATCAACTATTACTTCCGTACCAACGTGAAAAGCGACGGCGCGCGTGGCTTTACCGAGGTGCCGCTGCCGGACGTCGAGCGCACGCAGATGGGCTGGGAGATTCATCCCGATGGCTTGCGCGACTTGCTGATCGGATTCAACAAGACGTATGCATCGCTGCCGCCGATCTATATCACTGAAAACGGCATGGCGTCGGATGACAAGGTGGTCGACGGACGCGTCGACGATGCACAGCGCATCTCGTTCCTCAAGCGCCATCTTGCCGCCGTGGACAGCGCGATCAACGCCGGTGTCGACATACGCGGATATTTCATCTGGTCACTGATGGATAACTTCGAATGGGCGTTTGGTTATGAACGTCGCTTCGGCGTGTTTCATGTCGACTACAAGACGCAGAAACGCACCATGAAACACAGTGCTGAACTGGTCGCGAAATTCCTTGAGGAACGCAACGCAAACGCCTGACCCGCAGTTCGATTTTCAATGCCGAAGTCGTTGGCCCTGTGTTTGAGTGTGTCAATTGCAGGGCCAAATAGAAGATATAGCCCGGAGGAGACTTAATGAACAGCATGAAAAAACTGGTGGTCAGTGTCGTTGCAGCCGTCGCGGCGATGAGCGCAGCACACGCGGATCCGCTGAAGGCGACCGTGATCCACTGGTGGACATCGGGTGGCGAATCAGCGGCCATCAAGCAGTTCGCCGATGCCTATAACAAGGCCGGTGGCCTATGGATCGACCAGGCCGTGGCCGGCGCCGACCAGGCGCGTTCCACGGCGATCAACCGCATCATGGGCGGAGATCCGCCAACCGCCGCGCAGTTCAATACATCGAAGCAATTCCACGACATCATCGATCAGGGACTCCTGAACAATGTGGATGACGTCGCGGCCAAGCAGAACTGGGACAAGATCTTCCCGGCGTCGATTATTGAAAGCATCAAGTCGGGCGGGCATTACTACGCGGCGCCCGTGGACATTCACATGCCGGCGTGGTTCTTCTACTCGAAGCCGGCGTTCCAGAAAGCCGGCATCACGAAAGAGCCTGCCAGCTACGATGAATTCATCGCGGATCTCGACAAGCTGAAAGCGGCGGGCGTGATTCCGCTGGCGCTCGGCGGTCAGGCCTGGCAGGAGAAAATTACTTTCGATGCCGTGTTCGCCGACGTTGGTGGCCCAGACCTTTATTTGAAGGTATATCGCGATCGCGATGTGAATGCTGTCAAGTCCGACGCGTTCAAGAAGGTACTGACGCAGTTCAAGCGCCTGCACAATTATATTGATCCGGGCTCACCGGGCCGCAACTGGAACGACGCTACCGCGCTGGTGATCTCCGGCAAGGCCGGCGTGCAGATCATGGGTGACTGGGCGAAGGGCGAGTTCGTCGCGGCCAATCAATCGGCCGGCAAGGACTTTGGCTGCTTCCCGGGCTTCGGTCCGCATTCGCCGTATCTGGTGGCAGGCGACGCGTTCGTCTTCCCGAAGACCGACGACGCCAACGCGGTCAAGGCGCAAAAACTGTTGGCGACCGTCATGACATCGCCGGCTGCGCAGGTTGCGTTCAGCGCGAAGAAAGGTTCGATTCCGATTCGCTCGGACATCGACGATTCGAGTCTCGACATGTGCGCGAAGGAGGGTATCGCGATCATGAAGGACAAGTCGCGGCAGTTGCCGAATCCGGAGATGCTGACGCCGCCTGATATCAATGGTGCGTTGCAGGACGTCATCACCAACTTCTGGAACAAGAACCAGTCGGTGGAGGATGCACAAAAGGCCTTCGCCAGCGGACTCAAGAGCTGATGGTGACGACGCCCGCCGGCAAAACCCTGCGCGCTCCGGCCGGTCACGCGAAGCGCAAACCGCTGAGGAAGCGGTTTGCGCTGGCGGCTTACATTGCGTTATTGCCGATGGCGCTCACGGTGGTGTTCGCTTATCTCGGCACGATGTTATGGAGCTTGCGCACGTCGTTCACGAACTCGCGCACGTTCGCGTCGAATAGTTTTGCGGGCGTGTCGCAATACGTGCGGCTTTTCAATAACGACCGGTGGATGCTGTCGCTGCAAAACATCGTGATTTACGGGGTTTTGTTCATCGTCATATGCCTCGCGATTGGATTGCTGCTGGCGGTGTTCATCGACCAGAAGGTGATGGCGGAGGGCGCGCTGCGCACGATCTTCCTGTACCCGTACGCGATGTCGTTCGTCGCAACAGGTCTCGTGTGGCAGTGGATCCTGAATCCGGAACTGGGCATTCAGGAGGTGCTGCACCGGATCGGTTTCACGCATGCACGCTTCAACTGGATCGTGGATCAGGATCGGGTGATTTACACGTTAGTGATAGCGACCGTCTGGCAAGCGTCGGGGCTTGTGATGGCGCTGTTGCTTGCGGGGTTGCGTGGCATTGATGAAGAGATCTGGAAGGCCGCGCGCATAGACGGCATTCCGCGCTGGCGTGTGTATGTCAGCATTGTCGTCCCCATGCTCGGCGCGTCCATTTCAACGGCTTTTATCCTGCTGTTCGTGATGGTCATCAAACTCTACGATGCGGTGGTCGCCATGACGCAAGGCGGTCCCGGCACGGCGAGCGAAGTGCCCGCGAAGTTCATCATGGATTATCTGTTCGGACGCGCGAATCTTGGACTGGCGTCGGCGGCATCCATTGTTCTTCTCATTACCGTGCTCGCGATCCTTGCGCCGGTCTTTTATATTCGCAGCCGAGCCCTGCGGCTCAGGGATTCCCGATGAACGCGCCACGTCCTCCGTTAAAACGCAGGTCGCGCGTAACGCCCGCGCGCCTGGGCGTGTACGCGTTCTTACTGACCTCGGCGCTGTTCTTCCTGCTGCCGTTGTACGTGATGATCGTCACGTCGCTGAAGCCAATGACGGAAATTCGTCTCGGCAATATCCTGTCGCTGCCGATGCATTTCACGCTCGACGCATGGAAGATTGCGTGGCATTCGGCATGTACGGGACTGGATTGCCAGGGCATTCAGGTTGGCTTCTGGAACTCGGTGCGCATTGTGGTGCCGAGTACGGTCCTCTCCATTCTGGTCGGCGCGGTCAACGGCTACGCCTTGTCGTTCTGGAAGCCGCGCGGCGCCACTACGCTGTTTGCAATCTTGCTCGTGGGCGCGTTCATCCCCGTGCAGGTGATGGTCTATCCGCTCGTGCGGGTACTTGCAACGGTGCATTTGTTCAGCTCGTTGCCGGGCATTGTGGTGATCCACACCATTTTCGGCATGCCGGTGATGACCCTGTTGTTCCGCAATTATTATGCAGCGCTGCCGCATGAACTTTTTCAGGCGGCGCGTGTGGATGGCGGCGGATTCTGGCGCATCTTCTTGCAACTGATGGTGCCCATGTCCACGCCGATCATTGTGGTCGCGATCATCATGCAGGTCACCGGTATCTGGAACGACTTCATTTTGGGGCTTGTTTTCGCGGGCACGAAGAATCTGCCGATGACAGTACAACTGAACAATATTATCAATACGACAACGGGTGAGCGTCTCTATAACGTTAACATGGCGGCGACTATTCTTACGTCCATGGTGCCGCTTGCCATCTATTTCGTTTCGGGTCGCTGGTTCGTCCGCGGCATTGCTTCCGGTGCGGTCAAAGGTTAGCCAGGGCTCTTTCATGTCTACAGTCATGTCGAACGTTTCAATCCGCGACCTGGAGATCCAGCTTGGCTCGAATACGATTATCGAGTCGCTGGACCTTGAAGTTGAACCGGGGGAGTTCCTTGTCTTGCTGGGCCCCTCGGGGTGCGGCAAATCCACCTTGCTGCATAGCATTGCGGGGCTGATCGATGTGAGCGGCGGCAGCATCGAAATTGGTGGTCAGGACATGACATGGGCCGATCCGAAAGATCGCGGTATCGCGCTTGTATTTCAGTCTTACGCGTTGTATCCGACCATGAATGTGGAGCGAAATCTCTCGTTCGGTTTGCGCATTGCGGGCACGCCCAAGGCCGAGATTGAGCGGCGCGTTTCGCGCGCGGCCGAGATGTTGCAGCTTGGGCCTTTGCTCAAACGCAGGCCTGCGCAGTTGTCGGGCGGGCAGCGCCAGCGCGTGGCAATCGGGCGGGCGATTGTGCGGGAAGCGGACGTGTTTCTCTTTGATGAACCGCTGTCGAACCTCGATGCAAAGTTGCGTACGGAGCTTAGGCGTGAGTTGAAGCAACTGCATAAGCGTCTGGGCGCCACGATGATCTATGTGACCCACGACCAGGTGGAAGCGATGACGCTGGCGACCCGCATGGCGGTCATGCGTAGCGGGGCGATTCAGCAGATCGGCACGCCGGCGGAGGTTTATGCGCATCCGAACAATTTGTTTGTTGCCACGTTCCTTGGTTCGCCGGGTATGAACTTGTTGAAGGGGGCGTTGCATCGCGAGGGTGGGGAAATGCGGTTTCGCAATGAGCACGTTGACATTGATGTGTCGGAGTATCCGTTTCTTCGGTCACCGTCGGAGAATCAGTCATGCGTGTTGGGTGTGCGTCCTGAGGACGTGTCGATCGATCCGGGGTTTGGGCATCGGGGGACGGTATCGCTGGTTGAGCCGATGGGAAATCATCGGGTAATTTGGCTCGATTATCATGGTGTCCAGATTGCGTCGATTGCGCAGGATACTGCGTTGGCGGCGGTGGATGAGGTGACTGGGTTTTCTATTAATAGCGAGCGTATTTCGTTGTTCGATGAGGTTGGTGGCGATCGGATGTGAGGGTCGCTGGCGCTTGGGGTTAGCGGGAGGTTTTGGTCTGGGTGTTTGTGGGCGGGGGTATGTTGGGGGTGGTCGGTTCCTGGGTTAGCGGTCTGAGTCAATGCCGGGTTGCTGCTTTCCAGGTCTTCGCGGGTTTAGTGTTGGATGTTTTCTTTGTCACTATTAGCCACTGTGCGTGGCGGCACGTCATTTCTTGGTCCTTAGCGACAAAGAAACGAAGCAAAGAAAACGCTTTCACCGCTCTACCCTAAGTGTCCACAGCGTGCAGTTTCTATTTATGGGCGCCCCAAAAGCACGGTGCTCGCAAGAGCACCGGATGTTTGAAACCCTCCTTCTCGCGAATCCTGACAGTAAAACGCTTCGCCCCGTACGCTCTCGGGCAAGCACAATTGCCAAGGAAACCCGCACGGCTTGACGAGCTTTCGAGGCTTCGTTTCTTAGTAGCGTGGCTGAGAGGTACGCGTTACGGACGCGCGCCCAAACTTCGCAATCAAAGGCTGACGTGTACTTACTGCTCGAAATTTTGGTGACTCTGTTGGCTGGTCGTATGGGCGTTTTGTTGAGTACGGCCCCACGCATTTCGGAGGCCTCGTTTTAAGGTGGGTTGGCGACGTGGTTCGAAGTGCGTACAAATTCGGTGGTGGGTTCTAGGCGGATAGCGCGGGGTGTGCCTTGGGCAGGTTCAAACACTGGTGGCGAAGCGTGGGGTATCCGTGTTCGGAGAAAGAGGGGTTCACACATCCGTGGCTCTGGCGAGCACCGTGCTTTTGGGGCACCCATGAAATGGAACTGCACGCTGTGGACACTTAGGGTAGAGCGGTGAAAGCGTTTTCTTTGCTTCGTTTCTTTGTCGCTTTGGACAAAGAAATGACGGGCGGATTCAACCGGTCGATGCAACACCTCTGTTCCAATAGGGAAATCGGAGGATGAAGCTATGAAACGACAAGCGAAACCGTGGTTGACGTCGACCCAGAAGGGCGAGATCTGGAGGCGCTGGCGCGCAGCGGAGTCCGTCAGCGAGATCGGGCGGGCGCTTGAGCGTGAAGTGGGCTCGGTGCACCGGATGCTTGCTAAGCGCGGTGGCATCGCGCCACTGCCAAGAAAGCGCTCGCCACGCGCACTGACGCCCGAGGAGCGCGAAGCGATCTCGCGTGGGCTGAGCGCAAACTGGTCTTCAAACCGCATTGCAGCGCGTCTGAACCGAGCGCCATCGACGATCAGCCGGGAGATCGAACGCAACGGTGGGCCGATAAAGTACCGCGCACAACAGGCCGACGCCAACGCCTGGAAGAATGCGCTACGGCCCAAAGCCTGTGCACTTTCAAACCGGGCGCGATTACGCCAGCTCGTGGCAAGCAAGCTCAAACTACAATGGGCACCTGCCCAGATATCGGGCTGGCTTAAACGGCAGTTTCCAGTCAATAAGCTCATGCAACTGTCACATGAAACGATCTACCGAAGCCTGTATGTACAAGCTCGGGGTGTCCTTAAAAAGGAGCTGATGGAGCATTTGCGCACCAATCGCGTGATGCGGCGTGCTAAAAAAGCAACGGGCAGCGGACAAAATAGAGGGGCGATCATCGATGCTGTATCAATCAGCGAACGTCCCGCAGAAGTGAAAGACCGAGCGGTTCCCGGGCACTGGGAAGGTGACTTGATATCGGGCTCGAACAATTCGCATATTGCCACCCTGGTTGAACGCCAATCGCGCTTTGTGATGCTGGTGAAAGTCCAAGGCAAAGACACTGCAAGCGTCGTGTCGGCTCTGATCAAGCAGGTGAAGAAGCTGCCTAAGGAGTTGCGCCAAACGCTCACGTGGGACCGTGGCCGCGAACTGGCAAGTCACAAGACGTTCACTCTTGCCACCGAGGTCGACGTGTATTTCTGCGATCCGCGCAGTCCTTGGCAACGCGGTAGCAACGAGAATACGAACGGCCTGCTACGTCAGTACTTCCCTAAAGGCACACGCCTGGATGGTTATTCACAAGCCGAGTTGAACAAGGTCGCCGCACTTCTGAATGGACGACCACGTAAAACCCTCGACTTCATGACGCCAGCCAATAAACTTGCAGAAGTTATAGGTGTTGCGATCACCAGTTGAATCCGCCCGTGCCGCCACGCACAGTGGCTAATAGTGATAAAGAAAATAGCCAACATAAAACCCGCGAAGACCTGAAAAGCAGCGACCCGGCAATGAACCCGACCGCTAACGCAGAACCCGTGCAACCCGGCATCAACCCCGAGCACGCACCCCAGAACCGACCAACCCCCACCAAGCGCGAGCGAACAAAAAAAGTGCACCTCAAAACCCCGGAGCAACACCAGTGGCGACCCTGAAGGACGTTGCGGCCCTAGCCGGCGTTGGCATGTCCACCGCATCGCGTGCCATCTCCGGCCGCGGACCTGTCTCCGCCGATGCACTCGCACGCGTGCAAGCCGCCATCGCCGAGCTGAACTTCCGGCCATCCTCAATCGGCCGCGCGTTGTCAACGCAATCCCTCGGCATGATCGGCATCTTCGTGCCAACGTTCTTCGGCCCGTACTACGGCACCATCCTCAAACAGACCGACACGGAGCTGCGCAAGGTCCATCGCCACGTGGTCGTGGCAACAGGCTGCGGCGACGACTCCCCCCGCGACCAGGCAATCGAAGCCGTGCAATTCCTGATCGGCCGCGACTGCGATGGCGTAGTCGTGACCAGCCACGACCTCCACGACGACGACCTCATCAAGCTCCACCACATGCATCCGAAAATGGTGTTCCTCAATCGAGACTTCGCACAGATGCCGGAAGCATCGTTTTGTGCAGATCATCATCGCGGCGGGGTGCTGGCAGCGCAGACGCTGCTTGCGCACAAACACAAGAAAATAGCCGTGATTTCAGGGCCTTTTCAAGCGTCCGACAATCAGGCACGGATCACCGGTTTCTTCGACGAACTCGCGCGCAACGGCATCGACCGGGCCGAGGTTCAGTTGATCGAATCGGACTTTTCACCAGACGGCGGATTTGACTCGGTGAAGGACCTGCTGGCGTCGAAGAAAAAATTCACCGGACTGTTCTGCGCCAACGACACCATGGCCATCGGCGCGTTGTCGTGCTTGCAGCAAGCAGGCATCTCGGTGCCGGACGAGATGTCGGTAGTAGGCTACGACGACGATTACTCCGCCGCGTTCTCCGCACCGGGCCTGACATCGGTCCACATCCCGACCGCCGACCTCACGCAAAACGCCGTTCGATGGCTGCTCAACGCGTGCTACGGGACTGCATACACGATCTATCGCGAGTTTCCCGTGACGGTCACGAACCGCGCTTCCGTTGCCGCTCCACGCAAAACAAATGCGCTTCTGAAGTAGCGTGAGGTGACGTCGGCGCCGCGCTCAAACGCCTTCTTGCGCGCGTCGCAGACGTTCGCGGCTATTGATCAAATGCAGCCGCATGGCGGTACGCGCCGAGTCCGCGTCGCCTCGCTCGATGGCATCGCAGATCTGTTCATGCTCGCGGTTCACGCGCGTCAAATAATCCGCGTACTGGTCGGGCGGAATCTGCGTGGCGGTGAGGCGGGTACGCGGGATCATGTGGGTACCAAGGTGCGTCATGATGTCCACGAAATAGCGGTTGCCGGTTGCCTGCGCAATCTCGAGGTGAAAGCGGATATCGGGCGATATGGTCCCGTTCGCTTCGCCCACGTTGCGCTCGAAGTCGCTCAGCGCGCGCCGCATGGCCGCTATACGCGCGGTATCGCATCGCGCCGCGGCCAGCCCGGCGCTCTCGGTCTCCAGGCTGATGCGTAGCTCGAGCACGGCGAGGGCGTCGATGGAACCTGCCACGTCCGCAGGGTCGAGCTGGAAGAGCCCCTTGCCCGGCGCCTCGCAGACGAAGGTGCCAATGCCATGCCGCGTCTCCACGAGTCCGGCAGCCTGCAGCTTCGACAATGCCTCACGGACAACCGTGCGGCTCACGTTGAAGCGCTGCACCATCTCCGCTTCGGTCGCGAGCCGGGCACCCACCTTGAGTTCGGCAGTCTCGATCTGCTGACGCAGCGCATCGACGAGTTCAGTCGTCAGGCTACGCCGCACATGAGGGTAGGCCGGGGTTTCGAAGACGGCACGAGTCGGTCTCTGCACGGCTACCTCGGTTGGGATAATGTTTCACCAAAGTTGACAAACGGATTTGCGAATGATTATATGCACGCTGTAGTCATATGACAACGTACAATAAAAGATGAAATCAAGCGGTGATCCGACCGAAAGGGGCACGAAAGCTCCCGGTAGCCGCGCTTATTGGAGACAGGCTGACATGGCCACTCAAGATCACGTAGTTCCGTTCAAGCGTTTGTTGCTGACCGGCGCAGCCGGCGGCGTAGGCAAAGCCATTCGTTCGCGCTTGAGCGCATTCGCGGACAGGATCAGGGTCTCGGATCTGCCGGCTGCGCTGCCATCGGACGCGGCGCCGCACGAAGAAGTCATCCCTTGCGATCTCTCGGACAAGCAGGCAGTCGACGCCCTGGTTGCGGGTTGTGACGCGGTCATCCATCTCGGCGGCGTATCGGTGGAACGGCCCTTCGAAGAAGTGCTGGAAGCCAATATCAAGGGGGTTTACAACCTCTACGAAGGCGCCCGCCGGCATGGCCTCAAGCGTGTCATCTTCGCCAGTTCCAATCACGTCACCGGGTTCTATCGGCAGGACGAGAAGATCGACGCGCATGCGCTGCGTCGTCCCGACGGTTACTACGGCTTGTCCAAATCGTTCGGTGAAGACGTGGCCCAGTTCTACTTCGATCGCTACGGAATCGAGACGGTGAGCATCCGGATCGGCTCGGCGTTTCCGGAGCCGAAGGATCGCCGGATGATGGCGAGCTGGCTCAGCTACGACGACCTGCTCGAGCTCCTGCAACGCAGCCTCTTTACACCGGATGTCGGCCATACCGTGGTCTACGGGATGTCAGACAACAAGGTCACATGGTGGGATAACCGGTTTGCATCGAAGCTCGGTTTCGTGCCGCGCGACTCGTCGGAGCCCTTCCGGGCGAAGATCGACGCGCAGCCGGCGCCTGAGCCCGGCAGTGCCGTTGCGGTGCTGCAGGGCGGGGCGTTCACCACCACCGGACCGTTCGAATGAAGTGGGGAATTAAGTTGGAGAAGAAGTTGAAATAAGGCCGCCAGCCCGGTAACGGGCGGCGCCGCGCGCGGGCGGGTGGGGACGAACGACTGCGCCATGCATGTACAACCTAGACCTTGCTGCGATGACTTTTTCTCTCGATTTCAGCCCGCTGCTTCCGTACTGGCCCGTCTTCCTGAAAGGCGCCTGGCTGACGTTGAAGATGACGACCGTGGCGGTGTTTTTCGGTGTGATCCTGGGTACGCTGGTCGCCTTTGCGAAGCGCGGCAAGAACCGGCTTTTATCGTGGCTCTGCTCGATCTATATCGAGGCCGTGCGCAACACGCCGTTTCTCGTGCAGATATTCCTGCTCTACTTCGGGCTTGCCGGCTTCGGCGTGCGCATGCCGACGTTCACGGCCGCTGCGCTCGCGATGGTGATCAACATCGGCGCCTATGCAGCCGAGATCATTCGTGCAGGCCTTGAATCGGTGCCGCGCGGGCAGATCGAGGCGGCTGAATGCCTGGGGCTGTCGCGCTGGCGGATCGGCTGGCATGTGATGCTTCAACCGTCCATCGAAAAGGTCTATCCCGCGCTGACCAGCCAGTTCCTGTTGATGATGCAGGCCTCGGCGATCGCGTCGCAAATCTCCGCGGAAGAGCTCACTGCAACGGCCAATACCGTGCAATCCGATACCTTTCGTTCGCTCGAAACCTACATTGTCGTGGCGCTGTTGTATCTCGCGTTATCGCTGCTGATCAAGCTGATTGCGTGGGCCGTCGGCGAGGTCGCGTTCAAGCGTCGGCGGGTCATGCGCCAAGCTGCGGAACGGGCTGGCAAGCCGGTGCCGGATAAAGGACGGATCGATACGGTGATCCCCGGAGGTGCGGCATGACCGGCGGCTTCACGACGGCACATCTGTTTTATCTCGTGCACTCGATCTGGTGGACGCTCGTGCTCTCGGCGCTCGCGTTCGTGCTGGGCAGCATCGGCGGCTTCGGCGTGATGCTCGCGCGCATCTCGCCACGCCGCTGGCTTAGCCGCCCGGCGATGGTGTATATCGAAGCCATTCAAGGCATTCCGCTGCTGATCCTGCTGTTCATCGTCTACTTCGGTTTGTCCGTGTACGGCTTCCAGGTGCCGGCGCTGGTCGCGGCCGGCCTTGCGCTGATGGTCTACACCAGCGCGTATCTCGGCGACATCTGGCGCGGCTGTATTAACGCCATGCCCAAGCCTCAATGGGAAGCCGCCGAATGCCTGTCATTGACGCGCTGGCAGACCTTGCGCCTCGTGATCATTCCGCAGGCGCTGCGTCTCGCGCTGCCGCCAACGGTGGGTTTCCTGGTGCAGGTCATCAAGATGACATCGCTTGCTTCGGTGATCGGTTTTGTTGAATTGACCCGTGCCGGCCAGATCATCAACAACTCGATATTTCAGCCGTTCCTCGTGTTCGGGCTGGTCGGGGCCTTCTATTTCGTACTGTGTTATCCGCTCTCGCGCTGGAGCCAATCGATGGAGAAAAAGCTCAATGTCGGCAATCGTTAAGCTCGGGGACGTCTATAAGAGCTTCGGCTCGAATCAGGTGCTCAAGGGCGTGTCACTGGAAGTGGCCAAAGGCGAAATGATCGCCGTGATCGGCGCAAGCGGTTCGGGAAAGAGCACAGCACTTCGTTGTATTGACCGTCTGGAAACCATCGACCGGGGCACGATCGAGGTATGCGGCATTCGTGTCGATGACCCGAAGGTGGACCTGCACCAGTTGCGCCGCGAAGTGGGCATCGTATTCCAAAGCTACAACCTGTTCGCGCATCTGACCGTTGAAGAAAACATCATGCTGGCGCTGCGCCACGTGAAAAAACTCGGACGCGATGAAGCGCGCCGCGTCGCCATGAAGGTACTCGACCAGGTCGGCCTCGCGCAAAAAGCCGATGCCTACCCGGAGCAGCTTTCAGGCGGACAGCAACAGCGTGTGGCAATAGCGCGTTCGCTCGCGATGTCGCCGAAGGTCATGCTGTTCGACGAGGTAACGTCCGCGCTCGATCCGCAACTGACCGGCGAAGTGCTGCGCGTGATGGAGGATCTGGCGAAGGACGGCATGACCATGTTGCTGGTCACGCACGAGATGGCGTTCGCCAAGCGCATGGCGGACCGGATCATTTATATGCACCAGGGCAAGGTCTGGGAAGTGGGCAGCGGCGACATGCTTGACGCACCGCAGACACCCGAGTTGCGAACGTTCCTGAATAACGGCCTGTAGCTTTTAACTAGCAGCACAAGTCTGAATAAATTTTGAACCGACCAGAAAAATGGAGACTGCTTTGAAGACAAACCGATTCATCATGCGCGGCTGCGTGGCCGCTTTGTTGCTCGCAGGCGTAGCGCACAGCGCGATGGCCGACCAGCTCGACGACATCAAGAAAGCAGGCAAGATCCGTGTGGCGATTGCAATGGGCACGCCGCTCTTCAGCTACGCCGATGCCAACCTTCAACCGGCAGGTTCCGATGTGGACACGGCCGTGGCGTTAGCGAAAGACTTGGGCGTGAAACTCGAACTCGTTCAGATCACGAATGCAGCGCGCGTACCGACCTTGCAAGCCAAGCGCGCGGATCTGGTGATCGCGGATTTGTCGATCACGCCTGAGCGCGCGAAGGTCGTGGACTTCTCGATTCCCTATGCGGTCATCACGATCATCGTAGGCGGCACGAAAAACGTGAGCGTCAGGAATTACGATGACCTGAACGGCAAGACAATCGGCTTGACGCGTGCCACCGTCAACGACACCATCACGACGCAGTTGGCAAAGGGCGCACAAATTCAGCGCTATGAGGACGACGCGACGCTGATTACGTCGGTGGTGACGGGGCAGGTCGACATCTTCTCCAGCACACCGTCGAACCTCGCCGAAATGGTCAAGCGCGCGCCAAACCGCAATCTGGAACTGAAGTTCCCGCAGAAGGATTTCGACTTGGGTATTGCGATGAGCAAGGACGAGCCGAAGCTCAAGGAATGGGTCAATAACTGGGTGAGCACGAACCAGAAAAGTGGCGCGCTCAACACGATCTACAAGAAGTATCACGGCCGCGATTTGCCGGCGAGCGTGACGAAGGGATAAGCTTTAATGGCATGAAAAAAGGGCATCGCGATGTTGACTGCGATGCCCTTTTTATTTGCTCAATCTCAGATCGTCAGCCAGCCGGCGTCTGACCGATTTCGTGGTTGGCCAGAACCTCCAGCGCGCGAACCATGCCTGAGTGATCCCAGGCTTTGCCGCCATGCGCCACGCAAGCATTGAAAAGCGCCTGACATGTCGCGGTGTTGGGCAGCGACACGCCAAGCGACTGCGCCGTCGAGAGCGCGAGGTTCAAATCCTTCTGATGCAATTCAATGCGGAAGCCCGGATTGAACGTGCGTTTGGTCATGCGTTCGCCGTGCACTTCCAGAATGCGCGATGACGCAAAACCGCCCATCAATGCAGTACGCACTTTCTCTGCATCGACCCCGGCTTTGGACGCCAGCAACAACGCTTCGCCGACCGCTTCGATCGTCGCCGCGACGATCACCTGATTCGCCAACTTGCAGACTTGCCCCGCACCAACTTCGCCGATCAGCGAGACGTTTTTTCCCATCATGTCGAAGAGCGGTTTCACGCTGTCGAAGGTGGCTTGCGAGCCGCCGGCCATGATCGTGAGCGACGCGGCTTTAGCGCCGACTTCTCCACCTGATACGGGCGCGTCCAGATACTCCGCGCCACGTTCGCGCACCTTCGCCGCGAACTCGCGGGTCGCGATGGGCGAGATTGAGCTCATGTCCACCACGACCTGACCCGCGCGCAACGCGGCGACCACGCCGTTTTCGCCGAACAGGACACGCTCAACGTCCGGCGTATCCGGCACCATGATGAAGATCACATCCGATTGCGCCGCGACCGCGGCCGGGCTGTCACATGCAACCGCGCCAGCCTGGGTCAGCGTGTCCGGCACGCCGCTACGCGTGAACGCCGTCAGCGCCACGCCGTTCTTGATGAGGTTCTCGGCCATGGGTTTGCCCATGATGCCAAGACCGATGAAGCCTGCTTTTTGCATGTCTATCTCCACAAGTTGTCGGGGTGCTTTTGCTTGCGTCCTGCTTGCATCAAGCTACGTCTGCATGAAATGTTTCTGCACGGCTTGCGCCGCATTCCTGAGAAGGCCCATGTCGGCACAAACGGCGATCACCTGGCAGCCCATCGACAAATACCGTTCCGCTTCGGCCTGCACCGGAGCCAATGTGCCGCTTGCCTTGCCTGCGGCGCGGGCTCGATCGAATACGTGCGCGATGGCCTTCTGTACATCCGGGTGATTCGCATTACCGAGGTGTCCATACGATGCCGCAAGATCCGACGGGCCGAGGAACACGGCGTCAACGCCTTCGACGGCAAGGATCTCGTCGATCGCTTCAACCGCCTTCCGGCTTTCGATCTGCACCACGACGCAAATATTGTCGTTCGCGGTGCTTAGATAGTCGCTTACAGTCCCGTAACGGTTTCCTCGATGACCCACCGATACCCCGCGAATTCCCTGCGGCGGATAACGCGTCGCGGCGACGGCGCGAGCCGCATCGGCGGCGCTGTCGACAAAAGGGATCAGGAAGTTGAAGAAGCCGCTGTCAAGCAGCCGTTTGATTATCACACTGTCATTAGCTGGCGGCCTCACCACGGGGGCGCTGCGGCTGTCCTTGAGCGCCATCAACTGCGGAATGAGCGTAAGGACATCGTTGGGCGCGTGCTCAGCGTCGAGCAGGATCCAGTCGAAGCCCAGCACGCCGAGCAGTTCGGTCGTAATAGGGCTGCCGAGCGAGGCCCAGCATCCAATTTGCGTTTCGCTCTTCAAGACCGATTGGCGAAACGTGTTGGGCAACGGCTGGTAAGGCTGGTGCGGCGAAGACGGTGTCATGGCTGGGCTTCCTCTGGCTTGACGCCTTGAGTTGGACGCCGAAATATCCCGGCAATCTCATACGTTATCAGACGTCATATTACATCGTGGCTTTTCGGAACTGCAAGTGCGTTGGCGATGAAAAGGCCGGTGACGCAGATTCGCCTACGATACGCGCGAAGTTGTTGTAGTGATCGACGTGAGGCCGAAGGCATGCATGCCAGTATTGAAGTGACAAACCTTCTGCCATCAAGAGTCAAAACCGTGTTGCCACGCGTATAACCGGTATTTGCAAAATCTCCGTCCAGTCCAGCATCACTCCCGCCAGAGCCTTATAAAACAAGGCTTTGCGGCGCCTGGCTGCAATCTGCGTCGCCCACTTGCTCGGCTAAACTTATCCACCCGCACGCCGTAAGGAAAGGGTCGGCACGGGCCGATGTCATCGCGCGAAGCGGCGCATCGTATGGAGATTCGATGAAAACAGCGGTAAGCATCAAGGCATGGCTCAGTATCCTGGTGGCGGCTTTCGCCATCATGTTGGCGGCCACGGGCGGCTACAGCATCTACGCGGCGCGAACGGCGGACGCATCCATGCGCGCGCTCTACATGCAGGACACCGGTGGTCTGGACCTGCTCGCCAAGGACACGATCCGCTTGCTGATCGCGCGCACGGCGTTGCAGGACTACGATCCGCGTGCGGGCAGTGCGGCGTCGTTCGCGTTGCTGCGTGACGCTCGAGGCGCAATCGAAGGCGCGGATGCCGCATGGAAAGCGTTTGCAGTATTGGCTAGCGGACACGAAGAGCAAACGCTCATGCAGACCGCGGACATTGCGCGCAAGCAACTCGTGCAGCAGACGTTGCTGCCGGCAGTGGAGGCGCTGGAATCGAAGCGCGCGAGCGATGTCCGCGAGTTCAACGAGAACCAGATCAAGGACGCATTCAGCACCTACGATGCCGCGCTGCAGCCGCTTGTCGCCATGGAATTCGAGCACGGCAAGACGCGCTTTGAATCATCGCAACAACGCACCCGCACGGTTACGTGGATTGCTTCAACGCTGCTTGCGGCCGGTCTTGTGCTGGCGTTCTTCTCCCGTGTTGCGTTGGAGCGGATCGTGATCGTGCCGCTGCGTGCAGCGGTCGACGCATGCACGGAGATTGCCGGCGGCAACCTGGCAACTCGGCTAAACGCGCGCAGGCACGATGAAATCGGCCGCCTGATAGAAGGCTTATCGACGATGCAACGCGGCTTGAGCACGATAGTCGGCGGCGTTCGCAACGGCACGGAACAGATGGCCGTGGGAACGCGCGAGATAGCGTCGGGGAATATCGACCTGTCGCAACGAACCGAGGAACAAGCGGCATCGTTGCAAGAAACTTCAGCGAGCATTGGCCAACTGACGAGCACGGTGCGCCAGAACGCCGACAGCGCCCGGCAAGCGAGCGGCCTCGCGCAAACCGCATCGGCAACAGCGGGTCACGGCGGTCAGGTCGTAGCCGACGTGGTGTCGACCATGGACGGTATCAATAGCAGTTCGAAGCAAATATCCGAGATCATCGGCGTGATTGAAGTGATCGCGTTCCAGACCAATATCCTTGCGCTCAACGCAGCAGTTGAAGCGGCGCGTGCGGGCGAACAAGGCCGCGGATTCGCGGTGGTCGCAAGCGAAGTGCGCGCGTTGGCTCAGCGTTCGGCCGGGGCAGCGAAGGAGATTCGCGAACTGATCACCACGTCGGTGGAGCGTGTTGGCAACGGCTCGGTGCTGGTTCGGAACGCGGGCAGCGCGATGAGCGACATCATTATCGCGGTAGGCAGGGTCACGGACATCATGCGGGAGATCACGGTGGCGTCGGAGGAGCAGACCACCGGTATCGAGCAGGTCAACGTGGCGATCGCGCAGATGGACCAGGTGACGCAGCAAAACGCGGCGCTGGTTGAGCAGGCGGCCGCAGCGGCGGCGTCGCTGGAAACGCAGGCAGCGCAGATGAACGCGGCCGTCGCGCTTTTCAAACTGGCAGAAGTTTAGCGAGACGCGTAGCGGCGTCAGGCATCCGCAAGGGTCTCGGGCCAGCGGTTCTCTTCAACGCAATTCGATGTCGGCACACGCCTGGCCCAACCTTCTGCCTGCAACATGGGTTCGTCGTAGAAATACTCCACATGCCCGATGCACAGGATGGCAACCGGCTTGGCGTTTGGAGGCATATGCAGCAGCCGTTGGACTGCCTCCACGTCGAACAGCGACACCCAACCCATGCCGAGTCCCTCGGCGCGTGCGGCCAGCCACATGTTCTGGATCGCGCACGCGACCGATGCCAGGTCCATTTCCGGCAGCGTCCTGCGCCCGAAAATATGACGCTCGCGATTTTCCATCAAGCCGACGACCACGACCTCGCCGCAGTCCAGGACGCCCTGGACCTTCAGCCGCATGAATTCGTCGCTGCGTTCGTTGAGCGCTTCGGCGGTGGCGCACCGCTCGGTTTCCACGACGTCATGCAGCGCGGTGCGCAGGGTCCGGTCGGTCACTCGCACGAAGCGCCAGGGCTGCATGAAGCCGACGCTCGGCGCATGGTGCGCGGCGTCGATCAAGCGCGCCATTTGATCGCCGTCGACGGGGGCGTTGGTGAAATGCCGCATGTCGCGGCGTTCGTGGATCGCGCGGTAGACCGCGGCAATCTCGGGTTCGGAAAAGCGCTTGAAGGTCGAATCAGTCATACATCCATGCTTAAAAAAGTGCCCTAGGGGCGAACAACCGGTGAAGGACGGGACCACGCACCACGAACGCGCCTCGATGTCGCTATACGCCATATCGGCGTCGCCTTCCGATAAATCCTCAGACCTCGCGCTGCCGTTATCTGATCAATCGACGCTTGATTCCAGTGGTTCCCTTCACGGTTCGCCCCAGATATCCGGAGGATACAGACCTGTTGCGCCGCGTACTACCGCGACGCAGTGGGGACTAGCCCTTATGCGCAAACACATGACCATTCGCGGCGGCCTGGTCGCGACGATCTCCATTTACACCGTCTTGCTCATTGCGGTCATCGCGGTGGGCATCCTGGGTTTGTACGGCAGCAATTCAGCGCTCAGGGAGATGTATCGAGACGATACAGCTTCCGTGCTGCACCTTAAAACCAGCTCGGAGCGCTTGCTGTTGCTGCGCGCCGGATTCGGCGAAGTCGAGCAACTGATTAGCGCCGGCAAGCCCGCCCAGCGCGAAATTGCCCGTCAGCATGCGCTTCTAAATGAGAGCAACAAGGAACTGGACGCTTTCCGGAAGCTTCACGCGCCGTTGCCGGCGGAGAAGGCGCTTATCGATGCAATGCAGACGCGGCGCGACCAACTGCTCGCCCAGGTGTTCCAGAAGGCGCTGACCGAACTCGATCAGGATAATCTGGTCGATTTCCTCACGACTCAGCGGGAAGCGCCGCCCGCGCTCTTCGCCGATTATCAAAGCGCGCTGACCGCGCTGGAAAATTTCCAGGTCGAGCGCCAGAAAGCCCGCTTCGACACCACCGATGCACGTTTCGAAGCCATGCTCTGGACCCTCGGCGCGGCCGCGGTCGTGGCCCTCGTCATCGGCTTTTTCGCGCAGCGGATCTTGACCCGGGCGATCGTGCGGCCGATCGATATGGCCGTCGATTATTTCGGGCGGATTTCGGCCGGTGACCTGACCAGCACTGTGACGGTCCAGCGCAACAACGAGATGGGCTACATGCTCAATGCATTGAAGGGCATGCAGGAAGGGCTTGCACAGACGGTGCGCAAAGTGCGTTCGAGCGCGGAGACAATTGTGCGGGACGCGCATGCGATCTCCGGCGGCAATCTCGATCTGTCGGCGCGGACGGAGCAGCAGGCTGCGTCGCTTCAGGAGGCGGCATCGAGCATGGAGCAGTTGACCGCGACCGTCAGGCAGAACGCCGACAACGCGCGCAACGCGAGCGAGCTGGCGGCGGGTGCATCCGACATTGCGCTGCGTGGCGGCGATGTAGTGAACCGCGTGGTCGCGACCATGGACGCGATCTCGGGCAGCTCGGACAAGATCGTCGGCATTGTCGGCGTGATCGAAGGGATCGCGTTCCAGACCAACATCCTCGCTTTGAATGCGGCCGTGGAAGCTGCGCGGGCAGGCGAGCAGGGCCGGGGTTTCGCAGTCGTGGCAAGCGAGGTGCGAAGCCTGGCGCAACGTTCGGCATCGGCGGCTAAAGAGATCAAGGAGTTGATCGGTACGTCGACGTCGAGCGTGAAGGACGGCAGCCAACTCGTGGCTCATGCGGGCGCGACGATGGTCGAAGTCGTCGAAGCGGTCAGACGCGTCAGCGCGATCATGGCGGAGATCAGCCTTGCTTCCGGCGAGCAGACCACGGGAATCGAGCAGGTCAACGTGACGGTGGCGCAAATGGAAGAAATGACGCAGCAGAACTCGGCGCTGGTGGAAGAGGCTTCTGCGGCGGCGGTGTCGCTCGAAGAGCAGAGCCGGCAGTTGAACGACGCGGTGGCGTTGTTCCGTCTGACAGCCATTGCGTGACGATGCAGTTTTGGCCGTTTCGCACTGCGCGGTGAGGGATCGGTGGCTTACCGAGAAAGAGCGGGCGACCTTACATCTTGTCTATACATATTAAAAAATATGCATTGATGTAAAGCGACGTGCTTGTCAGGAAAAACCGACTACAACCTATTGATTTGAAGTTACTTTGGCTTGTATAGCCTGATTTTTTACTAACAATGAGTTACGGGTAAACATCGATAATCACAGACTTGTCTATACATATTGATTCCCCTACAGTCACACTGAATCGCGAATTGCCGTCTCGCGCGACGACGGTTTGAAAGTGAAAGAAGCTGGCGATACGCAGTTGATGCGACGCCACTGACTCGAGGGAATTTATGTCCGTATCAAAGAGTGGCGCCATTGCGGAACGCCGCACCATCGACTACATCCCCGACGCCGAACGCCATGGCGGTCTTCTCAGCCAGTTCACGCTATGGCTTGCAGCCAATCTCCAGATCACCGCGATCGTGACTGGCGCGCTGGCGGTCGTGCTCGGCGGCGACGTGTTCTGGTCCCTGATCGGCTTGATGATCGGACAGCTCATGGGCGGCGGTGTGATGGCGCTGCACGGAGCCCAGGGTCCGCAACTCGGACTGCCGCAAATGATATCGAGCCGCGTGCAGTTCGGCGTGTACGGCGCGGTGATTCCCATCGCGCTGGTCTGCCTGATGTACGTGGGCTTCTCGGCGAGCGGCTCCGTGCTCGCGGGACAGGCCGTCGCGCAGTTGCTGCACGTGGACGACGCAGTCGGCATTATCGTTTTCACAGCGGTGATCGTCGGCTTTACGGTATTCGGGTACCGCGTGATTCACGCGATTGGCCGCGTCGCCAGCGTGATCGGTGTGCTGGCATTCGTGTACATGTTCGCGCGGCTGCTCACCGGTCATGACATTGGTTCCTTGCTTGCCAACCGGCACTTCACATTGAGCAGCTTTTTGCTCTCGATGTCGCTGTCCGCCTCGTGGCAGATTGCGTTTGGCCCGTACGTTGCCGACTATTCTCGCTACTTGCCTTCGTCCACGTCGCCGCGCAAGTCGTTCTGGGCCATCGGACTTGGTTCGGTGATCGGCGCGCAAGTGGCCATGGTGTTCGGCGTGTTCGCTGCCGCGCTCGCTGGCAAAGAGTTCTCTCATCACGAGGTGTCGTTCGTCGTCAGCCTCGGCGGGAGCGGGGCCATAGCCGCGATGCTTTACTGTGTCATTGCGTTCGGCAAGATCACGATTACGACGCTGAACGCGTATGGCAGCGTGATGTCGATTGCGACGGTGGTCAGCGGCTTTCGCGGTGAGCAGCGTCTGTCGACGCGTAACCGCGCGGTCTACATTGTCGCCATGGTTGGACTTGCGATGGGCCTCGCGCTCGCCGGACGTCACGCATTCCTAAAGGAATTCTCATCGTTCATTTTGTTTCTGCTCGCGTTCTTTACGCCGTGGAGCGCGATCAACCTGGTGGACTATTACTTCATTACGAAGGATCGTTATGACGTCCCCGCGCTTTACGATCCCGATGGCCGATATGGTCGCTGGAACGTGACCGGTATCGTGGTGTATGCAATCGGGGTGCTCGTGCAACTCCCCTTCATTTCGAGCGCGTTTTATACCGGATCGCTGGTGGACAAGCTCGACGGCGCCGACATTTCGTGGATCGTCGGGCTCGCGGTACCGGCTCTGGTGTATTACTTTGCCGCTCGCCACAAGGCACACGCCGCGCCCGCGCATTTGATCCTGCCTGCCCAGCCGACGTCTCAAGCGAAGTAGCGGAGGGCGCGGGTTCGGCAGCCCCTCGCGCGCTAGAGAGGAACGTCCTGGATCAAGGCCGAATTTACCGCGCGAATCCGACGGTCAACAAAGTAACCTCCGCCTTCGGTGTATCGAAGATAAACGCGGCTGCATTGCGTGCATTGCCACACGGTGCAGCGGTTATACGGAAAAAAACGCGGAGCGATGGGCGCCTCGGGGGACCAATAATCAATATTGCCCGGCAAGTGCTCCTGATAACCAGGCTCAGGATCGTCGTCCGCGATCAGCGTACCGATTTCCTCAAGGCGCTGTTCGTCGAGAGAAACCGGCTGGGAGTTCCAGCCGTCAAGCGGCGTGCGTGTGCAATTGCAAGGCCCTGCGGCTAGCGACTTTGCGTGCAATGCGATTTTGACGAGGGCTGAAGCATCGAGATAATTTGGCATCGGGGATCAGGCGGGCGCGGCGGCGTTCATGTTGTGTGGTCGCTATAGAATGCCAGATTTTCTCGCTAAGCCGGCAGTCGACACTCGCTAAAGCGCCTTTCACCTTATCGCTCATGACCAGTGCGCCGGTACCCAGACGTTGCCGACCCAATGAGCCGGTACCCATACGACAGGGCGCGGCGCAGGCGTCATGTACACAACGCGCGGAGCAACGTACACGCGCGGCGGCGGGGGCGGTGCATAGACAACCGGAGGCGGCGGCACATAGACGACAGGGGCAGGCGGCACATACACGACCGGAGGCGGCGGCACATACACGGGCGGAGGAGCAACCACCACCGGCTTGGGCGCGACGACGACCGTCGTGCCGCCCGTGGTGACGACGCCCGTGGTGGTCACCACTCCGCTTGTTGTTACGGTGTGGCCGTAGGTACCTGTTGCGCTGGCCGAGGTCGTGACAACGCCCGGCGCAACCCGCGTTGCCGAACCTGAGTGATAGACGCTCCCACCGTCCGAACCGGTCACTGTGCCCGAACGGGAGCACGTAGCGCCCGCGCAATTCGCCGATGCCGAATGATCGATCGTGTTGCCGTTCGATCCGGTGATCGACCCGGACGATGAATACTGGCCCGGAGCGTTTCTCGTCACGTCGCCGGATGTGGAGGCCGTCTTGCCGTCCGGTCCGGTGAGGGTGCCCGTGTGCGAGCAGGTGCCGCCCGCGCAGTTGGTGTCGCCGGCGTGTTGCACGGAATTGCCATAGCGTCCGGTCGCGGTGCCCGAATTCGAAAACTCGCCCGGCGCGTTGCGGGTGACCGTACCCGTGTTGGACGCGAAGCCACCGTAGGGGCCGGCGACGCCGCCTGCATGCGAACAGCTGCCGCCGCCGCATGAGCCGTAGCGGGCACCGTTATAGGTGCCATGCGATGTGTAAGCGGCGCCGTGTTGCGACCAGGCGAAAGCTGAAGCGCTGCTGAGGGCCAGCATGGCGACGGTTGCGGCAAGCACGAGTTTGCGCAGGGCGCCGCGTACGGATGCGGTAGTCGGGGGGACGAACGAGCGAGTATTCACACAATCTCCGATTTGGTTCGAGGCCACTTCGATCACTGCGGCGTGGCGATGAACGGACTATAGGAGTGCGCGAAATTTTTATCATCAACGAAGATATGTCACGCGGTGTCACCGCGGCGGAGGCACGCCAGACGGGGGTTTCCGAGCGGACGAAATGCCCCGTGACATATTTCGACATGAATTGTTGCGTGTGGAAACCTCACGCCGATGCGCGTGGTCTTGAGGTATTTTTCTCACGATGAACACGGCAAGCATAGCCAAGCTTGATCTCAGTCAACGGTCAAGGGCCGCAAAAGCGCGCAGTGGTCCTGATGATTAATCGACCGGACACCATCGGCCAGAATCCGGGCACACGTTGGCCTTCGCGCCGTTCACCCGGATTTGCTCTTCGTCGAGTTGCATCGAGGTCGAAGGGTCGACGTCGAAGGTAACTTTAAGCGCGTTCCCAACATGGGCATCTTCAATTGGAAGCTCCCAGGTCAGGAATATCTGCGTCCAATCCCGGTCAGGCGCGAAATCGGCCGCATTAAAACCGCTGCTGCCGCGTTGGATGACGCCATGAGGCTGGCCGGTGTCGAATATCACAACAGTCCCCCGGGTCAGGGGAATTCGATGGCCCGCGGAGGGGAAATGCAAGTCCAGGCCCTTGTCTTCGCTCATGAAGAGATTGCAAAAGGCCGCGCCGCCATATTGCGCACCGTCATGATGGTACTTGGCTCCTCGGCAGGCCATGAGCGCTACGTCGCTTTCTGCAAGTACGTCACCCAGTCCGAGCGCGCAGGTCCAGTCGGACACCGCCCCAACGCAACGCTTGTAGTCCGGCCAGCGCATGAGCGATCGAGCCAGAGGCATTGCTTCGACTTCCCCGGCTTCGAGATCCATGCGCGACGATGTCTCGCGTTCCCAATCTGCAAGCAGACGCGCGGGGGGCACAGGCACGTCGACTGTGCCTGTTAGCACGATGTCGCTTACGGGCCGGCTACGGATGACATCGCCACTCCAGAAATAGGAGGTGAGCAGGTCTCGCACGCGATGCTGTAGAGGAGGGGAATTCATCCAGGGCATTGTAATTGGACTGCCAGGCGAAGCGGCGCGCTATTGCTCGCGCTTAGGCGGTTGCGGATTGTTTGCGGGATTAGTGTCGATCTTGACTACTCGCTCGATTCCGGTGGCCGCTGCCAGCGCTAACAAGTCAGTTTGCAGCAGATCTGCGATCGCTCCGGGATACACCTCTTCACCCTCCGAATAAACGGTGAAGGACCGCAGATATTTAGCTTTTTTCTCAGGATTTTCGATTGTCTCCTTGGTCCATTGATAAAGCGGATATTTTTCCGGGCCAAGTCTTTCCGCTTCATTGACATAGTCGAAAAATGCGTCGAACTGGCATTTCAACGAAGCGGCATGCCGATGCAGTAAATCACTTAGCGCAGGGGGCATCCGCTGTGGATCTCCACGCAAAATGGCAGCGGCCTCGGGTGAGACCGTGATTCTGATCTGAAATAGCCATGCGTCATTCGTCGTCATCGCACTTTCGCCTTTATTCCGCCGTCACTCCGTCATCACTCCGCCGTCGGCCACGCCAGGTGCGGCGACGTCCAGTCCAGTTCACTTCCAACAACCATCACTCGCGCGTCGCACGTGAACGCCATGGTCACGCCGACCGACGCGCGCCCGCTGGTCAGCGATAAATACGGTTGGCAGAACACAGCCTTTCCCATGTTCGCCACCGCCTTCCAATAATACGGCCGATGATCCCATCGTCCCGATTGCGCCGCGAACAACGGCCCGAGCCGGAAGTCCACGCCCGATTCCGCGTGGCCGGTAATTTCCTGCCCCAAAAGGCGCCCGGTATCGTCGAGGACAAAGCAGCGTTTGCACAGGTCCATCTTCGCCATGGGCGCGATGGCGTCTTCCACCGTAGCGCCGTCCGTCAACGCCGTCGCCGCAGTGGTGAGTATGCCGAGATACGGTGCCAACTGCGCTTCGAAGCGCGCGGTGCGCACGGCGCGGCCTTCGGCAATGACATCGAATGCGTGATCGATGCGCCGTGTGACCGCCGTCGCTGAGGGCAGCGTGGCGCTCGGTCTGCCCAGCAAGAACCCTTGAGCAAAATCGACGTTGGATTCCACCGCCAGGATGAGCTCCTCGGTCGTCTCGATGCCCTCCACCACGACCAGCATGTCCGCCCGATGCAGCAGCGAAACAATGGTGGGAAGCAGCGGCTGATCCGAGGCACGGCTCTTCGCGCGAATCAGCGCGCCGTCGAGCTTGACGAAGTCGGGCTGGATGCGCAGCAGGCGGTCGAGGTTGGAGTGACCCGCGCCGAAGTCATCGACTGCAATGAGAAACCCGCAGCCGCGATACCGCCATGCGGCGAGCGCAAGCTCCTCGACGCCCACGCCTTCGGATTCGAGAATCTCCAGCACCACTCCACGCGGATCGAGTCCTGCTTCGAAGACGATAGCGGCCAGCGTCTGCTCATAACCCGGCTGGATGAAGGTGGACGGCGCGACGTTCAGGAAGAGCCAGCAATCATCCGGCAGACGCTTGCGGGCGTTCGCGAGATGGAGATGATGAGTCAGCGAATCCAGGTCGTTGATACCGGGATTCGATTGCGGAGCAAATAGTTTATCGGGCTGCAGCGGCGTGCCATGGCGGTCGAAGCCACGAAGCAGGGCTTCGAATCCGACCTGCTTCTGATGCGACAAGCTGTACACCGGCTGGTAGTGGGTGAACAAATCGAACGCGCCCCAGCGGGTGGCAACGACCGGCTCCTCATCGACCGGAGTCTCGGTGTCCTCATCCAGCGCCGTGGCGCGTACGCGCTCGACCCGCCGCGCTTGCTCGACGAACACCCGGTTATGGCCCGCGTGTTTCGCGCGCAATAGCGCTTCATCGGCGCGATCGAGCAACTCGGTGGCGGTCTCGTTCGGACGGCGATGCGCTACGCCAAAGCTGGCGGTGAGAAAACCATCGGGCCGGAGTATCGATGCAATGAGGATACGCAGCGTGTCGGCGAGCCCGGTCGCGCGATCCGGAGCGTTTGCCTTGATAAGGATCGCGAACTCTTCGCCGCCCAGCCTGCCGACCACTGCGTGGGCAGGCACAGCGTCATTCAGGACTTTGGTGACATCCAGCAGCGCTTCGTCGCCTCGCACATGGCCGTACTGGTCGTTCAGGGACTTGAAGCGATCGATGTCCAGGAAGATCGCGCTGACGACTTCATCGTCACCTTTCGTCTCGCTCAGCATTTGTCCCGCCTGCTCGAGAAAAGCGCGCCGGTTCAGGAGCTGGGTCAAGGGATCGGTTGCAGCGAGCGCCCGTAGTTTCTCTTCGAGCAGGAAGTGGTTAAGCCGGAACCAATAAAAGCCGAAATGGAACGCGGTCGCTGTCGGGATGCCAATAGCCACCCACATTGCGCATAGGACATAGTCGTCGTGCGTGAAGGGCGCGGCCATGACGAAGGGCAGCCCGGCGAGGTAGAACGCGATCGTTCCCAGGATGAAATGCCGCGGCGTCAGCCACAGCGGCGCCGCACAAATAGGGATGACCATGCCGGCGGGCAGCATCCAGAAGAGCGGCTTTTCCACGCCTTCGACATTGATCACAATCCCAATCTGCAGGATCACCACATAGAGCACGCCGATCAGGCCGAACAGGAACGTGGACGGCGCCTTGGGGATGGCCGCGACCAGCAGCAGCAGGGCGACTGCGCATGTCAGGCGCGGCCAGAGCGGTAAGTCGATACCCGTTACGTGGGCGCGGGCGATGACGAAAATCAGGAACGCCACCACGGTAAAGGCCATGGTGACCGTCGATAACGGCCGTTGCTGATCCATTGAACGGCGGTGGAAACAGAGCCGAAGCGCAGGCTTGATGGTTGGCGGGAGCAGGGCGTTGAGCATGTTCTCGGGTTAGTTTTAGCAGCCTCATTCGTTGACGATGGCTGTCGGCTGTGTCGGGCCGAATTGTTTGAACTACCGTAGATATTTAAATCACATGATCCGATTATCGTCGGATGAAACGGATTGTCTTACTAGGCGTGACCGGGCTCAAGTGAATGTTTATTCAACCGTATTGTTTTGCCAAATAAAACCATGCGTGCCGTTCGGGCTGGGCTGTCCAGTATTCCAGACAACCCGAAATCGCATTGAATCGGCAATTAGGACCGGGTGATCTTGGTGTGGCGTGGTGCGCCGCACAACCTGAAGCTCCCATAAGACTAGCCGCGTGGCGATTCCCGCCGCGTCCGAAAAGATTCATGCCCTTAATTTAGGTCAATCCTGGCGGCTGGTTGCGAGCTGTCGGCGAGCACCCGGCCCCACGTCTCGAACGGGTCAAATTCGTGTATTCATCTAGACGTCTTGCAAGCGTCACCGCGACGTCATGTTGTGTTCCTAGAATCGCTCTCGACGCTGAAAAGCTTTGACATGCGAACGCGAGGACACCATGGATGCAATTCACATTGAACGTCTCTGCAAGACGTTCAATAACGGCCGCAAGGCACTCGACTCCATCGACCTGAAAGTTGCTGAAGGCGAAATGATCGCGCTGATTGGTGCATCCGGTTCAGGGAAGTCCACGCTTTTGCGGCACATCGCCGGCTTTACGGCATCGGACCCGGCGCCCTCGCATGTCACGCTGCTTGGCCGGCCGATCCAGCAAAACGGCAAGGTCGCGCGCGAGGTCCGTCGAATCCGCCGGGATGTCGCGTTTGTTTTTCAGCAGTTCAATCTCGTGGGACGTCTCACCGTGCGCACCAATGTGCTGCTTGGCGCGTTGTCGCGGGTGCCGTTGTGGCGACGTCTTATCGGCCGGTTTCCGCGCGTGGAGCATGAGCTTGCGATGGCGTCGCTCAGTGCAATGGGAATTGGAGATCACATCAACGAGCGCGCCAGCACGCTGTCCGGCGGTCAGCAACAGCGCGCCGCGCTCGCGCGTGCGCTGGTGCAGCGAGCGCGCATTGTGCTCGCCGATGAACCTATCGCGTCGCTCGACCCTGAGTCGTCGCGGCGTGTGATGGAGCTGCTTCAGTCGCTGAACGAGGATCACGGTTTGACCGTGGTGGTGTCCTTGCACCAGATCGACGTAGCGATGAAATATTGCGCGCGCACCGTCGCGCTACGCGACGGCCGCGTGGTGTACGACGGCCCGTCCGCCAGCCTTACGCCCTCTCTTTTGCGCGACCTATATGGCGCGGCGGCCGAAGAGCTGCTGACCGACCCGGAGAGCACGTTGCGCGACGTGGAGAAGCTTGCCGAGCGTGCCGTGGATCGGGCGGCTGCGCGCCCGGAAGGTGCGTCGGCCCGCTCAGCCGCGTTCGCGTCGGCGTCCGCCACGAGCTCCTGAAGGCTTGCCCTCATTGTGTCTTTGAATCTCCCGCTTTGAACACTCCTAAACCTGGACTTATTCGATGAAATCAGCCCGTTTTCTTCTGGCCGGTGTGGCCCTTGCTGCCTGTTTTGTCACGCAGGCGGTACGCGCCGAAACGCTTAACCTAGGCATTATTTCGACCGACAATTCGTCCGCGCTCAAGCAGCGCTGGCAGCCGCTGATCGACGACCTGAACAAACAGACCGGTCTCGACGTCAAGCCGTTCTTCGCAACCGACTATGCCGGCATTATCGAAGGCATGCGCTTTAATAAAGTGCAGATCGGCTACTTCGGCAACGCCTCCGCGATCGAAGCGGTGGATCGCGGCAATGGCGAAGTGTTCGCGAAGGTGAAGTACAAGAGCGGCGAAGCGGGTTATTACTCGCTGCTGATCACGAACGTGAACAGCAAGTGGAAGACCGTCGACCAGGTGCTAAAAAACACGCACGACATCAACCTTGGTTTCGGCGATCCGAACTCAACCTCGGGCACGCTGGTGCCGTCGTATTACCTGTTCGCGAAGAACGGCATCTCGGTGCGCAGCGACTTCAAGAGCGTGCTGCCGTCGAGCCATGAAGCGAACATGCTTGCTGTAGTGAATAACCGTGTCGACGTGGCGACGAACAACACCGACATGGTCGAGACGCTGAGGCAAAATCACCCTGATTTGCTCAAGCAGGTGCGGGTATTGTGGAAGTCGCCGCTGATTCCGTCGGACCCGCTGGTATGGCGTCGTGACCTGCCGCAAGCGACCAAGGACAAGCTGCGTAACTTCTTCGATCACTACGCGCAGAGCGATCCGCGCGAACAAGCGATCATGGCGGGTATCACGGGCTTGTCGGGCTTCACGGATTCCACCGATGCGCAGCTCATCCCGATCCGTCAAATGGCCTTGTTCCAAAAGAAGCAGCAGGTTCAGAACGACGAACATATGTCCGACTCGGACAAGAAATCGCAGATCGCGGCGCTCGACCAGAAGCTCGCGCAACTGGATAGCGTGGCGGCGAAGTGAAGCACAACGCCAACGCCTTTTCCCTCAATAGCGCGCGAGAGGGTTCGCTGCCGCTGAAGCTCGAACTGGGGCAGCCCAAGCGAAGCTGGTTGTCCATGTCCGGATGGTTAGTGGTCGTGGCGGTTCTCGGCCTGTCCTGGCGCAGCGCCGACATGCGTCCACTCGATCTCTTCAGCGACTCCGGCAACATGCTGCAGTTCGGCAAGGACTTTTTCCCGCCTGACTTCGCCGACTGGCGCACCTACGTTCACGAGATGATCGTCACGCTGGCGGTGGCTGTTTGGGGCACGGCGCTCGCACTGGTGTGCGCGGTGCCGTGCGGGCTGCTGTCGGCATCGAACATTGCACCGATGTGGATCGTCCAGCCCGTGCGACGCGTGATGGATTCATGCCGCGCGATCAATGAAATGGTCTTCGCGATGCTCTTCATTGTCGCGGTGGGTCTCGGCCCGTTCGCCGGTGTGCTCGCGCTGTGGGTGCATACAACCGGCGTGCTGGCGAAGCTGTTCGCCGAAGCAGTTGAAGCCATCGACGCGCGGCCGGCGGAAGGCGTACGCGCAACGGGCGCAAGCAGTCTTGATGAAGTGCTATACGGGGTTCTGCCGCAGGTTTTGCCGCTGTGGATCTCTTACGCGCTGTACCGTTTCGAATCGAACGTACGCTCGGCGATGGTGGTCGGCATGGTCGGTGCAGGCGGGATTGGCGTTGTATTGTACGAAGCAATTCGTTCGTTCAATTATGCGCAAACGTCAGCCGTGCTGCTGATGGTGATTGTGATCGTCACGCTGATCGACCTGGGGTCCGCGTGGCTTCGTGAGCGTGTGATTTGAGTGTGTTGGCCGGCTCATGCCGGCCAGTTCTTTTTTTACCGCGGCTTACTGATCGGGCTGACTGATCGTTGCCAGTAGTTGCTGACCCGCTTCGGACAGCAAACCCGAATTATCGATGGTGACAAGCCGCGCTTGCTCAGGAAGCGACATGACGGGCTGACGGGCAAGCCGTGCTTCCATCTGTCGCGAATCTTCGCGACCGCGCCGCTCGAGCCGCGCTGCCAGAACCGTGGGACTCGCGTGGATGTGGACAAACTGCGTGAACGGATAACGTTCGAGCGCAGCCAGTGCATGTTGGCGCGATCCGTTCACCACCACCGGCAACCCGCGCGCGAGCCACGCATCGATCTCAACGCCAATACCGTAGTGCAGTCCGAGACTCTCCCAATGCATCGAGAAAACGCCGCTGGCCAGACGCGCGGCGAATTCCTCGTGGCTCAGCGCGACATGATTTTCGCCATCGGAAACGGGACGTGTGATGTAGCGATGCGCGAACATAACCTGCGCGCCGATGCGCTCACGAACGAAGCCGAGCAAGGAGTCCTTGCCGGCACCCGACGGTCCCATTACGTAGATCAGCCGACCGGTTTCGATGCTCATTCAAAGGCCTCGGAGCGGGTATTCCCAAAGGGCAGGCGCTGCCATAACGTGAAAGGCGCACCCGGTTGCGGTTGAACAAAGAGCGCCGCCCCATGGAAGGGAAGAGCCCCAAGTGTTTCAGCGCGGGTTTGCCAGAGCGAGACAATGGCTGCACGCACGGACGCTGAATCAAGTGCATCGGAGAGCGTCATGTGAAAGCGGAATTCATCGAGCACATAGGGGTAGCCCCATTCATGCAAGAGGGTCTGCTGCCGCTCGCTCAAGCCTGACGCGAGGCGTCGTTCGGCATCTTCTGCCGAAGCACGTGCACGCAGCGAGTTGAGTGCGTACAGCGCGCTGGCAGCAACGCGGCGGATGGATTCGTCGTCATCTGCGCGCGTGGCCCGCAGCGCGACGAAGCGGCCCATCTCGACGGCGGAGAGAGGTGCATCGAACCGGGTAACGTGGCTGGCCCACTCGCGCGCCTCCGACAACACCTGCTGCGGCGTAACACCCTCGGCAGTATGAAAAGGCGCGACGAGCGTTCCGTGCCAGCCATATCGGCGTGGTGAGCCGGTCAGCGCGGCAACGGTCTGCCCGAGTGCGGCAATGGCGGCTTCCTCGGGCGTCTCAATCGAAAGCCCGGTCTCGGCATCACGGCCAAGCCATTCGCAGCCTGCACGCCACCACGCCGAAGATGCCGCGGGTGCGTAGTAAAGCGCGATGCGCGAAGCAGGCGTCCAGGCGTCCAGGACGGTGTCGTTCGCTTCGGCGCTCATATACCGTCCTCGACCAGCAATTGCACCCGGTCGGCGGCGAAGTGCGTGATGCCGTACTTGATGGGCACGCCGGCTTCATCGACGTCCACGCTTTCAACCCACATCACCGGTTGCGCACGATTGATCTGCAAGCGCCGCGCGACGTCCGAGCTGGGCAGGATGCAGCCGATACGGCTCCACTTACGCGTGTAATCGACCACGCCGAATTCCACCAGCGCCGCGCTGACACCTTCCACGCCAGCCAGAATGGCGGGCAGGTCGGTGAAACGCATGGCGGGGAACCAACTGCGTGCATAGGTCAGCGGCACGTCGTCGGAATCATGCCGCGTCTCGATCTCGTACACGAAAGTCCCTGCGCGAAGGGAGAGCGCTTTCGCGGTCACCGGATCAGCCTTTACTTTCGCGCTGGACAGGACCACGCCCACGGACGCCTGGTTGTTGCGCCGGAGGTTTTCGGTGAAGCGCGTGCGGCGCCCGATCTGATAGTCGATCGCACCGGGCTGCACGAACGTGCCGCGTCCTTGTTCGACGCTAACCAGTCCGGTGGCCGCCAGGCGCAGCATTGCCCGGCGGACCGTGTGCCGGTTGACGTCGAAACGCCGGGCCAGCTCAGCCTCGCTCGGCAGGCGGCCGTCTTCGCCGAAACTCTTCGCCGTAATCTCCGCCGAAAGAATCTGTTCGATCTGACGCCATACCGCGACGCCCGCGCCGCGTTCCACGGCCAGGCCCGGCGTGCCAGTTTCGTTAGATGTCATGTCGCTGTCATTCCTGTCGGTTTGAATATCGTTTTCGGCATTGTAGTGCGCCGCCGATGGCGAAAATGTGAAAGCAGGGCGCTTGTGAAGAATATTTAACCGGTTGCACAAACGTCTAGACGACCGGATGACTATTCTAGTAGCGTTGAGGCTGGACAGGATGATGAAATCACGGACGCGGCTTGAATCAAGCGCCCTTTATTGACGAGGTAAGACCATGAGTACATCTGCGCAAACGCCCGCGCCTTCCGGTCCCGCCACACGGCGGGAGTGGCTGGCCATCCTGGCGCGCACGCCACGGGCCTGCATGAAAGACGCGCTTGATGCGGCGCTGGACGGTGCGTCGCCGCCTGAATTCGACTGGCTGCGCGCACCCGATATCGGTCTCGCCATGGTGCGCGGACGGGTTGGCGGCAGCGGCGACGCGTTCAATCTGGGCGAAATGACGGTGACGCGTGCCACGCTTCGGCTGCGGGCAGGCGAGGGCCATTCTGCGATACCCGCGGTCGGCATGGCGGTTCATATGGGGCGCGACAAGGAGCGAGCGACGCTCGCCGCGCTGGCGGACGCGCTGCTTCAAACACCTGCATTCGAAGCCCGGATGCAAGAGCACTTGCTGGCGCCGCTCGCGGCGCGCATCGCTGAAAACCGGGCGCAAAAACAGGCTCGCGCCGCGGGTACCAAGGTGGAATTCTTTACGATGGTAAGGGGCGATTGATGTTACCTGACAAGCTTTCAAACAACTTGCGCGGGCCGGACGTCACGAGCATCGACCTCGCGACCCTGACTCCCGGTTTCAACGACACCGTCCATGATTCGCAAGGCGTGTTCCGTGCGCTGCTCGACGCGCTGTCGCGGCCCGGGAAGATTGTTTCGATCGACGCCGTGCTGCCCAGCCTCGAGCAGGACGGCGGCACGGCCGCAGCCCACGTGCCCATGGCCGCGTTCGCTGCGCTGCTCGCATTGGCCGACTATTCGACGCCCGTGCTGCTGCAACATGAGCATCGGGGCTTGAGCGACGCGCTGCGTTTTCATACCGGTGCGCCGCTGACGAACGATCACGCGCAAGCGGTCTTCGCCTATCTGCACGATGCGCAGTCATTGCCGCCGCTGGATGCATTTTCGCTGGGTGATCCGGAGACACCGGAGAGCGCGGCCATGTTGTTCATCAGCGTGGACTCGCTTAACGAGGGCCCGCAAATGACATGGCGAGGCCCCGGCATTCGCGATTCCCAGGCGGTCCGTATCGCCGGGGTAACACCTTCTTTCTGGCATGAGCGCGCGTTATTGGCGAGCCAGTTTCCTTGCGGTATCGACTGTTATTTCGTGCACGGCGGATCGGTCATCGGCCTGCCGCGCACCACTCGCGTGGAGGTGGCCTGATGTACGTTGCAGTCAAAGGCGGTGAACGCGCGATCGAACGTTCATGGGACTTGCTCGCAGCCAACCGGCGCGGCGATGAAGCTATCGCGGAACTCGGTGTCGACCAGATTCGCGAGCAGCTTGGGCTGGCGGTTGCGCGGGTGATGACCGAAGGGTCGGTCTACGACGAAGAGCTTGCTGCACTGGCGATCAAGCAGGCAGCCGGAGATCTGGTGGAAGCCATTTTCCTGCTGCGGGCGTATCGCACGACGCTGCCGCGCTTCGGTTATACGGTGCCGCTCGACACGGAAAACATGCTGGCGGAGCGGCGCATTTCAGCTGCGTTCAAGGACATTCCGGGCGGACAGATGCTCGGCGGCACGTACGACTATACGCAGCGTCTGCTTGATTTCAGCTTGCTTGCGGAAGGCGGTCCGCGCGCGTCCAACGTCGGCAGCTCAAAGAAGATCGCACCTGAGCAGGAAGCCATGCCGCGCGTGCTTGCGCTCCTCGACAAGGAAGGGTTGATCGAGCAGGAAAAGATCCACGCGGACGCGCCCGAACCCGGCGATCTCTCGCGTGAGCCGTTGATGTTCCCAGTCGCGCGGCCGGTTCGTTTGCAGAACCTTGCCCGTGCCGATGAAGGTTTCCTGCTCGCCGTCGGCTATGCGACCCAGCGCGGATATGCAAACTCGCATCCGTTCGCCGGCGAGATTCGCTACGGCGAAGTCGCCGTCGAACTGGAGCTTGAAGAGTTGGGATTCGCGGTGGAGATTGGCGATATCGACATCACCGAGTGCCAGATGATCAATCAGTTCGCGGGCAGCGGCGACGTGCCGCCCACCTTCACGCAAGGGTATGGCCTCGCCTTTGGTCACTCGGAGCGTAAGGCCATGGCGATGGCGCTGGTCGACCGTGCATTGCGCGCGCAAGAACTTGGCGAGACCGTTTCATCGCCGACGCAAGACGCGGAATTCGTGCTCTATCACAGCGACAACGTGGAGGCATCGGGCTTCGTGCAGCATCTGAAATTGCCGCACTATGTGGACTTCCAGTCCGAACTCGAATTGCTGCGGCGCCTGCGTGCGGGCATCGAGAAACAAGCGCAACGTGAACAGGCTGCTCAGGAAAAACATCAAGCGCATGAACCGCAACCCGAGCCCAGCGAGGAGAACGCTGCATGAATGCGCGTACTGAAGAAAGTGCCATGGCTGAAGGCTATAACTTCGCCTACCTCGATGAACAAACCAAACGCATGATCCGTCGCGCGCTGCTGAAGGCCGTGGCCGTGCCGGGTCACCAAGTGCCGTTTGCATCGCGGGAAATGCCCTTGCCGTATGGCTGGGGAACGGGTGGCTTGCAGGTTACGTCGGCGATCATCGGACGCAGCGACACGCTGAAGGTGATCGACCAGGGATCGGACGAAACCACTAACGCCGTGAATATTCGCCGCTTCTTTGCCCGCACGGCGGGTGTTGCGACCACCACGCGCACGGTGGATGCATCGATTATCCAGACGCGTCACCGGATTCCGGAAACGCCGCTGACAGAAGCGCAGATCCTGGTGTATCAAGTGCCCATGCCGGAGCCGCTATTCAGGCTCGAACCGCGCGTCGCCGAGAGCCGCAAGCTCCACGCGCTGGCGGACTATGGGCTGATCAACGTGAAGTATTACGAGGACATCGTGCAGCACGGCAGCATTGCGACCACCTACGACTACCCGGTGCTCGTGAACGATCGATATCTCACGTCGCCATCGCCCATCCCGAAGTTCGATAACCCGAAGATGCACATGAACCCTGCGCTGCAACTTTTCGGCGCAGGCCGCGAACGCCGCATCTATGCAATTCCGCCTTATACGAAGGTACGGAGTCTCGACTTCGAGGATCATCCGTTCACCATTCAGCAATGGGATCACGAGTGCGCGTTGTGCGGTTCGCGTGAGAGTTTCCTCGACGAGATGATTGTGGATGACGCGGGCGCGCGCATGTTCGTGTGTTCGGACAGCGACTACTGCCAGGAACGCCGCGCAGGTCAGGAGGAAGCATGAACTTATCGACACCCGCACTCCCTCTGCTCACCGGCCGTGGACTGACGAAGCGCTATGACGGCCGCGGCGGCTGTGTCGATGTGGACATCGACATCTATCCGGGCGAAGTGCTTTGCATCGTCGGCGAATCCGGTTCCGGCAAATCCACTCTGTTGAATGCGCTGGCGCTGCGAACCCCCGTGAACGATGGCGCGTTGCGCTATCGCACCGTCGAAAATGACGTGCTCGATCTGTTCGCGTTGCCCATGGCGCGCAGCCGGATGCTGGCGCGTACCGACTGGGGTTTTGTGCACCAGAACGCACGGGACGGACTGCGTCACGGCGTGTCGGCCGGGGCGAATATCGGCGAGCCGTTGATGGCGAACGGAGCACGCCACTACGGACGTCTGCGTGAAACAGCCTCGGACTGGATGAGTCAGGTTGAACTGGACGCCACGCGTATCGACGAATTGCCGTCCGCGTTTTCAGGCGGCATGCAGCAGCGGCTTCAGATAGCGCGCAATCTTGTCACGAAGCCGCGCCTTGTATTCATGGACGAGCCCACAGCGGGGCTGGATGTGTCAGTGCAGGCGCGGCTGCTGGACCTGCTTCGCACGCTGACCGCCAAGCTTCATCTTGCTGCCCTGATTGTCACGCATGATATTGGTGTGGCGCGTTTGCTCGCGCATCGTCTGATGGTGATGAAGGACGGGCGGGTGGTCGAGAGCGGACTGACCGACCAGGTGCTCGATGACCCGCAACATCCCTATACACAGACGTTGGTTGCGTCCGTGCTGCCCGTTTGAGGTACGAAAATGAATGCCAATGCCGATCTTTCCAACGAAGTTGCGTTTGCCGAACGCGCGACGCTGATGCTGCGCGCGCGCGGCGTCGAGAAGACCTTTACGCTGCATCAGCAGGGTGGCGTGCGTATTGCTGCGCTGAGCGGTGTGTCGCTGGATGTGGAACGCGGCGAGTGTGTCGTGTTGGCGGGGCCTTCGGGTGCCGGCAAGAGCACGTTGCTGCGCTGCATGTACGGTAACTATCTGCTCACCCGCGGCACGGTCGCCATCCGCGACGAAAGCCAGTCATCGCAATACCTTTCGCTGTCCGATGCATTGCCACACGACGTAATCCGCTTGCGCCGGTCTACCATGGGTTATGTGAGTCAGTTTTTGCGTGCGATTCCGCGGGTCTCGTCGCTTGATCTCGTGAGCGAACCGCTGATCTCACGCGGCATGGACGAAGAACAAGCGCGGGCACGTGCGGGCGCGTTGCTTGAACGCCTCAACGTGGCGCGACGGCTGTGGACGCTTGCGCCCGCCACGTTCTCTGGCGGTGAACAACAACGCATCAACATCGCGCGCGGGCTGATTGCTGAACAACCGCTACTGCTGCTCGACGAACCGACGGCGTCGCTCGATGCCGAGAACCGGCAAGTGGTGGCGGACCTGATCGTGGAAGCACGCGAGCGGGGCGCGGCAATTGTCGGTATTTTTCATGATGAGGACACGCGTGAACGTGTGACGACTCGTCTGATCCAACTGAACGCTCCCGCCGGCCAAGTAGACTCGGCGACAACAGCGACCTCGGCATCATCGATTACGGAAACCTTGCAGACATGCTGATCAAAAACGCGCGCATTGTCACTCGCGATGAAGAGTTCACAGGCGTGGTACGAGTCGCCGACGGCCGCATTACTGAAGTAGCGCCCGGCACGACATCGGTTGCGGAAGCGGAGGACTGGGGCGGTGATTATCTGTTGCCCGGACTCGTTGAACTGCATACCGACAACATCGAAAAGCATATTGCGCCGCGACCGGGCGTGGTATGGAATCACGACGCCGCCATCCTCGTGCACGATGCCCAGGTTGCAACGGCCGGTATTACGACGGTCTTCGATGCGCTCGGCATCGGCTCGCGCGGGGGCGTGGGCGTACGCGGCAAGGAAATACAGACCAACTGCGCACGCTCGATCGAGCGGCTGACGGCCAGCGGCATGCTGCGCGTCGATCACTTCCTGCATCTGCGATGCGAGATAGCGGCAGCGGATGTACTCGACGTATTCGACGGGCTGGTTTCGCATTCGCTGCTGCGCCTTGTCTCCGTGATGGACCATACGCCGGGCCAGCGCCAGTGGCACGATCCGGTGCAATGGCGCAAATATCAGGAGCGCCACGGCAAGTGGACCGATGAACACGCGAGCACCGTACTGAGTGAATTGACTAGCGACCAGCAGCGGTACGCGCGGGTTCATCGCGACGAGATCGTGGCGCGTTGCAAGGCGCTTGGCCTGCCGCTCGCGAGTCACGACGACACTTCTGTCGAGCACGTGCTGGAAGCCGTGGAAGACGGTATTGTCCTTGCCGAATTTCCCACGACTCTGGCGGCTGCGCAGGCGGCAAGGGACCACGGAATTGCGACGATCATGGGTGCGCCGAACGTCGTGCGGGGCGGCTCGCACTCGGGCAATGTATCCGCGCTCGAGATGGCACGCGCGGGGCTGCTCGACATCTTGTCGTCGGACTACGTGCCATCGAGTTTGCTGACCGCCACGTTCGAACTCGTCGATAAGGCCGGCTGGTCGCTGCCCCAGGCTATTCGCACGATCTCGTCGGCGCCGGCCAAAGCAGCGGGTCTGACGGATCGCGGCGCGATTGCGCTCGGTCTCAGGGCTGATTTCGTGCGGGTCGCCATGGCAGATCGCTTGCCGGTTCCGCGGGCTACGTTCCTGGAAGGACAACGGGTGGCGTAATTGTCGGGGGAGAGCTGTTCCGGTAATTGTTGACTCTTAATCAAGAGTCTTCTGCCTTTCACGGGGTTTTTGAAAAAGAGCAAAGCGCAGACACTTGCAAGCTTCGGTTCGTCGAATTATCGAATCGCCCGAGATCGCTTGGGAGTCACCATCATGTCGCTTGCTCTTCTCGCGCTGCCCGTCAGCGCGATTGCCATTGGCACTATCGCGGACAATCTTCACGTCCACCGGTCTGCTCGCGAGCCTCTACGCGCTCGCTGTAGCCGGCGGCGCTCCCTTGCTGGCCTCACTGCTGCGCGAGACGCCGCTGGCCGCGCTGACAGCGCCAAGTAGCGGCCTCTACCGCCGCGATCCCCTCACATCTCAATCGCAATTCCCATTAGGCACGGCAAAACCCGGCGGCCTGTAAACCCACTTCTTGTCAGGAATTCATTATGCGCATCACCATTCCAAATCGTATTGGCTTCGGCACTGCGCCGCTTGGCAACATGTTCCGCGAGATTCCCGAACAGGAAGCACTCGATACGGTCGAGGCCGCGTGGCAAGCGGGGATTCGTTACTTCGACGGCGCGCCGCTCTACGGTGCGGGTCTCGCCGAGATCCGCCTGGGCGAGGCATTGTCAAATCATCCGCGTGACGAGTACGTGCTCGGGACCAAGGTTGGCCGCCTGATCCTGGACGAACTCGAGGCGCCTACCCAGCGTGACCTGGGAGAAAAGGGCGGTCTGTTCGAACACGGCTTGCCGAACAAGATTGTGTACGACTACACCGAGGAGGGCACGCTGCGTTCGATCGAAGACAGCTTGCGGCGTCTGAAAACCGATCGTCTCGACTACGCGTGGATTCACGATCCGGCGAAGGATTTTCACGGCGATAAATGGCTGACCGTATTCGATACCGCCATGAACGGCGCTGCAAAAGCGCTCACGCGGCTGCGTGAAGAAGGGGTGATCAAGGCGTGGGGCTTGGGTGTGAATCGAGTGGAAGCCTGCGAACTCGCGCTTGAACGCGCCGATCCCGATGGCTTCCTGATCGCGGGGCGTTATACGCTGCTCGATCACGAAACCGCGCTTGGAAAGCTGATGCCCGCGTGCGAATCGCGAGGTCTCGGGATTGTTGTGGGCGGCCCGTATAACTCAGGGTTGCTCGCAGGTGGAGAGCATTTCGAATACCAGAAGGCCCCGCAAGCAATGATCGAACGCGTTGAGCGGATCAAGCTGATTTGCGGGCGGTTCAACGTGGATATCAAATCGGTGGCGCTGCAGTTTTCACTGGCACATCCGGCGGTCGCAGGCATTATTCCGGGTGCAAGCCGTCCCGCGCGCATTAGCGAGAATATCGCGTTGGCGGCCGCCAAAATTCCTGCCGACCTGTGGGCTTTGCTCAAGCAGAATGGCTTGATAGCTGCAAATGCGCCGGTGCCGTTGGGAAACTAGAAGCCGCTTATTCGGGCAGCGTGACGCGGCTTATTCTCGTGCTGCCCGAACGACAGATCATGTAGAAAGGCGAGCAGCCGATGGCGATCGGGCCTCCGCCGACTCGCGCACGAGGCGCAATGTTTTGGGCGTTAAGTAAAACAAAATCCCCGCTTCGGAAATCACGACTTCGCGAAACGGGCAGACGGGTTCATAGTTGCATTCACTGCAACGCTGCTGATCGATCCTGCTGCCACGTACAACGAGAGACGCCATCGTGCCCGAAGTGCCCGACTCAACTTATCCAACTGCTCCAACCGAAAATTTCAACGACTGGCTGGACAGAACGCAAGTCGTCCACGACGTCATCACTGCGTTCCCGCTGGCGGCCATGGCCGCTACGGTGAATCGCAAACCAGAGACGAAAAATGTGCCACCGTTATGGCACTGGCTCTATTTTTTACCGGTTTCGCCCCTGGCTGAGACCGGTCCCGACGGTCACCCGAAGCGCGGTGGTTTCTTGCCGCCCGTGCCGCTGCCGCGCCGCATGTGGGCGGGCGGACGCCTGACATTTCACGCACCGCTGGTGGTTGGCGAACAGGCGACACGCACGTCGACCATTGTGAATATCGAAGACAAGACGGGTCGTACCGGCCGGCTCGTGTTCGTGACGGTGCAGCATGAAATTGAAGTGGACGGTGCGCTCAAAATCGAAGAGGAGCACGACATCGTCTATCGCGACGAACCCGCTCCCGATGCTTCCAATGCACCGAAAAAAGAGCCGGCCACAGCGCCCGTCGATGAATCCTTCAGCCGCGAAATTCCGACTGACCCGGTGTTGCTGTTCCGCTACTCGGCGCTGACTTTCAACGGTCACCGGATTCATTACGATCACCCTTACGTTACGCAGGAAGAAGGGTATCCGGGCCTGATCGTCCACGGTCCGTTGATCGCGACAATGCTCGTGGATCTCGTGCGCCGCGAGTTGCCCGATGCGAACGTCGCGAGCTTCGCGTTCCGGGCGCTGAGCCCGACCTTCGCGCCCAATCCGTTCACCGTGTGCGGCAAACCGTCGGAGGACGGCCGTACTGTCGAGTTATGGGCCAAAGACCATGACGGTTACCTGACGATGCGCGCTACCGCTACGCTCGCCTGAAACTAAAAACTAAATCTAAAAAGCCCTTATGCAGACCACTCACTCCGATCAGTTCCAGGACATTCGGGAAGCCGTTCGCGACCTGTGCCAGCAATTTTCCGGCGACTATTTTCGCAAGATAGATGAAGCGCGCGATTATCCGGAAACCTTCGTCGATGCGTTGACAAAGGCCGGCTGGCTTGCCGCATTGATTCCGCAGGAATATGGCGGTTCGGGACTGGGCTTGACGGAAGCGTCGGTGATCATGGAGGAGATCAATCGGGCCGGCGGCAATTCCGGCGCGTGCCATGGTCAGATGTACAACATGGGCACGTTGCTGCGTCATGGCTCGGCGCAACAGAAAGAGCGCTATTTGCCGCAGATTGCGAGCGGTGACTTGCGTCTCCAGTCGATGGGCGTCACCGAGCCGACCACCGGCTCGGACACGACGAAAATCAAGACCACCGCGGAGCGCCGCGGCGACCGTTACGTCATCAACGGCCAGAAAGTATGGATCTCGCGGGTGCAGCATTCCGACCTGATGATCTTGCTGGCCCGGACAACACCGCTCGCCGATGTCAAACGCAAGTCCGAAGGCATGTCCATTTTCATCGTCGACTTGCGCGAGGCGATCGGACACGGCATGACCGTGCAGCCGATCCTGAACATGGTCAATCACGAGACCAACGAACTTTTCTTCGACAACCTGGAAATTCCCGCAGAAAACCTGATCGGCGAAGAAGGGCAAGGGTTCAAATATGTCCTCGACGGCCTCAACGCGGAACGTACCCTGATTGCGGCGGAATGTATTGGCGACGGCTACTGGTTCGTCGACAAGGTGACCGCTTATGCGAAGGAACGCATCGTGTTCGGACGGCCTATTGGGCAGAACCAGGGCGTGCAGTTTCCGATCGCGCGCTCGTTCGTCAACGTCGAAGCGGCAAGCCTGATGCGCTTTGAAGCGGCACGTCGCTTCGACGCCCACGAACCCTGTGGCGCACAAGCCAACATGGCGAAGTTGCTGGCGGCCGACGCATCGTGGGAAGCAGCGAACGCATGCCTTCAATTCCACGGCGGTTTCGGTTTCGCCTGCGAATACGATGTCGAACGCAAGTTCCGCGAGACGCGCCTGTATCAGGTGGCGCCTATTTCCACGAACCTGATTCTCTCGTATGTCGCTGAACATATCCTCGGTTTGCCACGCTCGTTCTAAATCATGCGACCACTCGACGGCATCAAAGTCATTACGCTGGAACACGCGATTGCCGCGCCGTTCTGCACGCGCCAGCTCGCCGATCTGGGCGCCCGCGTGATCAAGATCGAGCGGCCGGGAACGGGCGATTTCGCACGCGGTTATGACGAACGTGTCGATGGGCTCGCGTCGCATTTCGTCTGGACGAACCGCTCGAAGGAAAGCCTGTCACTCGATGTCAAGCAACCGGAAGCGGCGAAGATTCTCGATACCCTTGTCGCCGATGCCGACGTGCTCGTGCAAAACCTTGCACCCGGCGCGGCGGACCGGCTCGGGCTTGGCTACGACACATTAAGCGTGAAATACCCGAAGCTGATTGTCTGCGATATCTCGGGCTACGGCGCTGACGGTCCGTATCGGGACAAGAAGGCGTATGACTTGCTGATCCAGAGTGAATCCGGATTTCTGTCGATTACCGGTTCACCCGGTGAGCCGGCGAAAGCAGGTTGTTCGATCGCCGATATCGCTGCCGGCATGTACGCCTACTCGAACATCCTGAGCGCATTGATTTTGCGCGGACGCACCGGCAAGGGATGCCGGATCGATGTGTCGATGCTCGAAAGCATGGTCGAGTGGATGGGTTATCCGTTGTACTACGCAATTGGTGACCAAAGTCCCCCGGCTTTATCCGGCGCTTCGCACGCGACCATCTATCCGTACGGCCCGTTTCTGGCGGGAGATGGAAAAACGATCATGCTGGGTTTGCAGAACGAACGTGAATGGAAAGTGTTCTGCGAGCGCGTGCTTGAACAGCCGTCGCTTGCCGCCGATCCGCGCTTCGACGCGAACTCCAAAAGATCAGCGTCACGCGATGCCTTGCGAGCGCTGATTGTCGCGGCGTTCAGCAAATTGACCGCAGCCGAGGTGTTGCAGCGGCTCGACGCCGCCGGCATTGCCAACGCGCAGATGAACACGCTGGCTGATGTCTGGGCGCACCCGCAACTCGAGTCGCGTGGCCGCTGGCGTGAGGTGGGGACATCGGCGGGACCGATTCCCGCGTTGTTGCCGCCGGGCACGCCGAACGGTTTCGCACCGCGCATGGACGCGGTTCCGGCGCTGGGCGAACACACCGACGCCATCCTGCGAGAGCTCGGCTATGAAGCCTCGCAGATCCAGGCGTTGCGCGAAACGGGCACCATCTAAACTCTTCAGGCAATCACTACGATGACCGATCATTTCAGCCGGACGCTCGCGACCTTCGCGGCATCACTTCACTTCGACGATATTCCGCAGCACGTCGTGGAGCGCGCGGTGAACTTGTACGTCGACTGGCTTGGGTCGGCGCTCGGAGGCAAGGGCGCGCGGCCGGTCGAAAGCATTGCGTTATTTGCGAGCATGGCGGGTGCCGCGAACGGCAACGGGCAAGCCGAAGTGCTGATCGACCGCACCCGCGCAACACCGTATTTCGCCGCGATGGTGAACGCCGCCGCCTCGCATTTCGTGGAACAGGACGACGTGCATAACGGCTCCGTCTTTCATCCGGCAACCGTGGTGTTTCCTGTCGCGCTGGCATTGGCGCAGGCGGCGCATGCGTCGGGCCGAGACTTTATCGCCGCCGTGGTAGCAGGATACGAAGTGGGGATACGCATCGGCGAATTTCTCGGGCGTTCCCACTACAAGGTCTTCCATACAACGGGTACAGCAGGGACCGTGGCGGCGACTGCCGCGGCGGGACGAATGCTCGGGTTGTCGCCGGTGCAGATGCTTGACGCGTTTGGTTCGGCCGGTACGCAGGCGAGCGGCTTGTGGGAATTCTTGCGTGACGCCGCCGATTCCAAACAGCTTCACACGGCCATGGCGTCCGCCAACGGTTTGATGGCTGCAACGCTGGCGGCCGATGGTTTCAAGGGCGCCACGCGCATCCTGGAGGGCGAGAAGGGCATGGCGGCAGGCATGTCCACCGACGCCGACCCGTCCCGCCTCACCGACCGCCTGGGCGAACGTTGGGCGCTCACCGAAACCTCATTCAAGTATCACGCTGCGTGTCGCCACACTCATCCCGCCGCTGACGCGTTGCTCGCAGTAATGGCGGAGCATGGCCTCAAGCCGCAAGACATCGAACGCGTGACGGCGCGCGTGCATCAAGGCGCGATCGATGTGCTCGGCGCGGTGACCGTGCCCACGACGGTTCATCAGGCCAAGTTCAACATGGGTACCGTACTGGCGCTGGTCGCGTATCACGGTTATGCGGGCGTTACCGAGTTCGAAGAACAATATGCCTCGACGCGCGTCATCGATTTTCGCAGCAAGGTCGAGATGGTCTTCGACGAAGAAGTCGACCGCGCTTATCCCGCGCGCTGGATCGGCAAGGTCACGGTGCGCACGCGCGATGGCCGCGAACTGACCGGGTGTGTCGATGAACCAAAGGGAGACCCCGGCAACACGCTCTCGCGCGACGAGATTGCCATGAAGTTTCGCCGGCTTGCCGAATTTTCAGGCGCAGCGTCGGACGAGGAAGCATCGCGTTTGCTCGATGCGGCGTGGGGCATTGCATCGGAGACACGTATTGGTTCGCTCTTCGAAGTGGATGTGCGGGCATGAGCGAGCGTTCTTATTTGTTCGTTCCGGGGAATCGCCCCGAGCGCTTCGAGAAGGCTCGCGCGAGCGGTGCCGACGCAGTGATCTTCGATCTGGAAGACGCGGTTCAGCCGCAAGAAAAGCAGGGCGCCCGCGAGACGGTGCGCGCGCACCTGGATGCAGTCCGTCCTGCGTTCGTGCGCATCAATGCAGCAGATACCGAGTGGTTCGCCAACGATGCAGTGGCGATCGCGAGTCATCCGGGCGTGGCGGGCATCGTATTGCCGAAAGCTGAAACGCGCGAGCAGATAGAGACGGTGCTGGCGCATGCGCATCCGTCGCTGACCATCCTGCCGATCGTGGAAACCGCGCGCGGATTCGCTAACCTTGCGCTGCTGTGCGCGACGCAGCGCGTGCTGCGCATTGTGTTCGGCACGCTGGATTTTCAGATCGACTTGAACATTGAGGGCGACGGCGGGGAACTCGATATGTTTCGCTCGCAGATCGTGCTCGCGTCGCGATTGGCCAACCTGGCCACGCCAGTCGATGGCGTCTCGACCGTGCTGGACGATTCCGCATTCATCGAGTCCGAAGCACGACGCGGCCGTCGTTTCGGTTTCGGCGCGAAGCTCTGTATTCATCCGAAGCAGGTCGACGCCGTGTATCGCGCGTATGCATGGACGGACGCGGAGCTGGCGTGGGCGAAACGTGTGCTGCAAGCGGTGGAAGCAAGCGGCGGCGCCGCGGTGGCCGTCGATGGAAAGATGGTCGATATGCCGGTGATCCTGAAAGCACGGCGAATAATGGACGCGCACCAGTAGCAAATTTTGCTTTGTTGGCGATGCGTTTCGTGGTCCGTTAAGATTGCAGTCCCGGTTCATTTCCGCGACCGCTATGCGGACTTCCGCCCGCCACCGACATGCATTTCGATTTCGTCGATCTGACGCTCATTGTCAATCTGGCCGACACCAGGAACCTCGCACGCGCTGCCGAGCGCTGCCATATCTCGCCGCCCGCGGCGAGCAACCGTATCAAGAACCTCGAAGAGCAACTTGGTTTCAAGCTGCTGTACCGGACAAGTCACGGCATGACGCTGACCCCGGCGGGTGAGGCGTTTGTGCATCATGCGCGCCTGGTGCAGGAGCGCGTGGAGCATCTGGCCGGCGACATGCAGGAGTACGGCGAGGGCATAAAGGGCCATGTGCGGATCTGGGCCAACACCACCGCGATCAGCGAATTCCTCCCTTCCGTACTGAGCGCTTTTCTGCGCGACCACCCGGATATCAATATCGACTTGCGTGAAGTGCTGAGCGGAGAGATCGTCAAAGGCGTGGCGGAGAGTGCGACGGACATTGGCATCGTCGCGGGTAACGTGCATGCCGATCATCTCGAGATGCTGCCGTATCGCGATGACCGGCTTGTGCTGGTGACGTCGGTGGATCATCCGCTAGCGGGCGAAAAATCAGTCGATTTCGCTCGCACGCTGAACGACAATTTCGTCGGATTGCCAACGACCAGTGCGATTCATGCGTTCATTGTCACCGCTGCAAACGCGCTGGGCGCGCGCCTGAAACTGCGTATCCAGGTAGGCAATTTTGAAGCCGCATGCCGGATGATCGAACTGGGCGTTGGCATCGGCATCGTTCCTGAGTCGGTGGCAATACGTCACGGCAAGACCTTGAAGATCCGCATGATTCGCTTGAACGATCCTTGGGCCGAACGCAAGCTCAAGATCTGCGTGCGCAGTATGAAAGACCTGCCACCGCTCGCACGCGCGTTGGTCGACCGGCTGACGAGCACGGTGTGAACTTGGACCAGCCTTCATGCAGCGCCGGTCAATGCAGCAGCGAGCGCTGCGGGAACGCCCGCGCCGGCCACTAGCTGCGGGGTTTTATGCCAGTCCGCGCAACGTTGCAAAGCCTTGCGCAGATCAGCCGTCAAGCCTGTTCCCACCCGCACTCCCGGCTCGATATACAACGACTTGAGTTCGAAAATACCTTGCGTACGATGAGCCTTCGCGTCCACCCGTCCGATGAGGCGTCCACGATGTAATATAGGGAGTACGAAGTAACCATATTTCCGTTTTGCGGCAGGGGTATAGCACTCGATCACGTAGTCGAATCCGAACAACGTGCTCGCCCGCTTGCGATCCCAGACCACCGGATCGAATCGTGACAGTACCGTGGTCACCGTGGAAGCAAGGCGACCGGCGACCACATCGTCCAGCTTGTCCGCCAGATCGCGATGCACGAACGCGTCCGCCTTCCAGTCCTCGACGCGCACGGGTATCAACTCACCGGCATCGGCCAGCTCGTGTAACGCCGATGTATACGGACGGCGCGGCATGCGGTAATAGTCCGCCACCCAGTCGGCGCGGCTAATGCCCAGCGCCCGACACGCGCGCTTGAGCAGTTCCTGCGAAACCGTTTCTACAGGTGGCAGGTCGCGCGAATCATTCCACTGTGGCAGCACGCGTTCGGTTACGTCGTAGATCCGCTGAAAATTGCGTCGCTCGGCGACCATCAACTCGCCGGTTGCGAATAGCACTTCCAGGTGACGTTTTTCTGGTTTCCAATCCCACCAGCCCGCGCCGTTGCCGCCTTCCCGAGCGAAATCGGCTGAGCGGATAGGGCCGTTCTCACGGATTTGCTCGAGCAGGCGCTCGATGTCTTCACGATATTTCTCATGCCACTCCGCCGCGTATTTCCAGCCCATCCCCACGGGATCGAGCATTCGGTGACGCAACAGACCGTAGTCCTCTATGGGCACCAGGCAGGCCTCATGCGACCAATATTCGAACAGGGAACCCTCGGCCAGATGCTCGTCGAGCCATTGCGGTTGATAGTCGCCAACACGGCTGAACAACACGAGATAAGGACTGCGAGCAACCACGTGGATGGTGTCGATCTGCAACTGCGCCAAGCGGCGAATTGCGTCCAGCACGTCTGTTTTTGTCGCCTTGCGGCGTGGCGGCGCAACTAGTCCTTGTGCGATCAGATGCAGGGTACGAGCGGCCGAAAGGGGGATTGTTTCCATACGGTGGGTTCGTGAGCGGAAGCACGTTGGCCGGATACGTTACCAGAGGACCGGCTGGGACGCGCGACGGCGAAGCACCAGTGCGGGATTCGTCGAACATGCCGACGACCAGGCTTACCTTTCAGTCCTGAATCAGCGTTCGGCGCCCGGTTCCGCGCCGAGGAGCGGGCAGGGAGTACGCGGTGCCCCGTAAATGCACCCTTATTCTCGCCGTCATCTAGGCATTTTCCCCTACGTTCAAATCGCTTGACTGCGAAGAAATGGCACCCTACATTTTGATCCTGTTCATACATGTACTTTTTAAAGCGGATAGGTAGGTAACTTGTTCACTGCCGTGGCACGTCCGATATTTTTATCACCGGGGGGGTTATGAAGCTGGGTCGATACGCTGCATGTGCAGCGTTGTTGTCGTGTAATTATGCCCACGCAGATTCTGGCGTGACGCTCTACGGTATCGTGGATGAATTCTTTCAATACGTGAACACGGGCAATCATTACACCGCAGCCGTTGGATCGAGTTCCGAATGGGCCAGCCGTTTTGGACTAAAGGGCTCCGAAGATATCGGCGGCGGCAACAAGGTGAATTTCCAGCTCGAGAATGGCTTTAATCCAAACGACGGGTCATTCGCTTCTGCCGGCCAGATGTTCAACCGGCAGGCGTGGGTCGGGTTATCGGGTAATTGGGGCGAGGTGAGACTGGGCCGCCAGAACTCGCCGGTCTTTTACGATCAGGGTTATCTGGACGCATTTGGAGCCGCGACTCAAGCGTCCGGATTCAGCAACATGATGACCTATGTTGTGCGCACGAGTAATACCGTCTCGTACCAATCGCCGGTCATCGGAGGCTTGCAGGCAGGCGTCTACGCCGGGTTTGGCGACGCGGGTGGATTGCGCTCGGCAGGATCGAGCTATCAGGCCGACCTTCAATACAACAGCGGGCCGATTGCCGCTACGGTGGCGTGGCAGGCTGTGAAAAACGCCAGTAATTCCTCGACCGATACCGCCATGGAAGCGGGCGCTTCGTACACCATCCAGAAGGCCACGATTTACGCCAGTTGGGCCGCCAGCAGATGGACGAATATCAATCTGAATGTGGACGTTTACGGCGTTTCCGGCAAATATCAATTCACGCCGAGTGTATTCGTGGCATTAGGCTATACCGCGTTGCATGATAAAACCACCGCTGGCAATAATGCGAATCAGATTGCCGCACTGGCTCAGTATGATCTCTCTAAAAATACCAGCGTATACAGCACGATTTCTTATCTGACCAACCACAATCAGGCGTCTTATACGCTGGCCGGATCGGCGAATTCAGGCTTGCCGCTGGCCTATGCCGGCGCCAATCCGCACGGCATCTCAATTGGGATGTTTCATAAATTCTAGGTGTCGTTATTGGCATGACATGTGCAATACATGTCCATACATGTTTTCTTAACGAACGGTCTCCGCGATCGGCAGCGTCGCAATGAAAAAAGTTTGAACAAACAGGCGCGTCGAAAGCGGACATGGCCGCAGCCGGGCGCAAGGCCGATGACCCAATAACCCTCACTTGGGTAGTGCCGGATGGGTTTTCAGAAGTAAAATGCGCGCTTACGACTCGTGGAAGCTGGTGTAAATCCAGCGCGGTCGCGCCACTGTGACCGGTTTCAGCGCAAACCGGAAGTCAGACCTCGGCGTCGTATACCTCTTTCCGACTTTGGGGCGCGCACTCCCCGGGAGATAAGCATATGACCGATACTGCCCGCCATCCGGGCATCCAGCCGAGGCGGCATTGCCTCGATTCCCCAGCTTGGTATGCGTCGGCGAGTCACCCTCGCGTCGATGAACCTGTTGCCCGCTTGCCGCGTCTGGCAAGGTCAACGGCTCAGGCATGAACTGGTATTGGCCTCGCGATCAAACCCCATCGGTTCCTTCGAGAAATATGCCTGACCGCTGTACATGCTCATCGGATGATCCCAGTCGAAGCAGACTTATAGCATCGGCTCGTGGCGTCCGCGGCCGGGCAGTGACCCCCTAAAGACCATGGGTCTTGTCGTGCCGGCATCCAGAACCGGCATGCTGCATTTGCGCTCGCAGCATGCCTACAGTCTTCCCCATAACAAGGTTTTCGCCGTATGAAGTTCCGTTATTTCATCCTCACCTCTGCGCTGACGGTTTCGGCATGGCAGGTTGCACAGGCAGCGGACGACTCCTCGTTGCCGCAACCGGAGCAGCTTCCGTCCGCTGCCACATTGCCCAACATTGTCGTCACTGGTGACACGCAGCATTTGCCGCAATCGTTCGATCAGCGCTATGCATCGACACAGGTCCTCACCCGCGCGGATCTCGACCGCCTGTCGCCCAGTGACCCGAGCATCACGCAAGCCCTCGCAACACTGCCGGGCGTGACCATTTCACAAAACGGCGGCCCCGGCTCGCTTTCCTCCGTCAGCATCCGCGGTTCATCGGGCAGTCAGGTTGCGGTATTCATCGATGGTATCCGCGTTGGTTCGTCGACTACGGGACAAGCGGCGTGGGCCGATCTGCCGACCTCGGCCTTTGATCGTGTCGAAGTGATTTCAGGGCCGGCGGCCGCTTCATTTGGCGCGGATGCAGTGGGTGGCGTCGTGCAACTCTTCACGAACCACGCAGCCAACCAGCCCAACCAGACCACGATTTCAACAGGCGGCGGGTCGAACAAAACATTCGATACGCAGATCCGCACCTCAGGCAGTATTCCGTCCACGGGACCGCTCTCGGCACTGTCCGGACTGACTTATTCGCTGGGCCTGCACGACTACAATACTGCGGGAATCGATGCAACTCAGCCTGGCGCTTACGGTCATGAGGATGGCCGCAATCCGTACCATGCTCAGGACGTGGATGCGCGTCTCGGCTATGCGCGCGGCGACTGGTCGATCTCCACATTCGCGCTGTATCACCGGTCCGATCTGTCCTACGACAATGCTGGCGGCGACAACCGTCAGCTTGATCATCAACTGACGACTGGCGCTGCATTTCATCTGGACATTACGCCGTACACGCAGTTTGACCAGTCTGTCGGTTACGCCACGGACCGTCAGTTCATCTACGCGAACGACCCGGACGTTCCGACCGATGAGATCGACTCGACGCGCCTCAGCACGTCGACTTCGCTGACCCATCAGGAACGCGGAGTCACGCTCTTCAGTCTGCCGGTATCCGGCGAGACCAAGCTCGCGTACGACTTCACCCGTGAACAAGCTTTCCTGCCAGTTGATATTCCCACGGGCCTGCCGACACGCAACGATTCGGCGTTTTCACTCCATCAATCGATGACGCTCGGTGCGTTTTCCTTGTTCCTGGCCGGGCGCCACGAGATCATTCAGGGACGGTCGGTCAATACCGGCAATGTCGCTCTGGCTTATGCGATCACCCCTATTTATACGGCGCGCGTTTCGTATGGCAACGCATTCCGGCTTCCGACTTTCAATGACCTGTACTACCCGGGATTCGGGAACCCGAACCTGCTGCCTGAGCGCAGCGACACGGTCGAGGCGGCGCTTGATGCCGCCACTTCGTTCGGTACCTTTACCGTCGCTGTATATGACACTCGCGTGCATGACCTCATCACTTACGACTCGGTGACTTTTCTCCCGGTCAACGTAGGGCGCGCGCATATTCAGGGCATCGACCTGTCGTACAAGGGCACGCTTGGCAACTCGACGCCTGTCAGTCTCGCGATTGGAATTTTGAATCCGCAGGACGTTACCGACCAGACGTGGCTTAACCGTCGTCCGCGCCAGACCGTCAGTCTGAACGTCGATCACACGTGGGATGAGTTCCATCTGCATGCGCTTAGCACCGGCGTATCCTTGCTTTACGGCGGGTCGACCTACGACGACCAGTTCAACGCAACCTACCTGCCGTCGTACACAACCGTTGGCCTGCGTGCGGCGTACAAGGTCAATTCGCATCTCACCGTGTCAGCCAGTTTGTCCAACCTTTTTAATCGTCAGTACGTGACGGCATACGGCTACAACACGTTGGGGCGGACCGCATTCGGCAAGGCCGCATACACGTTCTGAATGTTTTGATCGTTCCGACTACTTATCATCATCACTTGATCGAGACATGTTTATGAAGCGAATCCTGATCATTGGTATTGGCGCCGGCAACCCCGACTATGTGACGATGCAGGCAGTCAACGCGCTTAACGAAGTCGATGTTTTCTTCGTGATGGACAAGGGCGTTGCCAAAGAAAAGCTGATCGCGTTGCGCAAGGAAATTTGCCGTCGTTTCATCAGGGGCAATGACTACCGTTTCGCCGAAGCAACCAGTCCTGAGCGGGCACGGGACGTTGTGAATTATCAGGCGAGCGTCGAGACGCTTAACGATGACAAAGCGGCCGTCTTCGAACAATTGATCTCTGACGCGATGTCCGATGGAGAATGCGGCGCGTTTCTCACATGGGGCGACCCTGCGCTTTACGACAGCACGATCCGGATCATGGAGTCGATCATCGGGAAGGGCGGTCACGATCTCGAGTACGAAGTGATACCGGGGATAAGCAGCATCCAGGCATTGGCAGCACAGCACAAGATACCGTTGAATAGCATTGGAGGGGCGATCGGGATCACAACCGGGAGGCGGATAGCCGAAGGTTTTCCGGACAACGTCGACAGCGTCGTGGTGATGCTGGACGCCGAAAACGCTTACAAGCATTTCGTGGATCAGGACATCGACATTTACTGGGGGGCTTATATCGGCACACCGGATGAAATTCTGGTGTCGGGAAAACTCAAGGACGTAGCCGGGGATATCGAACGGATTCGAGCGGAAGCGCGCCGGGCAAACGGCTGGATCATGGATACGTATCTGATGCGAAGGAACAGGCGTCGCGAGGATAACTAACGATGCTTGCCTTTCTTACTGACTGCTTGGACTTGGCGGGCACCTGCGTCATGTCGATATTGATGAACTCACCGAGGTCCTGGGTCTTGCCGTCCGGCAGGAACTTCTGGCTGGGCGGGAAGGGGTTCGGATCTGGCTGACACGGCCCCCGATGAAGCGATGGACCGGTGAGCGCAGGATCGCGACACATCTGGGCAGAAACCGGAAAGAATCGCGTACGGGCTCATGGCTACACTGGGCCAGGAGCGGGATGCTGTCGAGGTTGTAACATCGACGCTTCGAAGCGTCCCTGGCAGTACTTGTCGAGCGCAGTTAAAAAGCAAGGAGCAACGTTATGCCTGATACGGACATAGCGCCGGGGGAGGCCGGGCAGCACGACGAGCAAATTCCACCGCGCAAGCTGTTCGAACCCGTAAAGGTGGGATCGTACAACCTGCGTCATCGTGTCGTAATGGCGCCGCTGACGCGTTCGCGCGCGAGCCAGCCAGGCAACATACCGTCCCAGCTCAACGCCTGCTATTACGCGCAGCGCGCAGCGGCCGCGCTCATCATCAGCGAGGCGACGCAGGTGTCGATGCAAGGGCAGGGCTACGCATGGACGCCTGGGATTCATAGCCGCGAGCAGGTCCAGGGCTGGCGGCTCGTGGCGGACACCGTGCACGAGGCGGGCGGGTTGATGTTCATGCAGCTATGGCACGTCGGACGCATATCGCATCCCTCCTTGCAGCCCGATAAAATGCTGCCCGTTGCTCCGTCCGCGGTCGAGCCGAAAGCGGAGGCGTTCATCGAGAACGAGCGCGGCGAAGGCGTCCTCGCGCCCTGCATCACGCCTGGTTCTGTCGCAATAAGGCGGTGCGGTATTATGTTCGGCGCCAAAACGAAGTCTTTGCCCCGATGAAACAGAGCCTGACGCCAGCCTAATCGCACGTGTTTAAACGCTTTCATTATCCGTTTGATGTGATGCTGATGTGTGTGCGCTGGTATGTTGCCTACGGACTGAGTGTACGAAACCTGGAAGAGATGATGGGTGAGCGAGGCATCGAGGTCGACCATTCGACGGTGCATCGTTGGGCAATCAAATTGCTGCCAGTGCTTGGAAAAGCGTTCGGTCGCCGCAAGCGCCCGGTGGGCAAGAGCTGGCGCGTTGATGAGACGTACATCAAGGTCAAGGGAGCGTGGAAGTATCTGTATCGAGCAGTAGACAAGGCGGGTCACACGGTTGATTTCCTGCTACGAGCCCATCGCGACAAGGCTGCAGCACAGCGTTACTTTGAGAAATCGATTGATCAGAACGGCGAACCTGAGACGATAACGATCGATAAAAGTGGCTCAAACCTGGCCGCGCTTGAAGCGCTGAACGCCCAGCGCGGCACGCCGATCAAGATCCGCCAGAACAAGTATTTGAATAACATTATCGAACAGGATCACCGGGCAATCAAACGGCGCACTCGCTCCATGCTCGGCTTCAAGACATTCCGGTGTGCACGCATTCTGCTGGGCGGCATCGAACTCATGCATATGATTAAGAAGGGCCAGATGACAGGCTCTGGCCAAACTGCTGCCGAGCAGCTTTACTCGTTGGCCAAATAAGCACTGCATATCATATCGCCTTTGCTTGCCCCTCCATCCTTATTGCGACAGAACCCGGCGAGTTCACCGCGCATATCAACCATTTCAGAACGAACGGCGCTGCAGCCTGTTCCACCAGTCCGCGCATGCAGCGATTCCTCGCCAAGCGGCCAATTTAACTCCGATTATGTTGTCCGTAAGGGAGGCGGTACAGCGGCGCCAATTTGACGCTTTGAAGAACGACGGGTCACGACAGATTCAGCATTGCTCGTTGATCTAAAGCGGGCAACCTGCCCATGTGAGAAAGGATATTGACGGTGCGCAGGTAGGTGGATCCTTTTCAGAAAATTCATCAGGCGTGTTGGTGGGGTTAACCGCCCTTAAACAACTTCGCTGAACAAACGCCCCCAGCTTGCCAAGCGGGACGTGTCATAGCCGGCGAGCTGCAAGGACTTCCACACGGCGGTCGCGATCGTGTCGTAGACAGGAATCCCGATTTCCTGTTCAAGTTCGGATACGATGCGAACGGCGTTCAGGTTGGTGCAGAATATTGAAATCGCGCCGGGCCGCGACGTCGCGACTTCGCGGACCATTGTGCGAATCGTGTCGACCGGGACTTCGGCAAAGGAGAAGTTTACCTGCAGATTCAGATGCCGCTCATTCAGAAAGGTCACGCCGGTACGATGATAGTTGTCGATGATTTTCTTTTGTACGCTATCGACATACGGCGTCACCAGACCGAGTTCGCGTACATTGGTCTTCCTCAAGATCTCGTTGAGTGCCAGCACCGATGTGGTTGCTGGAATACCAGTAATCTCGGTAATCCGACGACACAGGCGCTCGTCGGTTTCAAAGCCGAGCCATCCTGCGGATGTACCGTTCCACGCAATGACGTCGACTCTCGCGTCAGCTAGCATCTGCGCAGCATGAGTGATCGCCGACTCGTCGAACTGTCCGAGGGATTGATCGCTAAGCGAAATCTCTGAGACGGGGAAGCGCGCGAAGTGAGCCGTAACATCCGGCAAGCTTGCAAGCATCGCGCTTGTCAGCGGTTCGAGCCATGTGTTGGACGACGGGGTCAACATGCCAAGCAAAGTGCGATTCTTTGTCATTGGGATCTCGAATGGAAAACAGACGTCGACGAACCTTTGGACGTAAACCTCGCATTGTCTGCCGCTCGAAACCTGCAGAAAGCATCTTCCTTTGGTTGAGATTTATTGGCAGCCGCCTTCGACGCTTACTCCTCTCAATTGCCGAGCTAAATCACGTCGGTGGTTGCGACCGAAGACCGACGGGCGACGCGAACGTGAGCGAGGTCGACTGCATTTCGAACGCTCGCACCACGTGCCGAGTCAATACCCGGTTCAGACAAGCAAGAGCTGCACCGCTTTCCGTGCGTCCCGCCGAAGCTCTCCGAGATCCATACCGGGGATCTCACCGTCGTCGACGACAACACGGCCGCCCACGACGCTGTATCGAACGGTTGTTGGTTCGCCCGCCGCAACCGGTGCGATCGCCATATCGTGGAAACCATTGAAACGCAGTGCGTCGACATCGTACAGCACCAAGTCGGCCGCATTGCCGACTTCGAGCGTGCCTACCGCGTCAAGACCGAGGACGCTTGCGCCGCCAGCAGTCCCCCAATGAATCGTTTCTTCGACGGTTGTAGCAGAAGCCCCCTGCGACGCGCGATGCAACAGCCACGCAAAATGCACTTCGTTGGTCATGCTCCCCGACTCGTTCGAGGCCACGCCGTCCACGCCCAGTGACATGGGCACGCCTGCTGCCGCCATCTGCGGCGCGAGCGCAATACCGCTGCCAAGCCGCGCATTGCTGACCGGGCAATGCGAGCAACCGGACCTCGTTTCCGCGAGCATGGCGATCTCGCCGGGTTCCAGATGAACCAAATGGGCGAACCATACATCTGGGCCAAGCCATTCATGCTCGGCGACAAACTCAACGGGCAGCATGTCGAATTTCTCCCGGCAGAAGTCGACGTAGCGACGCGTCTCGGACAGATGCGTATGCAGACGCAAGCCCATGCTGCGCGCTGCGCGTGCGATTTCCGACAACAGTGCGGGCGGCAACGAAAAGGTCGGCGTGGTGGGCGCGACCACGACCCGGCGCATGGAGTCGGGGCGGGCATCGTGATAGCGGGACTTCAGGCGCTCGATGTCGCCGAGCATCTGGTCAAGTGACTCAGGCTGCAACACGCTGTTCGCAAACCCCGGATGGTCCCCCGCCGCCTGAAGTGCTCCACCGCGGCACAGCACGAAACGCATGCCGAATGCAGCCGCTTCCTCGAACAGAAGGTCGCCGGTTTCTGTCGTGCCTTTTGCGTGGTAAAGATAATGATGATCGGCGCAGGTGGTCACACCCGAAAGCAGGAGTTCCGCCAGCCCCAGCCGGGCGGCGATGCGAGCGAGGTCCGGTGTAAAGCGCGCGAGCCGAGGGTACGGCACCGCAGCCAGCCATTCCTGAAGATCGGCGTTTATACCGGCGGGGACCGCCTTCAGCAAGTTCTGGAACAGGTGATGATGCGTGTTGACCCACCCCGGATAGACGACGCAGGAACTGGCGTCGATGGCTCTTTCATTTTCTCTCGCCACGAGTTGCGGACCGATTTCCTCGATCCGTCCCGCGCGGACGCGCACGTCGACTTGACCGAGCCGGGCGCGTTCGCCGCGCAGGCCGCTCATGACAGCAATCGGATTCTTGATCAACAGGGCTTCGCTTTGGGTGCTCACGTTTGTTTCTCCTTGCAACGCATTTCCTGCAGCGGCGCATAGACGGCCGCCGCACGATTCGATTTGACTTATTCCCGGACCAGTTGATGTGTCTCGGCCACGACCTCGTCGTGCGCGCCGTTAAGCACTGCATTGAGCGCCACGGAGACGAGACAGGCGAGCACGACGCCGCTATGCAGGAACGGCTGGGTCCACTCGGGCATCTGCTTGAATACCTCGGGTGCCATTACGGGAATCAGCGCTGTCGCGATCGTGAAGCCCACGATCAGCACGTTGTATCGATTGCTTTCGAAGTCGACCTTCGAGAGCGTCTGCACGCCCGCTGCCACGACCACGCCGAACATGGCGATCCCCGCTCCGCCGAGCGCGGCGGCAGGCGTTGCTGCGACGACCGCGCCAATCTTCGGCACCAGGGCCACGATGCACATCAGCGCTCCGCTGGTGGCAACCACCCAGCGGCTTCGCACGCCCGTGAGGATCACGAGCCCGACGTTCTCCATGAACGCGATAAACGGAAACGCCGCGAACATGCCTGCAATGGCGCTGGCAAGCCCGTTAGCGCGCAGGCCGCGCACGACGTCTTCCTCGGTGACCTGCTTGTCGACAATCCCGCCGATCGCGATGAAGAGTCCCATTGACTCGACCATCTGCACCACCATGACAACGATCATGGTCAGTACCGGCACGACGGCGAATACCGGTGTGCCGAAGTGGAACGGATAAGGGATGGTGAACCACGGCGCGCTCCTGACACCGCTGTAATTCCCCATTCCGAGCAGACACGCGACAATCCCGCCGGCAATGAGCCCGATCAACACTGACAGGTTGCGCAGGAACGGCGAGCCGAAGCGATTGACCGCGAGTATCACGAGGGCGACGAACAGCGCGACCAGCAGGAATGGCGATGCGCCGAATTGGGGGTTCTGCCGTCCGCCCGCTGCCCACTCGTAAGCCACCGGAAACAACTGCAAGCCGATCACTGTCACGATGCAACCGGTCACAACTGGAGGAAAGAAGCGTCGCAGCCGGCCGATCAGGGGGGAGGCGAACAGCGTGAACAAACCCGCCCCGATCACGGCGCCGCACACGCCCGCGAAGCCGACATTCGGATTCGAGCCAATGGCGATCACCGGTCCGACACTGCTGAACGCAACGCCTTGCAGGATCGGCAAGCGCACGCCGAATTTCCAGAAGCCAATGGTCTGAAGCAGGGTCGAGATACCCGAGCAAAAAAGCGCGGTGCTGATCAGGATGGTCGTGTCGGCGGACGACATCTTGAGCGCCGACGCGACGATGAGCGGCACGGCAATCGCGCCGATATAAGCAACCAGCATGTGCTGCAGTCCGAGCGTAATTACCTGGCGCTTCGGCAGGCGCTGATCGACAGGGTGTGGGGCGGTGTTCATCGAATGTCTCCTGAATTTCGTTATTGACCAGCCCGCGGTCCGCGGCACAAGTGCGCGTTTGCACGCGTCGTTTTGGCAGCAGTCGCGCCACGATTCATCCGCGGGCCGGCTGTTCAACCCGTCAGGCCGTTATAGGTGCGCCGAGACAGGCATGGAAGCGGTCGGTCAGCTCGGCACGATCGAGATCGCGGCCGATAAAAACAATGCGGCTAGTCCGAGGCTCGCAACCCCAAGCCTGCGCCGCGCGCAGCTCGATCACGTTGTGCACGCCTTGCAGCACGTAGCGGCAGGGTTGCCCTTGCACGGCAAGAATGCCCTTCATGCGAAAAAGCTTGCTCGCATCCGATACGCGTAGTTGGGCGAGCCAGTCCTGCAATGCGTCGAGGTCGACCTCGGCGGATACCTCGATACCTACCGACGAGACACTGGCGTCGTGTTCGTGTTCGTGTTCGCGTTCGTGCTCATTTGCGTGTTCGTGGTGATCGTGATCCTCATGCTCATGCCCGGAAAGTCCGCCCGTTTCGACCAGCTGCTGTGAGAACTCGGAGGCGCCGACGCCAAGGATCTTTCCCAGGTCGATCAGTGCGTAGCTCGACGGGACAATGTCGGCGGTGGCGTTCAATGCGCGAATCCGTGTGGTCAGGGTGGCCACTTCGTGCTCGCTCACGAGGTCTACCTTGTTGATCACAATGCGATCCGCGCATACGATCTGGTCTACTGCCTGATTGTCAGAACCGTCGAGGAGGATGTCGTCCAGATGTGCCGCTATATGCTTCGCGTCAACCATCGTCACGACTGCGTCGAGTGTGACCTGTTTAGCGATTGGATCGTTGAGGAAGAAGGTTTGCGCGACCGGATACGGATCGGCAAGACCGCTCGTCTCCACAATGATGTGATCGAGCCGCTCGGGCCTGTCGATCAGTGTGCGGACGATGCGCACCAGATCCTCGCGCACCGCGCCGACACAGCAGACACAGCCGTTCGTCATCTCGTAGATTTCTTCGGTCGATTCAAGCACGAGACCGCCGTCGATACCTATTTCGCCGAACTCGTTTTCGATCACGGCAATCTTGCGGCCGTGGTTTTCGCGCAGGATGTAGTTCAGCAGCGTTGTTTTGCCCGCGCCAAGGAAGCCGGCCAAAATGGTGACTGGAATTTTCTCGGCTTCATGATGGGTCATGTGGATGATGTTCATCGATCGTCTCCTGGTGGTCATACTGACTGCTGATGCGTGGCCCAGCTTCATGCGAACTTCACGCAGTAAGCGGTTCTTCGACGGTTTCCCGCCACCGCGTAACGGTGCCTGTCTCGAGTCCGAACAAGTCGAGCACACGGCCGAGCGTGTGATCTATCACTTGTTCGAGCGATTGCGGCCGGGTATAGAACGCGAGAACGGGCGGCGCCACGATGGCGCCCATCTCGGTCACGGCGGTCATGTTACGCAGATGCGCCAGCGTGAGCGGTGTCTCGCGCGCGAGCAGGACAAGCGGCCGGCGTTCTTTCAGCGTTACGTCGGCTGCCCTTGAAATCAGCCCGAGCGACATGCCGTTAGCAATTTCGGCGAGTGTCTTCATCGAGCAGGGCGCGACAATCATCCCCATCGTGCGGAATGAGCCGCTTGCGATGCCGGCTGCGAGGTCGTCGCACCGATGTGTCGTGGCAGCGAGCGCGCTGACGTCGGCGAGTTTGTAATGGGTCTCGTGCGTCATCGTAAGAAGGGCCGCCCGCGAGATGATCAGGTGCGTTTCCACATCCAGTCCTCGCAGCAGTTCAAGCAAGCGCACGCCGTAGATGAATCCCGATGCACCGCTGATGCCGACCACCATGCGGCGGTTTTTATCGATCGTCATGCCGGCACTCGGCGCTCGAGACCAGCAAGCAATGAACGCGCATGCTCGATCGCACGTTCGCCGATGCGTGCGCGAATGCCATCGAACGTGGACCCGCGAGTCGCATCAATGCCCATGCGCGAAGTCGTGCCCGAAGCCGACGACGAAGGATCGAGCGGACTGCCCGGCAAGCCGTCGATCACGAACAGGTCGCGATGCGGCTGGAAATGCGTGGCGAGCGCCCATAACACTTGCGAGTCGTCGCTGATGTCGATGTCGCTGTCCACCGCGATGACGCTCTTCAGATAAGGGTCCCAGCCGAGCAATGCGAGCATGATCTGGCGCGCTTCACCGTCGCGTGACTGGTTCAGTGCGACATAGCAATGGAAGTGCGTGCCGGAGTTCGGGTAATGAAGTGCTGTCACGGAGGGAAAACGCGCCTTCAACTTCTCGCTCATTTCCGCCTCGCGCGGCAAACGCGCGAGCGTCAGGTGCTCGGCATACGGACCGCCGACCACGTCGACGAGCCATGCATCGCGACGGCGCATCATGGTGTCGACGCGAAGCACATTGTTGGTCGAGCGGTCCGACGAATAACCGGAGAACTCCCCGAACGGACCTTCTTCGGCGTGCTCGGCCGGATCGATCGTGCCTTCGAGCACGAACTCCGCAGCGGCCGGTACACCGATGCCGTAACGCGGCGTGCGCACGAGTTCGAGCGGCGCATTGAACAGGCCACCGGCTATCGAACGCTCATCCGTCCCGAACGGTACCCGCGCGGAGGCGGCCAGCATGAACAGTGGATGAGCACCGATCACCATTGCAACGCGAAGCACGTCGCCGCGTTGCTGCGCGCTTTGCAGCATCCGCCAGAGGTGGCCGCGTGAGTGCAGGCTGGTGGCGAGTGCATTGCGCTCGTGGCGCATGGAACGGTGGTAGCTGAGGTTGGCGATGCCCGTCACCGGATCTTCGGCGACGATCACCGCGTTGGTAATGTACGGGCCGCGGTCGGTATCGAAATGCCGGATCATTGGCAGGTGATCGAGGTTGACTGCATCGCCTTCGGTGACCTGATCGAGAACTGGACCGTTCGCTACGAAACGCGGCGCAAGCGGCGCATTCGCACGGCTTTGATAGGCTTCAAACAAGTGCGGCGGTTCGACACCGAACAGCCGCGCAATGCGACTGCGGGATGCAAAGACGTTAGTGACGAGCGGTGTGTCCAGACCATCGACCTGCTCGCAGACCAGCATCTCATGCCGGCCTCGCGCCGCCAGTTCCGCGACCAGCGCAGTCACATCCTGATCGGCGGACAACGGGTGCCTGATCGTCAGCATGTCATCGGGAAAGAGGTCGCGATAGGTAGACACGAACGCGTGAAAGTCCTGCGTCCCCGCGAGTTCGTGCAAGCGTGCATCGGCCATGATGGGCTCCGGCGTGTGGATAAACGAGGTGAGACGACCGCGGGCGCGGACTCGGATACGGATACGGCGCCCGCGGTCTTTCATCAACTACACATAGCTCGCCTTGAGGCGCTTCTCAGCCTCGGCCAGATCTTTCGGCGGTTTGCTCGGCTCGATGCCGACCAGCCTCGCGATGTTGTTACCCATGTAGTCTTCGAGTCCGTCTTCGTCCAGATCCATGCCTTGCGGCGCCGGCGAGCACAGCATCTCCAGTTCACGCAACCACATGCCCGGCTCGTTCGGTGGCGAGTCCGTGCCGAACACGATCTTGTTGCGCGGCAACTCTTTCGCGAACTCAACAATGCGCGACTGATAACACCAGCCCGACTCGCAATACACGTTCGGCGTGTCCATCGCCATCCAGAAGGATTCGAATGAATAGTTGCCGCCGGTCTGAATCCCGAAGTGGCCGATGATGAAATTCACCATCGGAAATTCGCGGATGATCGGATAGAACTGCGTCGGGATGGTGTACGGTCCGTCGCCGGTATGAATCAACACGACCACGCCCAGTTCCGCGCATTTCTTCATGGCTGGACGCAACCAGTCAAGCGCCCGGTCGGGCCGGTAGCCATGCATGTTGGCGTGTAGCTTCAGCATCTTGAAGCCGTACTCCTTCACATGGAACTCGAGTTCGGCCGCGCCGTTTTCCGGGCCCCAGCGCGGGTTGTAGGTGAAGTTGCCGATAAACCTGTCGGGGTATTTCTGCGTCAGTTCGGCGATATACGCCATGTAGTCGCGAATGCCTTCGCGGCCACGCCGGTTACCGTCGCGATAACCCGTGTTGCCGGGCGGCGGCTGGATGAACCCCATGTCGATACGGCGGGGTTTGCCGTTGATCATGTACGGGCCGTCCATCATCTTGAGCAGGCGCTCGCCGGTGAACGGCTCGCCGGTATGGCGCCAGGCTTCGTCGACGAGATTGGTCGGGTGCAGATGGGTATCGATGATCATGCGCGGACTCCGGCAAACTGGTTCAGATAATCGTGTGCTTGCTCCACACTGCGCGGCGGCGGACTCGGTTCGAGGCCGATCATTCGCGCGAGGTTGTTGCCGAGATAATCCTCGAGCGTGTCCTCATCGAGATTCAGACCTTGCGGCGGCTCGTGGCACAGGACTTCGAGCAGGCGCAGCCACATGCCCGGTTCGTTCGGCGGCGTGTCGGAGCCGTACAGGATCTTGTGCGTGGGCAGCACCTTCGCAAATTCGACAATGCGCGATTGCAGGCACCAGCTCGATTCGCAATAGACGTTGGGGGTATCCATGGCCATCTGGAACGGCTCGAAGCAATACACGCCACCGGTCTGCACGCCGAAGTGCGCCATGATGAAATTCACCGATGGAAATTCCCGGATCAGCGGATACCACTCGGTCGGAATGCTGTATGGACCATCGCCGGTATGAAGCTTGACGATGAGCCCCAGCTCCGCGCATTTGCGCAGTGCAGGTCTCAACCAGTCGAGTGCGCGGTCCGGCCGGTAAGCGTGCATGTTGGCCTGCAACTGAACCATCTTGAAACCGTGTTCCTTCGCGTAGAACTCAATCGCCTTGGCCCCGTTCTCCGGACCGCAGCGCGGGTTGTAGACAAAGCAACCGATCAGGCGGTCGGGGTAACGTTGTGTCAGCTCGACGGTGTAGGCCATGTAGTCGTCGATCGACTCGCGGCCTGAGCGCTCGCCGTCGGTCCACGTATAGATGGTGTTGCCCTGGGGCGGCTGGATAAAAGCCTTGTCGATGCGGCGCGGTTTGCCGTTGATGATGTACGGCCCGTCGAGCGTCTTGAGGAGGCGTTCGCCCGTGAACGGTTCGCCGTCGTGGCGCCAGGCGAGGTCGACCAGGTTGGTCGGGTAACAGCTTGTGTCGATGATCATGTACTCGATCTCCCATAACAGAGGAACTGGCATTAACCAGTTGCCGGATCGCTGGCAGGCGCATCTGCGGATGTGCATTGCGGCCCTTGTCAAAGCACTATTTTTTAGCGCTTTCCCCTCGCCGGCATCGAGTGTCACACTGATGTGCACTGCTGCTTGATTCGTAGTCTCTTCAAACAAAAGCGCTCTGTACAATATTTTTTAACGTGACTCTTGATACGTAGGCGATATGGACATCCGGCTGTTGCGTTACTTCGCGGTGCTTGCCGACGAGTTGCATTTCGGCCGCGCAGCCGCGCGCCTGCACATTTCCCAGCCCCCTTTGAGCCAGCAGATCAAGCTGCTTGAAGAAGAGCTGGGCACGGCTCTTTTCACGCGCTCGCAACATCGTGTCGATCTCACGGAGGCAGGGAAAACACTGAAGGAACAAGTGCCCCTGGTGTTCGCGCAGTTCGAACGGGCGATCGATCTGGCCCGGTGCGCGGGGCGAGGGGAGGTAGGGAACCTCGAGATAGGCATCATCAGTTCGGCCATGGTCGACGCCATTCCGCTTGCGCTGCGCGCTTTCGACGAGCGTTATCCCGCCGTACGCTGGACGCTGCACGAAATGACGCCCGCCGCGCAGATACAAGCGCTGAAGGAGCACCGCCTGGACGTATGTTTCTTTCGTATGACCCATGACGACCCCGAGATCCAGAGCGAGGTGGTCGTCAGGGAATGTGCCATGGCCGTGCTGCCGCCGGGACACCGGTTTGCACAGAGACAGGAGATCGCGTTGAAGGAGTTGCACGCGGAGCGCTTCGTGTCGTTTGGCCTGACGCACTCGAAGCTTGCGAGGTTCTTACGGGACCGTTGCATTGAAGCCGGGTTTACGCCGAAGATCGAGCAGGAGGTGGTCGAAGTGCAGACGTTGTTGTGCCTCGTAAGGCAAGGGCTTGGCGTGGCACTTGTGCCGTCCTCGTCGCAGCAGTTGACGACCGGCGGTGTCGTCTTCAAGCCGTTGAGCGGACAACCGCCGGAGGTGTCGCTCTATGCGCGCTTCCGGACCGGCGACACGTCGCCGGTGCTACGGCTGTTTCTCGAGACCGTTCGCCAGTGCGCTGAAGCACCTTTCACTCAAGGCTCTGCGCCACCAGCGCCTTAAGTGTCTCCACAACGTCCGCCACTCTCTCGCGTTTGCCTTGCGGCCACACCGCGTACAAGTTGTAGTGGGTTGGAATGGCGACCTCGGTCAGCGCCACGAGGTGCCCCGCACGTAGCGCATCCGTCGCGAGCAAACCCCGTGCAAGGCCGGCGCCTACGCCGGCTGTCATGGCTTCAATCAGGCTCGCCGCGTTGTCGAACACGGCGAGCGCGTTCGACGGTTCGAGCGCCGCCAGGCCGGCCGCTTCGAGCCAGGGAATCCATGATCGCTTCGTGTAACCGAGCAGCGGCAAATCGAGCACCGCTTCGGGCGCGAGCGGCAAACTCAAGCCGAATTTTTTCACCAGGGCTGGTGAGGCCATCACCGTCAGCCGGTCACTGCACACCAGCCTGTTTTCACAGCCCTCCCATTCGCCGTAGCCGTATCGCAACGCTAAATCGACGCGTTCGAACGCTGTGCGCTCGTGGCGAGGCGTGGACAGCACAGTCAGCGCACGTCCGTCCAACGCCTCGATCAATGCGGGAAGGCGCGAGCTAAGCCAGCGTTGTGACAACTCTGGATCTACATCGAGCGTAAGAGAGTGTGTGACCAGCCGCTCTTGCACAGAGGACAGCGCGCGGTCGATCTGCTCGAAGCCGTCGCCAAGCAGGTTGGCGAACAGCACGCCCGCGTCATTGAGCATGACGCGCCCGCTCTTTCGCTCGAACAACGGCTGCCCGACAAATTCCTCCAGCGTCCGGATTTGCTGGCTGATCGCGCTATGCGTAAGGTCCAGCTGCCTTGCTGCACTCGAAAAGCTGCCGCCGCGTGCCGCGCTGAGGAAGGACTGCATCGACTGGATGGAAGGGTAGCGTTTGAACATGCCTGTTAGTCTGACTGACGGCCGTTGGAAGAAATTGTCGCTGGCGCGGGATTTAACGGCTTTCAATAATCGGCACTACGGCTGGACAACAAGCGACAAGCGAAGGGAGACACTCATGATCGAGATCATCGTCAATGACGAGCGGCATACGCTCGACAATGTACCGGAAGACATGCCGCTGTTGTGGGTGTTGCGCGACCGCCTGAAACTCACCGGTACGAAGTTCGGTTGTGGCGGTGGATTTTGCGGCGCATGCACCGTGCACCTCGACGGTAATGCGATGCGCTCGTGTGTGCTGCCGGTGGGTGCGGTAGCGGGGCATCGCATTACGACTATAGAAGGTTTGTCGAAGACCGGCGAGCATCCGTTGCAGCGTGCATGGATTGAAGAGGACGTGCCGCAATGCGGTTATTGCCAGCCCGGTCAGTTGATGGCGGCGGCAGCATTCCTCAACGGTAAACCTGAGGTCAACGACGAAACCATCACCGGGGCGATGTCAGGCAACGTGTGCCGCTGCGGCACTTATGCGCGCATTCGAAGGGCGATCAAACGGGCCGCTCCCGAACTCTTGTCGTCAAAGAAGGAGGCATGATGCGCGACGCAAGCAAACCGGCGGTGGCGCCGGTGGAATCTCGTGAGGTCTCTCGCCGACGCTTCCTAAAGCAGGGTTCGGCGTTGCTCGCCACAGGGGTTGCCGTCGGTTTTCGTTTGCCTGACGCGCGGGCGGGCGAAGCATCGGGTGCCGCTGCGTCAACGAGCGCGACCAACGAATTTGAGCCCAACGCATGGGTCCGCGTGTTGCCCGACGACACGATTAAGCTCGTGGTTCACAAACACGACTCGGGCACCGGAACGCGGACCGCGCTGGCAGCGATCGTGGCGGAAGAACTGGACGTCGACCCGTTCACGGTCGACGTGATCACACCCGAGAATCCGTTCTACATGGTCTACATTCATCCACTGTGGAAGGTGTTCTCAACGGGCGGCAGCACCAGCGTTTCACTTGAATACGATCGTCTTCGACTGGCAGGCGCGACCGCAAGAGCAATGCTTGTGGCTGCAGCCGCGAACTGGTGGAATGTGCAGGTTGCATCGTGCTCGACTGCAAAGGGTTATGTGGAACACGCAGCGAGCGGCCGGCGGGCGAACTACGGATCCCTAGCTGAAGCTGCCGCACGCGTTCCTGCGCCGAAGGATGTCGTGCTAAAGGACCCCGCGCAGTTCAAGTACATCGGCAAGCTGCAGAAGAAGCGCGGGGCGGCGCAGAAGGTCGCGGGGACGTTTCAATACAGCATCGACGTGGATCTGCCGGGCATGCTGGTCGCCGTGATCACGCGCGCGCGGGTGATAGACGCGCGCGTGCGCAGTGTCGATTCGTCCAAAGCACTCAAACTGCCGGGGGTGCGCAGCGTGATCGAGATTCCGGGGCGTCCAGACGTGCTGGGCGGCAATCAGGCAGGTGTTGCGATTCTTGCGGATGACTACTGGTCGGCGCATCAAGGACAGGCGGCATTGCGGATCGAGTGGGACGACAGCCTCTTCGAAAGCTTCGACAGCGACGCGCTCGCAGGCCATCAGGCCGCGTGGCTCGACAGCCCGGCGGCGCATGTCGTGCCGACCATTCAATCCGGCGATGCGAAGGCTGCATGGACGCATCCGGCGCGCGTGATAGAAGCGTCGTATTCGATGCCGTACAAAGCCCAGAACCCTATGGAGCCCGTCAACGTCACTGTATGGGCACGCAAGGACGCAATAGCCTACTGGGGCGGTATCCAGGTCCCTTCCACGGCACAGAAGGCCGCTGAAGTGATCGGCGGATTCAAGGGAGATCAGGTCACGGTGCACGAGCTCGTATCAGGCGGTAGCTTCGGTGCGCGTGAATCGAAATACTGGCTGTTCGAGGCCACGTATCTCGCGATAAAGACCGGCAAACCGGTCAAGCTGATGAACAGTCGCGAGACCGAGATGGGCGCGCTGTTTCATCACGCAGCGACGTACCATCGCGCGAAAGCGGCGCTTGACGAGCACGGCCGCCTGGCTGCGTTGCAACTGCGTGCCGTCTCGCCGGCTTCGCCGGAGCAATGGGAGCCGGGTTATTTCGATCGCGCTGATCGTATGGACTACAGCACGACCGAAGCCATTAACGCGCGCGAGTTCACGTACCGTGCGCCGCACCTGGACCTTGGCTGGGTGCGCCATGAAACGGGAGTCCCGACGGGTTGGTATCGAGCGGTCAGCTACATCTCCAATGTATTCGCGGTCGAGTCGATCATCGATGAAGCGGCGCACCTCGGCAACCGCGACCCGTTGCAGTTCCGGCTGGCGAACATGCATGATGAGCCGCGCCATGCGGCGGTCGTGAAACGAGCCGCGCAGCGCGCGGGATGGCATGAGCCGCTGCCCGCAGGCGTGGCGCTGGGCATTGCGACCAATCAGGCGTATGGCAGTTATGTCGCGGTCGTCGCCCGTGTCGCGAAGAAGGATGGAGCGATCGTCATAGAGAAGCTCACTTGCGTGGCGGATTGCGGTCTGGCGGTGTCTCCCGGTGGCGTGGAGGAGCAACTCTATGGTGGCCTGATGTGGGGCCTCGGACACGCGCTCTTCGACCAGATCAACATCCGCGACGGCCGCGTCATGCAACGCAACTTCGATACGTATCGGGTGGCGCGAATGAGCGACATGCCCGCCGTCGATATCGAGATCGTGCAGGGAGACCTCACCAAACCGGGGGGCGTAGGCGAGCTATCGAGCCCGGCAGTGACACCGGCTGTTGCCAATGCCATTTATCGTCTGACCGGAGAACGCAAGCGGTCCACACCGTTCGACACGCTAATAAAGCGCGCTGGCCAAAAAACTTCATGATCGTTGACCCTTTGCGGACGATGAGGCAGCTCCGGTGGAAAGCGTTGTAAACATGTGTTGTTTGCGACAATCCTGCTCGAAAATAAATCGCGTTGGCGCACCAAGATCGTAAGTGCGCGGGTTTTCGGCAAACGCGATGGCTATAACGCGCGCAACGCCAGACACCCTAGTGTCCTGAGTTATAAATTCATGGAATTTTTCGATCGCCGCGTTGTCCGTCGTATAGTTGATTCGATACGACGGAGGCGCGATGAGAGGTCGACCGAAAGCGGAGTTGGTGTTGAGTGAATCGGAACGTGAGCAGTTGCAGGCCTGGTCGCGTCGGCGCAAGACAGCTCAGGCGCTCGCCCTGCGCTCGCGCATCGTTTTGAACTGCGCCAGCGGCATCAGCAACAAAGTCGTAGCCGACACGCTTGGTGTCACGCCGCAAACGGTAACGAAATGGCGTGCGCGCTTTCTCAAGCAGCGACTCGATGGATTGCTCGACGCACCCCGGCCAGGCGCGCCACGCACCATTGATGATGCTCGGGTCGATGCACTTATTGCCAAGACGCTGGAAGAACAACCGACCAAAGCGACACATTGGAGCACGCGCACCATGGCGCGCGAAAGTGGTCTGTCGCAGACGGCGGTGAGTCGGATCTGGCGCGCGTTTGGTCTGCAGCCTCATCGTCAGGAAACCTTCAAGCTGTCGACCGATCCGCAGTTCGTTGCCAAGACGCGTGACATCGTCGGTTTATATCTCGATCCGCCGACCAAGGCCATGGTGTTGTGTGTGGACGAGAAGAGCCAGATTCAAGCACTGGACCGCACTCGACCAATTCTGCCGTTGGCCCCCGGCATAGCCGAGCGGCGTACGCACGATTACGAACGTCATGGCACGACGACGCTGTTCGCGGCCCTGGATATCGCTACTGGAGAAGTCATCGGCCAATTGCATCGACGCCATCGCGGCACTGAGTTCCTGAAGTTCCTGCGTACGATCGAAGCCAACGTTCCCCCTCAATTGGACGTGCATCTGGTGATGGACAACTATGGACTCACAAGACACCGACCGTGCGCGCCTGGTTTGCTCGTCATCCACGCTTCCATATCCATTTCACTCCAACATCCGCTTCTTGGCTTAACCAGGTGGAGCGCTGGTTCGCCACGCTGACTGAAAAACAAATCCGGCGCGGAACCCATCGTTCAACACGCCAGTTGGAAGACGCGATTCGCCACTATCTCGACATCTACAACGCTAAGCCACAGCCCTTCATCTGGACAAAATCCGCTGACGACATCATGGCAAGCATCGAACGATTTTGTCTTCGAATCTCTAACTCAGGACACTAGGCTGACATAATTGTTCCAACTCCATCGCTGTTAATTTAGGAAACCTAAAATATTTGACATAAAAGGAATGATCGAAATTTAGTTCGCATTCCTATGCGTATTAAGGCGAGCGGGTTATCAATTTGTGCAGTGGGCCGCTGCACAAATTCGGACATATGGTGCCTCCAAGGTGCGAGGTGTCAGTCTGCGCATGGCGGGGAGGGCTGCTGGTTAGATGCAATGTCCGTGCACGATGGGGCGGCAAAAGGGGGAAGTGCGTGAATGCTCCTCACGGACCTGGTGTCGTGCAGAGGCTGTCAATGAGTCTCATCGTCGTTGCTCTCCAGCCAAGCCGGAATATCACGCTTGCCGTTGAGCACGCGCCAGACTTCCACATGAGCATCGCGCTCAATATAGAAGATTAGGTGCGGATACCGATCCAGTGGCCACGACCGCAGGTCTGGGATACCCAGCTCGTACGCGTAACGGGGAGACCCGATGTTCGGGTGCTTGGAGAGACGCTCGTAAGCCTGCTCGATCTCCGCGATGAATCCGAGCGCAGCCCGCTCCGAGCCTTCGTCTACGAGGTAGTGCGTCACCTCGTCCTCGACGTCCTGCCTGGCTAGCCTTGTCGGTATGACGGGCTTAGCCCTCATTTGCGAGAAGTACGTACGCGAGCGCGCAGCGATTCGAAGTAGTCGGCGTCAACAGGGGCGGCGAGGCCGGACGTTGCGCCCTGCAGGATTATTGCGCGCAGACGCTTGCGATCTTGGTCTTTTCGGATCAGTTCGCGGACGTATTCGCTACTCGTGCCGTACCCGCCCTCGCCAACCTGTTCGTCGACGTAGACCTTCAGCGAATTCGGTAGGGAAATGTTCATAGTCGTCATAAAACAACTCTAGCACGCTTTGGCAAATTTTGCCAAAGCGATGCGGTGTTATGAGCGGCTGATACAGACGAACAATGCGACCGTGCGCGCGGTGTTCGACCGTACGCTTGGTCAATTCATAACGTATTCATTTGACATAAGGTTATAGTACAAACATCCTTTTATTTATATTCGCACAATGTGCATCGCGCACTCAAGATCCGTCGCACGCCACAACTTGGTTAACGCTTCGCGAAGTGGCTGACGGCCAGCTACAGCGGATTATCTGACCGCGCGAGCAGCTTTCTTTAGCTCGCGTCTCGGACGTGGCCGGAGCGCTGATTCATTTCGCCTAGGTTTCGGCAGCGATGGCGGCATCCGGAAGCGCCGATCGATCGTCGGGTGCGCTGAATTTTAATATTACCCAGAAAGATATACAATATGGAAAATGTGTATCCAAAGGGGTAATTATGCAAGTCGCAAAATGGGGCAACAGCCTTGCCGTCCGACTGCCCGCTAGCGTCGTAGAGGCGCTCGGACTGCAGGAAGGTGACGACATCGAAATCTACGCCGACAAATTTGGTGCGTTCTCCGTGAGCAAAAAGCCCACCGTCGATGAACGGATCGAGCGTCTGCGGAAGTATCGCGGGCGCCTGCCTGCCGACTTCAAGTTTGATCGGGAATCGCTCAGCGAGAGAGGAAACGCTGAATGACCGTTGACGCACCGACGCGGTTCGCCGTCGATAGTAACGTGATCGCGTATCTGTTTTCTGGCGATCAGACAAAGGCTGAACGGGCCGAATCGCTAATTGTGAGCAGCAATCCGCAGCCCGTAATCAGCACACAGGTAATGAACGAGGTCACACTCGTCATGCGCCGTAAAATGGACCTTCCGTGGCCCGAGATCAACTCGCTGTTAAGCGATGTTGAGGAATTCTGCGAAATCGTACCACTGACACTTGAAGTGCATAAGGAAGCGCGCCGGGTCGCCGAGCACTACGGCTTTCGGTTCTACGATTCGTGCATCATCGCGTTCGCGCTGATTGAAAATTGCGAGGTTCTGTATAGCGAAGACATGCAGCATGGCCAGGTGATCTATGACCGGTTGACGGTGGTCAATCCATTCCATTCGCCAAGCTGATCACCCTGCGATCTCCATTCAGGCGTCATACGGTACTGCTGTGACACCATTTGTGTCTGCTCATCTCAGTGGCCGTGCATCGACGGCGCGACGTGCGCAATCTCGTATCGCTAGATCCAGAGCAGCAGCGCGATCGCTTCCAAGCCACCCCGTGAGGTTTGAAGCCACCCGGTGAGACCGGATCTGGATCAACTCGCACAGCAGCGCGTATCGCATCGCGACCTGTCGATAGTTGTCTGGCGGCTGGAACAGGATTCGCAGCACGTCGGTCGTGGACACCGAGTCGGGCCCGACGGCCGAGGTCCAACGGCAGCCACTCCTCGCACGCAATCGCGCGTCTGCCCTGTTCGCTCAGCACGCGCTCGATGTCGTCCGCGTTCAGTGCGATGTGTGCCGTGAGCGCTGAGGGCCCGGACTCGGCTAGGTCCTGATTCGCTACTTCAGCCGCGTTTCCTTACGGTCAGTCACACCGGTAAGTCAGTGTTGCGGGCGGATCTTAGCCGGCAGTGTAGCCAGCTCCTCGTCAGATCTGCACAGGGCTTGAAAGCAGTCCACGTTCCCGAGCTCGACTGGAAAAGCATGCCAGTAATCAGAACGCTGTCGATGAAGACGATCCAGACTCAGGCCTCTAGGTAGCCGCCATGATAGCTGCGACGCTCGCGCTGGCGGCTGAGCCACTACCGATGCTGACGGCGCGGAGTAAATGGAGCAAGCCTGAAAAAACACTGCCTTAGAATAAAAAGCAGCTGACGCGCAAGCAACACGTCTCTCCCATGCGCAGCACAGAGCGGTTTGTCGATCGGAACGGTCGCCAGACCGGCGCGCGCGACGATGCGTTCTTGTCTGTACAACGGAAGGTGATCACCATGTTTCGAAACAAGCACGTGTGCCAGCAGGCCGGCGGTCGGAATGCCCTTGTCAATGACATGCAGGGGCACCAGGGCTTGGGTCAGCCGCGAATGGCGGATACGCTGCTGCGCGTAACCGACATCTCGTAAGCGAGGGATATCACGGTCCCTGCAAACCGTTGATGAATCTGGTCGCAGAACTCCCTGCTCATTAACCAGCGCCCGCGCTTGATTTACTGACGGACGAGTTCATCGAATCGATCCGCCCGCGCTGGCAGGACTCGAACTATCGCAGTTCTCGGTACTTCCAGCCTCGTGGGTCAGGCAAAATCCACGATGACTTTCATCGCTTTTGACCGGTCGTTCGCCGTTTCAAAAGCCTTGAGCGAATCGCGGTAAGAGAAGATATCGGATATCAGCGGCTTGGTGTCGATCAACCGCTTGTTGAGCAGTTCAACCGCAATAGCAAATTCCTCATGAAACCGGAATGCGCCGCGCAAATCAAATTCCTTGGCCACAATCAAATTCATCGGCAGCGGCACGTCGCCCCCGAGACCCACCTGCACGATGATGCCGCGCGGCCGCAGCGGGTCGAATGCGCTACGCAATGCGGATGCATTGCCGCTGGCCTCGATCAGCACGTCGAACGTGCCCTTGCCCGCAGCGAACGGCAGGAGCGCATCCGGCGCCTGCAAGATGTTGAACGCGTGGTCGGCACCGACCTCGAACGCGATTTTCAGAGGAAACTCATTCACGTCAGTTGCGACGATATGCGCGGCGCCGGCACGTCGCGCTGCCGCGACGATCAATGCGCCAATCGGACCGCATCCCGCGACCAGCACACGCTTGCCGAGCAACGGTCCCGCCCTGCGTACCGCGTGAAGCGCAACCGACAGAGGCTCGGCCATGGCGACTTCAGCATCGTTCAATGCATCCGACACAACATGAGCCTGCGACCGATCAATCACGATCTTCTGGCGAAATGCACCCTGAACGTGCGGCGTACGCATGCACTGCCGTAGTAGCGCATGTCGAGACAGTGGTTCTGCAGACCTTGCTGGCAGTATTCGCAGTGTCCGCAAGGTCGGCTGGGACTGATCGACACGCGCGTTCCGACGGGCATGTCGGTGACATCGGCACCGACGCGCGAGACCACGCCGGATACCTCATGCCCGAGCACCATCGGTTCCTTGATGCGAACCGTGCCGAAGCCGCCGTGATTGAAGTAGTGAAAATCAGAGCCGCAGATGCCGCCGGCGCGAACGCGAATCAGCAGTTGATGCGCTTCCGGTTCGGGCGTCGGGACATCTTCAATGCGCAAATCCAGCGGCGCGTGAATCACGAGTGCATGCATGGCGAAAACCCCTTGTTAAGCGGTACATTGAGCGGTGATGGAACGGTACATCGGACGTGCTCCACTCTACGGCCAGGTCTTCAGCTCGAACAAGATCGATTCGATCTGGATCAATAGGCGTACCTTATGATCGCCACTGCGATCCCACTGCGCGCAGCGAGAGGCGCGCGCATTCATGACCAGCCGCTGCGTCGATCAGAACCTGTGGCGCAGGCCGATCGTTGCTTCGAACAGCGAGTTATAGCCATTGAAGGGCTGGTTCGAGCCTGCATTACCCGCCAGCGTGGTCCATGCGCCGGTCAGGTGGTTGTAGTCCACACCCACATAAACGTCGGTCCGCTTGCTGAGCAAGTAGTCAAGCGTCGGGCCGGTCGTGATCCGCGTTCCGCTTGTATTCGCGTGACGCAGGAAGTCGATATAAACCGGCATCATCAATTGCAGCGAGGGCGTGATGAAGTAGCTTGCTGCAACGGAGAACGAATCGTTCCGGTAGTCAGCCGGATACACGTGGCTATAGATGTAGGAGCCGTAGAGCTTGGCATTGCCAAGCGTGTAGGTCGCGCCCGCGGTAATACCTTCTGCGAACTATCCGGGATCGTGATGCCGAAATACGTGCTGCCGTAAGCCGTGGCGCCGGCGTCAGGCCACCGATATCGTTGATGACCTGATAAGCGGCGCCCACGCTAAGCGGCCCGTGGTCATAAGAAAGACTGACCGCCGGCGAAGAGTTCTGATGGCAATGCCAACTTCGTCAGCGAGGCCGGTCTCCTTTGAGCGTGATGCGATGCATGACACGCCGGAAACCGTGATAGTCGTTGACAGGATTGTGCTGTGCGGCCCGGTTGTCCCAGAACGCAATAGCATTCGGTGTCCAGGTAAAGCGGCAGGTGAATTCCGGCTTGACCTGATGCTTGAAGAGAAACTCGAGTAATGGTGTGCTCTCGTCTGTCGTCATCCCCGCAATGCCGATCGTGTGCGCAACGTTCACGTAAAGGCTCTTGCGCCCGCTCTCCGGATGCGTCCGCACGATCGGATGCTCCGCGACATAATTCTCGACCTTGCTTGCTTTACCATCGCTTCGAATCCGGTCTTCTCGTGTACGGGAGACATCAGCTTTCGCTGACGAACTGATTCCCTTGAGTCCGGCCAAAAGCGTTTTCATTGTGTCCGATAAGGCGTCGTATGCGAGTTGCTGATTCGCAAAAAGTGTATCCCCCCCATATGGCGGCACTTCGCGAGAGAGCAGCATCGAACCCATTGGCGGGATCTCAAGGTACGTGGTATCGGAGTGCCAGACGCCACCGAAGTTGACGGTCTCGTGCTCCAGCTTTTTCACTTCGATAATTTTCGGATAACCATCGACGCCGTTCACGAACGGATAATCGATCGGCTCTCCCATGGCGCTCGCGAAGTCGAGAAACTGTTGCGATGTCAGTGGCTGATCGCGCAGAAAGACGACCAGATGGTCGAGCAGGGCCTGACGAATTCCATCGATATCGGAACCGCTCATGCCCGCCGTGAGATCGACTTCCAAAATCTCGGCGCCGATAGCGCCAGCAATTTTCCTGACTTGCATGTGAACCCCTTCCTTTTTGAGCGGATGCAAGAGCGCAGGTCGCGTTACCGCCAGGCGCACGACCATCCACAAGAGTTTCGAGTTTCAAGCTTTTCGTTATTTCGAAAAATTTTTCGAAACAGGCGATTCAAATATAAGAATCGTCGATTCGCGTGTCAAGGATGGGAAATCCCGCGAACGAGGTCATGCAGCGTTTAAATTCGGGTAATCCCCGGCTTCACACCGCTGGTGCGCAAACCGACTTTTTCTTATACTGAATTCGTTCTGTCGAAAATTTCTTCGAGATATCGAAAGCGAATGAAACCTACTGACCGCGCGCTGAGTATCTTCGAAGCATTTGCGGTTTCCGAGCGGCCGCTCACGCTGAGCGAGCTCGCTGAGGTCGCAGGGCTGCCCGTCAGTACCTGTCACGGTATTGTCGCGACACTCGTGCAGCGAGGCTATCTCTACCTGACGAGCCGTCGCAAGGATCTTTATCCGACGCGTCGCTTAGCCGATATGGCCGAACGCATCGGGCGGCACGATCCTTATCTGGAGCGGCTCGAAGCGCACCTGGAAGTATTGCGCGAGGAGACTCAGGAAACGGTGATTGTCGGCAAGCGGCAGCATGACGAGATTGTCTATCTTTCGGTTCTCGAAGGGCCGCAAACGATTCGTTATAGCGCAAGCGCGGGCAGCATCAAGCCGCTGCATTCCACCTCCATCGGCAAGGCGCTGTTAAGTTCTCTCGACGATGCAACCCTGCGCGCATGGTTAAAAACGCAAGCGCTTGCAGCTGTGACATCGTCCACGCTCACCAGCGCCACGAAGTTGATCAATAACCTCAGGGACGGTCGCGAGCGCGGATTCTTCGTCACGCGCGGCGAGAGTGTGAGCGACGTGCTCGCGGTTGCCGCGCCTGTCGTCGTTCAAAGAGAAGTGCTAGGCATTGCCATCGCCGGTCCGATGTATCGCATGGACAAGCGCATTGACGAGATGGGCGCCATGCTGCTGCGTACGAAGGCGCTCATCGAAGCTTCGCAAATTTGAGCAATCCGGGATATTTCTCGTCCCCCGCGCACGTAATGAAAACCACAAGGGCCGATCAAGAGGCCCGCATAGGAGACGACTGTGAAACTGCTTCGATTACTCGCGCTGTCGGCGGCGGTCGCTGGCTTGGTATTGCCGCTCGCGCAAGCCGTTCGAGCCGATGACTCCGTGCACTTGAAAATGGCACATCAGTGGCCAGACGATCCAAACGATTATGTGGTCCTGACGGGCAAGAAATTTGCAGCTGAAGTGGAGAAGCTGTCGGGCGGCAAGATCCATATCGACATATTCCCGGCGGAGTCGCTCGTCAAGTCGCTCGCGACGCATACCGCGTTGCGCAACGGAACCGTTGATTTATCGATCTATCCGTATATCTATTCGGCGGGCGCTATTCCGGAGATGAACCTGACACTGTTACCTGGACTCTGGAAGACGCCCGACGACGTCTTCCGCTTTCGCAACTCGGACGCCTGGAAGGATGTCGAAGCGAAAGCGGAGACGTTTGGGTTCAAGACGCTCTGCTGGATTCAGATATCCGGAGGCGTAGCGTCAAAAGGCAAGGCAATCAATGTACCGGGCGATGTCGCCGGCACCAAGGTTCGCGCGGCCGGCAAGATGATGGAAGCCGCGTTGCAAAAGGCGGGCGCGAGCACGGTGTCGATGGCGTCTTCGGAATCGTATAGCGCTATGCAACTGGGGTTGCTCGACGAGATGTGGACGTCGTCGGGCACGTTCGGCTCATATCGCATCTACGAAGTCTCAAAGTTCTACAACTCGCCCGAAAACTTCAGCGTCTACTACACGATCGAGCCTATCGCGATCAGCATGAAGACCTGGAACAAACTGACGCCCGAGCAGCAAAAGATCATGGTCGATGTAGGCAAAAGTCTCGAGCAGGACGCGTTTGAATCGGCAAAGGCCGATGACCGTCGCGTGACCAAGCTCTTCGCCGATCACGGCGCCGCGATTCACAATATGACCGGCGACGAGTGGAAGCAATGGCAGACGCTGTTCCAGCAAGTCAGCTTTCCCAAGTTCCGCGCCGAAGTGCCGGGCGGGGGTGCGTTGCTCGACAAGAGCCTCGCGTTCTACAAGTGAGCGACGAGGTCGCAATGCCTGCTAAAAAACGCCCCGTCACGCGCTTCCTCGATGCCATGTGCCACGCCATTGCGCTGTCAGTAGGCTGCGCGGTGCTGCTCACGGTGGCGGTCGTATCGTACGGCGTGCTCGCGCGCGAAGTGCTGAAGCTCTCCGACGTATGGGTCACGGAAGTCACCACCTATTTGATGGCGTACATGACTTTCGTGGGCACGGCAACGCTTGCGTGGCAGGGAAGGCATCTGAAGGTGGATGTAATCGGCCAGCATGTCGGCCCGCGCACGGCACGGGTGCTGACGATGATCTCGTGCGCGATCGTGACCGCTGTGGCGCTCACGCTGTTCTGGCTCGGCTACAACTTCTGGCTCGACGCGTGGCAAAGCGGCGAAAAATCCTGGGGCATGTTTTCGATACCGCTCTGGATTCCCTATTCATGCTTGCTGATAGGCAGCGCTTTACTGGCGTTCGTGCAGGTTGTACGTCTCGGCAAGATGCTGCTCGCGGTGCTGAATATCGGCAACGAAATGCCGGACGACGAGACGCACGTCATCGTCCGGCATTAATCGCCGACAAAGGAAAACGCCCATGCAAATGCTGATCGGTGCAGGAATGTTCGGCGGCCTGCTTGCCGTGCTGTCACTCGGCGTGCCGATTGCGTTCTCGCTCCTGTTCGTCGCGCTCGTGTCGCTGTTCATTACCGGCGGCGGGTGGGACGCGCTCAACCTGATCTCGAGCACCTACTGGAGTTCGGTCGCGACCTTCACATTGACATCGGTACCCATGTTCATGTTCATGGGCGCCATTGTTTCGGCATCCGGCATGGGCGCTCGTCTGTACGGCGCACTCGCGACCATACTCGATGGCGTGCCGGGCGGTCTGGCTGTCGCGACGACAATTGCATGCGGTGTGATGGCTGCCGTATCGGGATCGAGTGTGGCGACAGCGGCCGCGATCGGTGGCTTTGCAATCGCCGAGATGCGACGCCGCGATATCCCGGTTAAGGAAGCGTGCGGCGCGGTCGCGGCGGGGGGCACGCTCGGCATCTTGCTTCCGCCAAGCATTCCGTTAATCGTGTACAGCGTGATCGCGGAACAGTCCATCGGCAAACTGTTCATGGCGACGCTCGTGCCAGGCGGCATCATGGCGGCCAGCTTTGCGGCCTATCAGATCTATCTGGCGTTGCGCAGGCGCGCAAAGGGCATTACCACGGATATCCCCCCACGCAGGCGCGCGACAGTCATGGAACGGGTAGTCGCGTTGAAAGACATTGGGCCGTTTGCGCTGCTGATCGTGATTATTCTGGGTTCGCTCTATAAGGGCCTGGCGACGCCGCAGGAAGCGGCATCGCTCGGCATCGTCGCCAGTCTTTTGCTGGCCGGACTCGTGTACCGCGAATTGAATTGGCCGCGCTTTCGCAAGATCCTGCTGGACACGGCGCAGAGCAGCGTGATGATTCTTGCAGTGATTGCGTCGGCCATTGTGTTCGGCTATGTGATGACCACGAGCCAGGTCGCTACTGCATTCACCAGCGCAGTAGGCAACGCGCATGTGAGTCCTTGGGTACTGTTCATATCGATCAATCTGCTGTTGATCTTCCTTGGCTGCTTCATGGAGACGATTGCGATCATCGTCGTGACGATGCCGATTCTGATTCCCGTCGTTACCGCGTATCACTGGGACTTGATCTGGTTCGGCGTGGTCGTGGTGATCAACATGGAGATGGCGTTAATCCATCCACCCGTGGGTCTCAACCTGTTCGTGGTTCAGAGCGTGGCCCCGGACGTCGGCCTTCGTCGCATCGTGTTGGGGACCTTGCCCTACGTCTTTATCATGATGCTGGTGCTAGTGTTGATCGCGGTGTTTCCGGGGCTCACACATCTCATTTCGTAGGCCTTTCCGAGCTGTGCACTTTGTTCGGGCATTCGCACATGGCACAGCCGCCGCTGAGCCACCAGATTCCCCCAGACTACGCCGGCGATCTGGTTATCTCCGCGTGAGAGGTCAGATCTTGACCTTCCTTTATCTGCTGTTTCAGGAACGAGAGTCCCCCCCCTGCGGAAACAATGTCCATCACGAAAGGTGGCAGCGGCTCGACACGATATTCAATAGCCTTGTCCACCTGCCGAATGACGCCTGCTGAAAAGTCCACCGCGATGGTTTCTCCATCAGCCAGGGAATCATAGACATCCTGACCAATCTCCAGAAACGGCACGCCCATGTAGACCGAAATCCTGAACGGCGCGCGAGTCAGTGCGACGGCGAGCAGCCCAAGGCCGAGTTCTTTCATGGCGATGAATGGATGGCTATGCTGGCTGCCGTGCGCGAATCGTCGACCGGCCAGCAGTAAATCGCCCGGTGCTGCCGTGCCGGCGAGTTCGGGCCGCAGTTCGTGCAGCAGGTGCTTGCGCAACATCCGCGGATCGTATTCGAAAACGTGCTCGGCCGCGATCAGCGCGTCGCTCGAGACGTTGTCCGGCAGCTTCCAGCAGCGCCCGGTGGTTGCGAGGCCTGTATTCATGAGTGAACCTCGTGCAGATATTCGCGTGGGTCGGCGATGTGTCCGGCCAGCGCCGAGGCCGCGACCGTCAGCGCGCTGGCAAGATAGATCTGCGCCTCCGCGCTTCCCATCCGGCCCGGATCATTGCGTGTGCTCGTGCTGATGCGTACCTCACCCGCTGCAAGCTGGGCAAGACCGCCGAAGCAGGGACCGCATGTCGAACCCGCTATCTGGGCGCCTGCCGCCATGAGTGTGCCAAGCACGCCTTCGGTCATCGCTTGCTCATGCACGCGCCGCGTGGCAGGAATGACGAGCAACTGCACGTCCCGATGCACACGCCGGCCTGCAAGCAACGCTGCCGCCGCCCGCAGTTCAGCGAGACTGCCCGACGCGCACGAGCCAATGTAGGCATGCTGGATCTGGACGCCGCTCAATGCGGCAGCGCTGCGAACGTGGGTTGGAGAAGGCGGCACGCTGACGAGCGGCTCAAGGGTGCTGGCATCGATATCAATGGCCGATGCAAAGAGTGCGTCCGCGTCGCTCTTCAGTATCTGCGGATCCGCGACGCCCGCTGCACGCAGGTAGTCGACCGTACGCGAATCGGCGGCAACCAGACCCGCGTCCGCACCCATGTCGACGGTCAGCCCGGAAATCGTCATACGCTCAGGTACACCGAGCGCGGCAATGGCTTCGCCGCTGTATTCAACGACGCATTCGTTCGCTTCATCGGGACCGATCAGACGCATGGTATGCAGCACGATATCGCGTGCGCTCACTCCGGGACGCAGCGTGCCGTGGACACGCACGTGGATCGTCTGCGGCACCTTGAGCCAGATGCGGCCGATCGCCATGATCATCGTGACCTCGATGCCGAACGGCATGGCGAGCGCGCCCACGCCGCCGAGTCCCGGCGTATGTGTATCGGCGCCCGCGACGAACATGCCGGGTAGCACCAGGCCACGCTCGACTGTCAGCGGATGCGTGATGCCCTCGCTATCGAACAGATGGCCGATTGCCATCTTCACGGCGAGCTGGCGGGTGAGACGGTTGCGTTCGGCTGCCGCCACGCTGTGTGCGGGTGTTTCGTGATCAATCGCTACGACGATGCGCTCTGGGTTCACCAGCCTGTCAATACCGATATCCGCAAGACGCTTCACATAGGCCGGATAGGACACCTCCGGCATGGTGGTCAAATCGGGCGCGGCCCAGATGACTTCCCCGGGTTCAACCTGGGCGCGGCCGCTTGCGCGGCCAAGAATCTTTTGCACGAGAGTCTGTGGCATGGGTTAGGCGCCCTTGATCACGCTGGCTTCGAACGCGGCATAGCGCGATGCGCCGAGCATGTCGGTCAGTTGAGCGAGCGGCGTCATATCCGGCACGAACTCCGCCGTGCTGCCATCACGACGCAGTGCTTCGAGCAGCGAGCGCTGCCAGCCCACCATGCCCTGGATCAGCGTGATCGGATACAACGCCATCCCCAGCCGGGTTTGCGCCAGGGCCGACTGCGAATGAAGCGGACGGATGGTTTCAGCGACCGTGTGAATCACTGGCACCTTGACTGCTTCGGCCACACGGCGGCAATCGTCGATCGACGACAGCGACGGCACCATCACTGCGTCCGCGCCTGCATCGGCCATGACCTTGAGACGGCGCACTGCTTCGTCCATGCCATGCAGCGCAACGGCGTCCGTGCGCCCGATGATCAGGAAATCGGGCGAACTCCGGGCGCGTAGCGCGGCACGCAGACGGCCGCTCATTTCGGTGTCGTCGACCAACGCCTTGCCTGCCATTGCACCGCAGCGCTTGGGCGCCATCTGGTCCTCCAGATGCAGCCCCGCGACGCCCGCGCGCTCGAAGCTCCGCACGGTTTCAGCAATGTTGGAGATGTCGCCGTAGCCAGTATCGGCATCGACCAGCACGGGCAAGCCGACCGCTGCGACAATCTGTGCCGCCTGGGCAATCATCTCGGTGCCGCTGATCAGGCCGATATCCGGCTTGCCACGGCTTGCCGCCACGCAATAGCCCGACATGTAGACGGCCTCGAAGCCGGCCGCTTCGATCAGCATGGCGCCGAGCGCGTCATGACAGCCTGGGACCGCGACGGCCTCCCGGCGCGCCAGCATGGCTCGCAGACGCGCCCCCGGATGTTGTTCGTCCAATCGGTTCATCAGATGCACCTCAGGATTTTGGCAAAGTCGCAACCGCCTGACCGATGGCTTTCGGGTCGAACTGGTTCGCGGCGGGGATAAACTGGTTCGTGTAGACATCTTTCGCTTCGACCGGTCCTGCCAACTGTTTGTTCGCCCGCAGGAAATCGACCATTGCCTGGGCCGATGCGGGCGGTGTCTCGCCCCATTGCTCGCCCGGACTGAGCTTGAGGTATTTGATCCGCATGTCGACAAGCGCGAGCGCCTGCTTCATGGCGGCAGCATCGTCGAGACCGGCTGGCTTGCTGGCGGGAAACTCCTGCCAGTGTGCGCGGATCGCGCCGCGCGGGTCGGCTATCGTGATTTGAGTTCCCTGCACCGCGCAACGCAACAGTTTGGCGACTACATCAGGATGTGCGTTGATGTAGTCGTCCCGGGCAAAATACGCACTGCCGAAGGTCAGTTTTTCTGCCGACGGCGATGTGAAAACGCGCAGCTTCAGCCCCATGTCTTCGGCCAGCGCAATCTGCGAATCCCACGTTCCCCAGATGTCGACGCGGCCCGTTCTCAGCGCCGTGATCGCTTGCGCGCCCGTGCCGGTCTCGACGAACGTCACGTCCTTGTCGGGATCGATGCCCGCTTCGGAAAGCTGGCCTTTGATGATATTGACGAGCACCGCGCCGTAGGAGATCACGCCGATGGTCTTGCCCTTGAAGTCCTTGATGCTCTTGATCGGACTGGATTCCAGCACGACGGGAAACTGAAAATTATGGCGAATGTTCAGATACACCGAGCGCAGCGGAGCGCCCTTGGAACGCGCGACGATCGCCGCGCCCGGCGCCATGTTGACGAACTGCGCCTGTCCGGAGAGCACTGCCTGCATGCCCGCGGTCGAGTTGATCGGCTGGATGGTGACGTCAAGACCTTCTTTCTCCCAGCACTTCGTGTAAAGCGGGATGGAGGTATTGTTGGCCTGCGATGCATCTATCACCGTCGTGCCTACCGCGATCGTGATTTTCTGCGGCTCCTGGGCGGTTGCATGCACGGATGCCAATACGCAGACGCCGATCAGGACTGCGGCTAACCCGATGCGTGGCGAGGTTTTCATGATGTTTGTCTCCCTTTTTACTTGATCTGTTCGTTGACAGCGATGCTTCTTTGGCTTCGTCTATCGGCCCTCGAACCGAGGTGACCTGCGTTCCCGGAATGCGCTGCGTCCTTCGACAAAATCGCACGTGCTGAAAAGCAATGTTTGTCCTTCGAGCTCTCGCGCCAGCGCGTCGTCGAGCGTGATGCAGCCTTTCGCCAGCGCGCTCTTCGTCATGGCGATAGCCACCGGCGCGGTCCCGGCGAATGAATCGGCTAACGCGAGCGCGTGAGTCAGCAGTGCGTCGGACTCGGCCAGTTCGTCGGCGAGGCCGAGCGTCAGCGCTTCTTGCGCATCGATCACGCGGCTGGCATACAGCACGCGTTTCGTTTGCGCCAGGCCGATGCGGCGCGGCAGTGACCACAGCAATCCGAAATCGGCCATGAGCCCGAGCTTGCCGAAAATGGCGCCGAAGCGGGCCTCGGCGCTCGCGATCACAAAGTCACACGCGGCGGCTATTGAAAGTCCTGCGCCGTGTGCCGCGCCGTTCACGGCCGCGATGACGGGTTTATCGCCCGCTGCGATAAGACGGATCAGCCGCTGCCCGCGTTCCATCCGGGAGCGCACGGCGAGGGGATCATGATCGACGAGTCCGTCGAGATCGCCTCCCGCGCAGAAACTTGCACCACATCCGGCCAGTACGATTGCGCGGCACGCAGGGTTGCGTTGCGCGGCCTCGAAGGCGACGATGAGCGCTTCGCGCAAGGCCGCAACAAGGGCGTTGCGTTTATCGGGCAGGTTCATCCGTATCAACGTGGTCGAGCCCAGCTCTTCAACCAGCACGAGCGGCGCAGTGTCTGCAACGGGATTCATGCGTGTCTCTCCATGCGCGACTGACGCAGATCCGCGGGCCCGGGCTGTTTCATCCGTCGAGCCCTTCGCGCACCACGCGCTTCGATTTATGTGTGCTGCGAGGCAGGGTGCCGTGCGGCACAACATCGACAAGCGCACGGACTTGTAAGCGGGTGCGGATCTCGTGAGCGAGGCGCTCGGCGATATCAGGCGATGCCGCTGTGCCAAGTGCTTCGACGCGCAGGCGGATGCCGGTGAGGAAACCGCTGTTTGCATCGCGCACGGAAGGGTCGAGCACGATCTGATACTCGCTGCCGAGTTCTTCGAAACCGTGCACGATCTGCTCCACCGATGAAGGAAACACGTTTACCCCGCGCACCACGAGCATATCGTCCGCGCGCCCCTGGACGCCGCCGGCGAGCCGCGCATGCCTGCGCCCGCACGTGCAGAGCGTGCTGTCCCTCACGACGATATCGCCAGTCCACCAGCGCACGAGCGGACCCGCCTGCTTGTCGAGATGCGTTAGGACCAGGACGCCCGGCGTGCCGTCGGGCACGTGCTCGGCGGTGTTGCTGTCCACCACCTCGGCATACAGGAAGTCTTCGGCGAGATGCGGCCCCGCCTGCGCATGACAATCCTGCCCGATGGTCTGGAATTCCAGACTGCCGTAGGCATCGAAACACTGTGCGTTCCAGTCAGCTTCAAGGCGTGCACGCGTTGCCGGCACGCTCGCACCGGTTTCGCCCCCCAGCATGATCCGGCGCACTTTGGACTCACGCGGATCGAGTCCCATTGAACGCGCAGTCTGCGCCAGGTGCGCGATGAACGAAGGGGTGCTGGTGAGCACGCTCACGCCGAATTCGAAGATGGAACGGATCTGTCGTTCAGAGTCCTGACTACCGCCCGGAATGCAGGTGGCGCCCAGGCGCTGATAACCAGCCGTGGCGCCCAGGCCCCCGACGAACCACGCATAGCCGAAGAGGCACTGATAGACATCGCCGCGCCGCACGCCCTGCGCGTGCGCATAGCGAGCGTAGAGGCCTGCCCAACGGTCGAGATCGTCGTCGGACCAGTACTGCGGTGACGGCGTGCCACTAGTGCCCGATGAAAAATGGATACGGCGCACGTCGGCGGGATCGACCGCGCGAAATTCGCCATATGGCGGCACGCGCGTGACGGTTTCCACATAGTCGGTCTTGCGCGTGAACGGCAATGCCCGCAAATCGTCGAGGCTCTTCAATTGCGATGCCGACCAGCCGGTTTGGGCAAAAACCCGGCGATAGTAATCGCTATGACGTCCTACATAGTCGAGTTGTGTGCGAAGACGGTCCAGCTGATACGCGGCGATCTGCTCACGGGACCATGTCTCGCAGGCGTCGAGCGGGGCGTCATGACAATCAGCGCCGGTGTCAGGCTGCATACGGCGCTCCAAGACCGCGCACGCAGAAACCGACTACGCCATCGGCCGTCGCACTGCGCCCCGCGGCGGTCTCGCCGCGCCGCGGCCGGTACCAGATCGTCGTCCAGTTGAGCGCGCCGAGCAGTGCCTTGACCACGACATGTGCATCCTGATTGGGCAATGTCTCGCGGCGCATCGCCTCTTCGATCGCCTCAACGAACATCGCTTCGTAACGGTCACGCATGGCGAGCAGTTCGCGCAAGCTCTTGCGTTGTTGCGGCGTGATCTGGCCATGCATGTGCATGTCGAGACCCTGCACGACCACGCATTGGAATTCGATGTTTTTCATGATGACAAGCACGTGTGCACGCGACATGGCCGCGATCCGCTGAATCGGATCGGCGACATTTTCAGCGGCCTTTCCCGTCTCCGTCATGATCATCTGCATGGCTTCGCGATGAACTTCGAAGAAGAGGTCGGTCTTGCTTTTGAACGAATAGTAGATGCGGCCCTTCGTGCAGCCGAGCACGTCCGCGACATCGTCGATGCTCGTTGCGGCATACCCCTTCACCATGAACGCGCTCGCGGCAGCGCGCAGAATCTGCGCCGCGCTGCTGGCGTCGTCGTCGATGGCGGCTTTCCTGCCGCCGGTCGCGGCCTTCGGCGATTTCTGCGGGCGGGGCGCGCGGGTGCGCGGCGGGGGAACTTCTACATCGATTGTCATACAGCATCTCCTGTTGCTTGGGCCCGGATCGCGCGTGCTATCAGCAGGCGCTGGATCTCGGAAGTCCCTTCATAGATTTGCGTGACCCGCTGATCGCGATACAGCCGCTCGATCGGATTGGGCTTGACGTAGCCTGCGCCGCCGAAGATCTGCAATGCCGCGTCGATCACGTACTGGCTGGTCTCGCTTGCAATCAGCTTGGCCTGCGCCGCGAGCACGGACACGTCCTTGCCTGCGTCGTAGACGCGCGCGGCTTCGTAGGTCATGAGCCGTGCCGCAGAAAGCCGCGAGGCGAGGTCCGCCAGTTTAAAGCCGAGCGCCTGATGGTCGATGAGCAGTTCGCCGAAGGTGCGCCGCTGGACCGCGTAACCGACCGCAAGACGATAGGCGGCGAGCGCCATGCCGCATGCCTGCGCGGCCACGCCGACCCTCCCGACATCGAGCGATCCAAACGCCATGCGCAACCCTTCGCCCGGCGCAGCGAGCATGTGGCCCTGCGCGACCCAGGTGTCCAGTTCGATCGTGCTGGTGCGCGTGCCACGCATGCCCATCTTATCTTCCAAACGGGTGTCGTCGACACCAGCTTCCTTTGCCGACACCAGGAATGCCGCGATCCCGCGCTTGCCTGTACCCGGCGCCGTTTGCGCGAAGACGACATACCAATGCGCGGCGCCGCCGCCGCCGATCCAGCACTTCTGGCCGCGAATGCGCCAGCCGTCGTTTTCGCGGTAGGCGAGCGTGGTCATTGATGCAGGATCGGAGCCCGCGCCGCGCTCGCTCAACGCGAAAGACACCGCTTCCCCGCGTTCCACCAGACCGCGCAAGAGCTGCGCCTTGAGCGACTCGTCGCGCATGAGAAGGAGTGGCGCCGCGCCAAGCTGAAGGGTCGCGACGATTCCACTCGTCGATGCGCAACTTTGTGCGATCTCCTCGACCACCGCGCAGTAGCCCACAAGGCTCGCGCCGCCGCCGCCGTGCGCGAGCGGCAACAGCATGGTCGCTATGCCGCTTTCACGCAGTTGCAGCACGCTTTCTTCCGGGTAGCGCTGGTCCCGGTCGATAGCCGCAGCGAGGGGTTCGAAATGGGCCGCGCTCAACTGCGCCGCGAGCGCATGCCAATGTCCTTCCGCTTCCGTCAACTCCGGTTCCCAAACGACACCGCCCGCCATCTTTTTCTCGGAGGATTGCTTGGCTGGAAGCACCGGCGCCACCAGTGGCGTGTGCGCGGATTGTTCGTTCACCGCGACCGCCGCGCCTGCTGAAATGTTCATTCGGGAAGACCCTGCGTGGTTCAAATCGGTTGACCTGGAAAAATACTGTGTAGTATTCTCGGTCATCAAATAATACTGATGAGTATGTTCCTGGTCAACAGGAATTCCTGCAGGGAAACCCCGTAAGCAGGCATGAGGAGACGAACCGTGGAAAGTGAACTTGCCGTTGCCCGTGCGCCATCGCAAGCGGTACTTCGCGTGTTTTGGGCGCCTGGTTGTTCGAGTTGTCTGCGCACCAAGGAATTCCTGAAGCGTCATGGCATCGCGTTCGAATCAGTGAATGTGGTGGCTGATCCGGCTGCCATGGATGAGTTGCATCGGTTGGGGGCGCGCAGCATTCCCGTGCTTGCGATCGGTGAGCGCTATGTGTATTGCCAGTCGCTCGCCGATATCAAGACGTTTCTCGATCTCGATCTTCCAGACGATGTCCGCCTCCCGGCCGACGTACTGGTTGAGCGCGTGAAGATTGTGCTCAAGAAGGCGATCGGATTTGTCCGGCAACTCCCCGATGCCGTTCTTGACGGCCCTTTTCGCAACAGCTGGGCGCCGTCGCGCGGGCTGGCGCATCACGTCTTTCGCGTGGTCGAAGCGTTCCTCGAAGCACGCGACGAAGCGTGCGAGTTGAGTTACGAAATGACCATGCGTGGCACGCATGAAGTGTTGCCGGGCGAGGACGTCATCGCCTATGGACAGAGCGTGAAAACACGTCTCGACGCGTGGTGGACGAGCAATCGCGATGCAGATTTCACCACGATCCAGCCGACGTATTGGGGTGCACAGAGCCTGCACGAAGTGCTCGAACGCACGACCTGGCACTCGGCGCAACACGCGCGGCAACTGATGGTGGTGATCGAAGCGCAAGGGCAGACCGTTACCGATCCGTTGACTGCGGACGATCTGGCGGGTTTGCCCATGCCGGAAAAAGCATGGGACGACGAGTAGAGCGGGCGACAAGTGAGGAAGACGTGAATCTTGAAGATCAAGTGGTGGCGGTCACGGGAGCGGGACGGGGTATCGGACGCGAGATAGCCTTGCTGTGCGCGAAGGAAGGCGCGGCGGTTGTCGTGAATGACTACGGCGGCCCGTCGGACGACAGCGAGTCCAATCCTGGTGCAGACGTGGTGGCGGAGATCATCCAGGCGGGCGGGCGCGCGGTGCTCAATACGGCGAACATCGCAAATGGCGATGAGGCCGCCTCGATCGTCGACGATGCGCTGCACCACTTCGGGCGCATCGACGCAGTAGTGAACAACGCGGGAATCTTGCGGGATCGCATGTTCCACAAGATGAGCCATGCCGAATGGCACGACGTGATCGATGTCCATCTCAACGGCTACTTCCACGTGTCGAAAGCGGCAGCGTCGCATTTCAAGGAGCAGGGCAGCGGCGCGTTCGTGCACTTCACGTCGACATCAGGGCTGGTCGGCAATCTGGGACAAGCGAACTATGCGGCGGCGAAGATGGGGATCGTGGGTCTGTCGACTTCGATTGCGCTCGACATGCAGCGCTTCGGCGTGCGCTCGAACTGCATTGCGCCTTTTGCCTGGAGCCGCATGACGGCGTCCATTCCCGCGGAGACCGAGGCCGATCGCGCGCGCGTCGAGCGCTTCAAGACCATGTCCGCCGACAAGGTCGCGCCGCTTGCTGCGTTCCTTTGCTCGGCTCACGCGCGCGAGGTTACGGGCCAGGTCTTCTGCGCGCGGAAAAACGAGATTTTCCTGTTCTCGTTGCCGCGCCCGGTGCGCTCCATGCAGCGCGCTGAGGGCTGGACCGTCGATACCCTGGCCTCGGACCTGCTGCCCGCTTTCAGGCCGACCCTGCAGCCGCTGCAGCGTTCCTCCGATGTCTTCTCGTGGGACCCTGCATGAGTTCCGCATTCGACCCGCAGCGCTTGATCGACATGCCGCCACGCGAGACAGTTGCCGTACACGATGCACGCGATGTGATCATGTATGCGCTTGGCCTGGGTATCGGAATGGATTCAGCGACCCGCGACGCCACGCTGCGGTATGTCTTCGACCAGGACCTCCAGGTATTGCCGACCATGGCCGCGGTAATGGCGTGGCCCGGCTTCTGGATGAAAGAGCCGCAGTACGGCGTGACCTGGCAGAAAGTGCTGCATGCCGAGCAGTCGCTGGAAGTTTTCGCACCGTTGCCCGTAGCCGGCGAACTCATGAGCGTGCTGAAGGTGGAGCGTGTTGTCGATAAAGGCGCGGAGAAGGGAGCCATTCTTTACTCGCGGCGCGATCTCTACGAAGGACGTGCCGGCACGCTGCTCGCGACTGAAAGGCGTGGCACGTTCCTGCGTGGCGATGGCGCACGTGGCAGCGCGGGAGATGCGCCCGTTTGCGCACCGCACAGCGTGCCCGCACGTGCGCCCGACGCGATCGTGACGCTTCCCACGCGCGGCGATCAAGCGCTGCTCTATCAACTGAGCGGCGATCGCAATCCTTTGCACATTGATCCACGGCTTGCCGCATCGGTGGGATTCGCGCGGCCGATCCTGCATGGCTTGTGCACCTATGGGGTCGCGGCGCGCGCGTTGATCGAGTCCGTCTGCGAAGGCGATCACGCGCGCTTCAGGCGCATGGACTGCCGTTTTTCCACGCCGGTGTATCCGGGCGAGACGATCGTCACGCATGTGTGGTTCGACGACGACGGCGCTGCGTCGTTTGTCGCACGCACCGCCGAGCGCGATGCGCTGGTTCTGGGCAACGGCCAGTTCCTTTACCACCCTGACGCGGCCACGGCGAGCCGGGCGAGGAGACCTCTTCAATGATCGGGATACTGTCGTACGGAGCGTATGTGCCGCGCCTGCGCCTGCAGCGTGCGGCGATCGTCCAGGCGCACGCGTGGTTTACGCCGGGACTTAAAGCCCACGCGCGCGGCGAACGGGCGATGGCGAATTGGGACGAGGACGCCATCACGTTGGCGGTGGAAGCCGCGCGCGATTCGCTGTCGACCATGGCACGCGATGGTATCGGTTCGGTGTTGTTGGCATCGACGAGTTTGCCGTTCGCGGACCGGCAGAACGCAGGCGTTGTGAAGGAAGCCCTCAATCTCGCGGATACGATTTTCACGCAGGACGTCGTGGGCAGCCAGAAGGCTGGAACGGGCGCGCTGATCCAGAGCTTGCGTGCGGCGTCTGCGAGTGACGGCTCGACCTTGTGCATCGCGGCGGAACGCGCGAATGCGCGGCCGGGTTCCGAAGCCGAACTGATCAATGGCGACGCGTCGGCGGCGTTCGTCATTGGCGAGGGCGAACCGATCGCTACCCTCCTGGCCAGCCATTCGCTATCGGTGGATTTCGTCGATCACTTTCGCGGCAAAGCCGCGCAGTTCGACTACGGCTGGGAAGCGCGATGGGTCCGCGACGAAGGCTACGGCAAGATCATCGGCCGGGCGATTCGCGGGGCGCTCGATAAAGCGGGTCTCGCGGGAGATGCAATCGACCATTTGATCGTGCCCATTCCAGTGCGCGGCGTGGCCGAAACGCTTGCACGCGATGCCGGCATTCCGCCCGCCGCGATTGTTGATGGACTCGGCGAGTCGCTGGGTCATGCAGGCTGCGCGCAGCCGCTCGTGATGCTCGCCATGGCCTTGCAAAACGCCAAGCCGGGCGAGCGCATTCTCGTCACGTGTTTCGGGCAGGGGGCCGATGTCCTGATCATCGAGACCACGCTCGCGCTCGCGCATCATGTGCATCCGCGTGGAGTGGCCGGTTGGCTCTCGCGCAAGAAAGCGGAATCGAACTATCTGAAGTACTTGTTCTTCACCGGTGGCATCCGCCTCGATACCGGCATGCGCGCGGAGCTTGAGCAAAAGCAGCCGCTCACGGCGCTTTACCGGAACCGGGCGACCGTGCTGGGTCTTGTTGGCGGTATCGATACCGAGACCGGCGACGTGCAATATCCGGCGACCGGCTTTTCCGTGGCCTCGCGCGCGGCACGCAAGCTCGAGCCGTATCCGCTTGCCGAGCGGCCGGCGCGCGTGTTGACTTTCACTGCCGACCGACTCGCTTTTACGCCCGATCCGCCGGGATGCTACGGCATGGTCGAGTTCGATGGCGGTGGCCGCATGCTCGCCGAATTCACCGATGCCGACAGTGATCAAATCGAAGTCGGGCGTCCAATGCGCATGACCTTCCGTATCAAGTCGGTCGACCAGCAGCGCGACTTCACCAAGTATTTCTGGAAAGCGGCGCCAGCCGTATAAGGAACTCACATGCCCAAGGGTATTCGCGACAAAGTAGCCATTCTCGGCATGGGATGCGCGCGCTTCGGCGAGCGCTGGAACGACGACGCCGACGCGCTCATGGTCGAGGCTTACACCGAGGCGCTCGCCGATGCCGGCGTCGAGACCGCGCAGATCGACGCAGCGTGGCTGTCGGTCGGATTCGACGCGATGAACATCGGGCCGTCTGGCATCCCGCTCGCCATGGCGCTGCGGCTCCACGACATTGCGGTCACGAAGGTCGAGAACTATTGCGCATCAGGCACGGAAGCGTTTCGTGGCGCGGTGTATGCGGTGGCGTCGGGCGCGGCAGATATTGCGCTTGCGCTCGGCGTGGAGAAGCTCAAGGACACGGGTTACGGCGGCCTGCCCGTGCGCTCGCGGGGCACGACTTTCGACATGATTGGTGTCGTCGGTTCCGCGCCCGGCAATTTTGCACAACTGGCAGGCGCCTACCGCGCGCGGCATGGCGTGTCGCCGGAGGATCTCAAACGCGCGATGGCGCACGTCTCCGTGAAAAGCCATGCGAACGGCGTGAGCAATCCGAAGGCGCACCTGCGTAAGGCCGTGGACATGGACACCGTGATCAACGCGCCGATGATCGCCGAACCGCTGGGTCTCTACGATTGCTGTGGCGTGTCCGATGGTGCCGCCTGCGCGATCGTCACCACGCCTGACATTGCTCGCGCGCTCGGCAAAGGCGGTGAACTCGTGACAGTGAAGGCGCTGCAACTGGCGGTATCGAATGGATGGGAGTTGCAGGGTTCGGGCTGGGACGGCAGTTATTTCCATACCACGCGAATCGCCGCCAAGCGCGCTTACGACGAAGCGGGCATCACTCATCCTGCCGAGCAATTGAGCCTGATGGAAGTCCACGATTGTTTCTCCATCACCGAGCTTGTAACGATGGAGGACTTGCACGTGAGCGAGCCGGGACAAGGCTGGCGCGATGTTCTCGACGGCCGCTTCGACGCAGATGGCGACATCCCGTGTCAGATCGATGGCGGCTTGAAGTGCTTTGGTCATCCTATCGGTGCGTCGGGGCTGCGGATGATTTACGAAAACTATTTGCAACTGCTGGGACGCGCGGGCAAGCGGCAAGTCGGCAAGCGGCCGGTCTTCGGCCTCTCGCACAACCTGGGCGGCATGCCGAACCAGAACGTGAGTGCGGTCGCAATCGTCGGACTGGAGGGCGCGTAGATGACGATCGATGCCGAATTGCTCGGTCAGCTAAAAGATTCCGTGCGCCGCTACGTGCACGACAAACTCGTGCCGCTCGAGTCGCAAGTCGCCGATGACGACCGCGTGCCGGACGCGATCATCGACGATTTTCGCCGCATGGGGTTGTTCGGACTCAGCACGCCGGAACATTACGGCGGCCTGGGACTGGGCGCAGCGGAAGAAACCCAGATCATCGTCGAATTGACGTGGGCGTCGGCGGCCTTCCGGTCGATCGTCGGGATCAACCTGGGACTCGGTTCGCAAGGCATCCTGATGCATGGCACCGAGGCGCAGAAGGACCACTGGTTGCCGAAGATCGCGAGCGGCGAGGTGATCACGAGCTTCTGCCTGACCGAGCCCGATTCCGGTTCCGACAGCGCCGCTCTTCGAACTCGCGCAACGCTTGACGGTGACCACTATGTGATCAGCGGCAGCAAGCGCTACATCACGAATGCGCCCATTGCCGGATTGTTTCTCGTGATGGCGCGTACGCATGCCGAGCGCTTGCCGAAGAACGCGCACATCAGCGCGTTTCTCGTGCCCGCGGATACGCCTGGTGTCACGGTCGGTGAGCACGACAAGAAAATGGGGCAGGCAGGCGCATGGTCCGCCGATGTCTACTTCGACGACGCGCGCGTGCCGGCGAGCGCGATCATCGGAGGCGAGCCTGGACGCGGTTTCGTCACCGCGATGAAATCACTCGACCGTGGGCGTATCAACGTGTCTGCCGTGTGCGTAGGGCAGGCCCGGCGCATCCTGCACGAAGCGACACGCTACGCAGTCGAGCGCAAGCAGTTCGGCCAGCCGATCGGTGACTTCCAGCTCGTTCAGGCCATGCTCGCCGACAGCCAGGCGGATCTCTATGCCGCCGAATGCATGTTGCGCGATGTCGCGAGCCGGCACGACGCCGGCGAGCGTGTCTCGCTTGAAGCCTCCTGTTGCAAGCTATTCAGCTCGGAAATGGTCGGGCGCATTGCGGACCGTGCGGTGCAGATTCATGGCGGTGCGGGTTACATGCGCGACAGCGCCGTCGAGCGTTTTTATCGCGATGTACGACTGTTCCGCATCTACGAAGGCACGACCCAGATCCAGCAATTGATCATTGGCCGCGAATTGACGCGGCGCGCGCGTGGCTAAAACAAGGGATACAACATGGATCTGGGGATAGCAGGCAAGGTGGCGATCGTCACGGGTGGCGCGCGCGGCATTGGCGCGGCGATTTGCGACCGGCTCGCGGCGGAAGGCGTTCGCGTGGCCGTGGTGGACCTGGATGGCGATGCCGCCCGCATGCAGGCAAACCGGATCATGGAAAGCGGTGGCGAAGCCATGTCGCATCGCGTCGATGTCAGCGATGAAGCGTCTGTCAGCGCCATGACGGAGGTGGTCACGAAGGCATGGGGCAGCGTGCATCTGCTCGTGAACAATGCGGGCTTCACGCGCGACATCCGCATCACGAAGATGGCCATGAGCGACTGGGACAGCGTAGTCGATGTCATCCTGAAGGGCGCTTTCCTGTGCACGCGCGCGGTGCTGCCGCACATGACCGCGGACCCGCAACGCTGGGGGCGGATCGTCAATATGTCGTCGCGCGCGCATCTTGGCAATGCGGGGCAGGCGAACTACTCGGCGGCAAAAGCCGGACTGATCGGATTCACGCGCGCGATGTCGCTCGAAAACGCCCGCTTCGGCGTGACGGTGAACGCGGTGGCGCCGGGCATTATCGATACGCAGGCCGTGCGGGCGCTGCCGCACTATGACAAGGTGCGCGAAGCTGCCGAGAAGACCACGCCGGTGCCGCGTATCGGGCAGCCCACCGATGTCGCCGACGCCGTCGCGTTTCTCTGCTCCGAGCGCGCGTCCTACATCAGCGGCGATGTCCTGCACGTTTGTGGCGGCCGCTATTGAATGTCGGCGCGATTTCGCAGTTGAAGGACGCACGTCCTCGCGACAACACCTTGACGCCGCGCTCCGCCGCGCATGTCGAAGGTTTCGGCGCGCTCGTCCAGCTCGACACGTAATGTCTCGCCCGGATAGACCGGTGCAGTGAAGCGCGCTTCGACCGTGCGCAGTGCCGCAGACGGTAACCCGGCAGCCAGCAGCACGGCAAAACACGCTATACCGAATGTCGCCATGCCATGCAGGATCGGCTGAGGATAACCCGCCGACATGGCTGCACCTGGGTCGGCATGGAGTGGATTCATGTCGCCGTTGAGCCTGAACAAAAGGGCGGCTTGCGACGGGACGCGATGTTCCACCGTCACCGATGCTTGCGTGGGGGTGGATACGGTAGCGCGGGAACCGGGAAAGGGGCCGGCCATGAACCCGCCATCCCCGAAGGATGGACGTCATCTCGAGCGTGGCCACCGGCGCGCCGCTATCCGCTTCGCTCAACTCGCGCCGGGTCAGGACACGCGCGCCACGTTGTTGCCCCCGATCCTCCACCAACATCAACCGGCTGCGGCTACGAACGAGTGCAGCCCCCGCCAGCGAACGATGCAGCGTGAGCCGTTGTTCCGCGTGCAGCATGTTGGCCCAATTAAGGCCGAGGCGCGGGTCCGCGAGCCAGGGCCCGGGATCGGCGAGAACGCATGCGAACGAGGGGAGTACCTCAAGGCCGGATTCGTACACGAAACGCAGGTGCGAGCGATCAGCGGCTTGCTCGCCGATGCCCAGCGACAGCGCGTAGAACATTGCGTCTCGTTCGTCGTAGTGCTGGACCACGTCCTCGATACGCCAGTTCAGCAACTGCGCGGGATCTAGCGACATTCGGCCGGCCGATACGGCTCAGCGCGCAAGTGCGATTGCCGCATCGTCCGCAATGCGGCCGCTCGCGTTGCCAAGCAGGGTGGTGCGAAACATCATGCGCGGTTGCGTCTGGTCGTAATCCGCGAGCGCGATATGCATGGCGCTGCGGTTATCCCACATCATCAGGTCCCCCACTTGCCATCGATGCCGGTAGACGTTTTCCGGCTGCGTGCTGTGCTCGTGGAGGTATTCCAGCAACTGGCGGCTTTCGGCGCGCGTCATGTCCTCGAAGCCGACCGTTGTCATTTCGCTGACGTAGAGGGCCTTGCGCCCGGATTCGTCATGCACGCGTGCGACCGGCTGAAAAACGGGCGGATTGCGGCGCCGGATATCAGCAAGCTCATCGGCGCTGCGGTTGGCCTGCGTCTCCCGTGCGACCGCCATGTCGTGGAGCGCCAGCCGTCCATCCAGCATCGATTGCATGCCTGGCGACAGTGTTTCCCAGGCACGGTACATGTTGCAGAACATCGTGTCCCCGCCGACAGGAGGCAACACCGAGCAGTAGAGCAGCGAGCCTTTCGCTGGCCGGGTGGTCGTCGATAGATCCGAGTGCCACTGGCGGCCCACCGCGAGCCGTTTGCCGCCTGATTCGTAGTTGGTCACGAGCAGCACTTCCGGGTGCTCCGGGTGCCGGAACTTCGGGATGGAGGCGTGGTCGTCCAGCGCACCGAAACGGCGGCTGAATGCGATGTGCTGATGATGATCGAGCGTTTGCCCGCGAAACAGGAGGATGGTGTGCTCGTGCCACGCGTGGCGCAGTGCTTCAATGCATTCGTCGGACAAAGGCTCGCGCAGATCGAGCCCGATGACTTGCACGCCGATTGCCGACGCGAGCGGTTGGAGAGTAAAGGTCATGACGATATCTGGAGAGGTGACCGGTTCTGGGCGCAACGCTCAAACTTGTGTGATCTGCTGTTCTTCCGCCCAGAAAAGCAGGCGTTTTTGCAGCGCGTGCATGAGCATGTGCAGCACGATACCCATGGCGGACAGCACCACGAGCGCGGCGAAGACGCCCGCTGTATCAAGGTTGTTGTTCAACTGCATGATGAGATTGCCGAGACCCTTTCGCGAGCCCACGAATTCACCGACGATCGCTCCGAGCACGCTGAAGATCACTGCGATATGCAAGCCCGCGAAGATCATTGGCGCCGCGCTCGGCAAACGTACCATCGTGAAGATCTGCCAGCGGCTGGCGCGCAGGGAACGCATGAGTTCGACGCGCGACGAATCGGTCGAACGAAGGCCCACGATCACATTCACGAGAATGGGAAAGAACGCCACGACAGCGGCCATGATGACCTTCGACGTCATGCCGAATCCGAACCAGATGATAAAGAGCGGCGCGACGGCGACCTTCGGTGTTGTCTGGATGGCGATCAGATAGGGATAGATCGTTTTTTCGATGAATCGCGACTGTGCGATGAGCGCGCCGAGAGCAATGCCCGCAACCGTGGCGATCAGGAATCCGAGCAACGCCTCGGCGAGCGTCGTCAGGCCGTTGCTGATAAAAAGACCGCTGCGAAAACCATTCAGCAGCGCATGGTAGATATCGGACGGCGCGGGCGCGATGTACAACGGCACCGCCGCCATCGCAAAGCCGATTTCCCACACCGCCACCACCAGTACAAAAAGTCCCGGCACGCAGAGCCATTCCGGATGTTCCCTGAAGGCGGTCAGGACCGGATGGCGAGGCGCTGGCGCCGGCTGCGTCATGGCAAGTTCGGAACTCATTCGATAAACCCCTTGGCCTGGAAATGTTGACGGATACGGCGCGTGTAGATACCAAAGCGCTCCGTGGTCATGACATCGAGATCTCGTTCGACGCCCAGATCGACGTCGATCATGTCGGCAATGCGGCCGGGCCGGCTCGACATTACGAGCACGCGGCTGCCGAGAAACACCGCTTCGGGAATCGAGTGCGTCACGAACAGGATGGTTTTTCCCGACGCCCGCCAGATGCGGCGGATTTCGACGTTCATGGTTTCACGGGTCATGGCGTCGAGCGCGCCGAATGGCTCGTCCATCAGCAATACGGCGGGATCGTGGACGAGCGCGCGGGCGATAGCCACGCGCTGCTGCATTCCTCCCGATAGCTCGTTCGGGTATCGCTGCGCGAAATCGGCTAGTCCGACCGTATTGAGGAGTTCATGCGCACGCGCACTGAGCTGAGTGCGATCCAGTTTGAGGACCGTCGCGGGCAGCATGACGTTCTCGAACGTGGTCTTCCACGGCAGCAGCACGGGGCTCTGGAATACGACACCAATGTCTCGCTGCGGGCCGTCAATGGCCGTACCGTTGACGCGGATCGTGCCTGATGAGCGGGTGATCAATCCCGCCAATAGCTTGAGTAAAGTCGATTTTCCGCAACCCGAAGGGCCCACGACAGTAATGAACTCCCCGGTATCGATAGTCAGATCGATCGGCCCGAGCGCCTGGACCGGCTCGCCGTGACGCGTTCGATATTGCTTCTGCAAGCTTTCGATCTGTATGAGCGCGGCGAGCGGGAGATGCTTTTTCGCAGCAAGAGAAGTCAACGGGATGCGATCCATGGCAGGACGTGCTCTCCTTGAGCGCTTGGCAACAGTCAGAACATAACAGCGATGCAGCGTTTTTTCGACGTCATCATACTCATCGGTATGTATCGACAAATAATACTGATGAGTATGTACCGGGTCAATAGAACGGCGTAGGTGTTTACTCTGGACGCATCGAGCGTGAAGGGGGAGACGCGGGCTTGGAGGGCTCCTCAAACCCTCTACGATAATGACGACCACGCGCGTGACAGCTTCGACTATCAAAGCTGCAATAAAGGGGTATGAAAGCGATGGTGCGTCAAGTTCCGTTCAGCACGGGGAGAGCCCGAATCACCGCGACTTGCTTCTGTTCCCGCAAGTCGCAGCGCAAGTTCAGGCGCGTGCGGGCGTCTGGGGTCCCGATACTTGACCCGCTCGGGCAGATAACAACCGTTGCCACTTACGTGCGTTCTTGCCCGGTCCGCGCACTTAGATGCGCGCGTATATGGAGCTCCCCACCGTTAGCGTCGTAGCCGTGGTTGTAGAGAATCGGATTTCATAGAGATCGCGTCCAAAGTTGCCCGGTATCTTCACTGACATTCCGCCCAATGTGTCGCTGACCAGCGTAAATAGCTGGTAGCGGAGGTCTTCATTACCATACAAGATGTAGCCGGGTAATTCCGACAGCGTGGTGAAGAACGCAGGAGGATTGCCGAGAATGGCAATCGGCACAGCCGATGGCGAATCGTTCGTTAACGTCCACTGGCTTCCGACGCGCTGCTGCCAGCTGTTCGAAAGAGACGCGGCGGGCGCGAATTGTTGACCGACTGGGAGTGTCAAGTAGGCATAGCCTGCGCCCGGCACCACCCGCTTCATAAGGTATCGATAGTTGTATGGATTGGCTTCGCTGTCTTTGCCTGCCACAACCGTAAAACGATAAGACGCTGTGTCGGCGTCGCTCCACCACCAACCGTCACTCCGAGATTGATAAGTACCTATGGTTTGCCAACCGCGTGTATCTGCGTCCCATTGGCTGAGCTCAAAGCTACCGTTCGAACCAGCAATCACTTGATAGGGCGAATCAGAATTTCCATAAACGCCGGCACTGGTCGATAGGTTAGCCGCGGCAACAACTGGTGGTGCCTGACTACTGATCTTTGGTGGCAAGGAGGCAATTGTGCCGTCCTCTTTTAACGCCGACATTACCAAAGTTTCGGCGATCGTACGCGCGTCGTAGCCAGAATTGCCGGTTACCATCAACGCGAATTGCGATTGGGGCACCACGAAGAATTCGGTCGTGTAAAAAGCTGTGCCACCGTCCTTCTCCCAGCCAAGCACACCAGCTGCGTTCAGCGCTGGTTGTACAACCGAATCCCAGCCGAGACCCCATCGCCATTCGGGCGATGGATTGATCGTCAAGTTTTTTGTCTGATCGGAACCCATCTCCGCGACGCTGGCGGCGGAGACAATGCGTTGCCCCTGAAACACTCCACCGTTGTATATCATCTGCGCCAGATTCATCATGTCAACGGGTGTCGAACTTAGCCCACCAGTCGCATAGGCGTTGACAAACTCTTGGTATTGCGTACCGTTGGCCACCGGCAGCGAGAACGATCCGCCGGTAGGAACGCTGGTCAGGTAACTTGAATTTGCCATCTTTAGCGGAACGAGAATCGCCGATGTCACGAAGTCCACGAAGCTCTGTCCAGTCACTGCGAGCACAAGCTGCTCAACCATAGTGAAACCATCGTTGCAATAAACGGCTAGCTCGCCAGGCAGATGCTTTAGATGCGAGTTGGCCAGTTCGGCTTGCGTGTCAGCAGCGTAGCCTGCAATAGGCTGAAAAGTGAATAAGTTGCGACCGTTTGTGCCGGGTAAGCCCGATGCATGCGAGAGCAAATGGCGTGTGGTAATTTGCGCGTACTCGGGCGAGAGCATGGTGAACGTTGGCAGATATTCAACGATCGGTGTATCAAGCGCGATCAATCCTCGATCTACAAGTATTGACGCAGCGAGCGCAGGGAAAAGTTTGCTTACCGAGCCAATGTTGAAGCGCGTCTGAGGTGTTGCGCTGACTTGTCCGGGGACCGATGCCATTCCAAATGCCTGCTGCCAGACAATCGTGCTGCCTTTTACCATTGCGACCGAGATCGCAGCGACCGGGCGGCTGGGGTTGCTGACGGCCGCCTGCATCATCTGCTGGCCCATTGCTATGGTCTGCTGATACGACTGCGAATGGTCGTCGTGCCCACCACAACCAGGCAGAAATGCCGCCAATAATCCAGCGCTGCCGTAGCCGAGAAATTGCCTGCGCGCAGGGCTCACTGCCTCAACGTTCTTGCGATCGAACTGGACCACGGTAGGCTCCGTTTTGTTGGTTAGTTTTCAGCGATCAAACTGTCTGCCAAAATTTTGGCTATCTGATCAGCGGGCGGCGTGCCATCGGGCGCAGTCGCCGCGGTCGCGAACACGACGATCATGTTTTGCGTTCCGGTTGATGCGAACGATACGGCGTCACCTGCATCTGCACGTCACATCTGTAGGATGCCGTATTAGTTTACCTGGAGTCAACGTTCGCCCGCCCTTCCTGTCAGCGTGCCGTGATAGTCACGGGATCCGAAGGCGCAATCTCCAGAGCAATATTCTCGAAAAATCGCGATGCCGCAGACACGTCCGGCGAGTCGGCGTTTTTAGTTGCCGTTACCGCGATCGAAATACCGTTTTTCTCAAGATACGCCGATACACCTGAATAGCCGAAGAACGACGGATTTTGCAATAGCCAGCCATTGACGACGACAATACCCAGCCCCCCATACGCTTTGCCGCGTGACGTCACGGGATTCTGCGCGATCATTTCTGCTCGCGCGCGCCCTGAAATCAGCTCACCACTGCCGATTGCCTGTGTGCTTTTGAGAATGTCGGGGATCGTCGAAGACATGATTGCGCCATGTGCGAGCGTCCAAGAGGGATTCCAGGCGGTCGAATTCTGGTAACTGCCCAATTCGTCTGAATACGCATTCAATATCGGCAAAGGCATAAACGCATCGTCGTTGCTGAAGGTTTGGGTTAGTTGCAACGGACGCAAAATTCGTTGGCTAATAAGGGTGCCGAGCGGCATTCCCGTGACTTTCTCGAGCACCTGGCCAAAGAGCACGAAATTGACGTGCGAATACGCGAAACAGGTTCCTGGATCGCAAACCGACGGTTTGGCGAACGCGTCAGCGAGCAATTCGCTTTCTTGCCACTGACGATAGACGTTCTGTTCGAGCGGAATGGTATCGACGTATTCCGGAAACCCCGAAGTCGATCCAATCAACATTCGTAGCGTAACCTTGCTCGCGTCACGAATATCAGGCAGATATTTCGACAAGGGATCGTCTAGGCTTAACTTCCCTTCGTCCTCGAGTTGCAGCGCAACCGTCGACATGTATGAAATCGCGATAGCGCCGATACGCCAGTGCATGTCGATGGTGGCTGGCACGTCGGGAGTCGATTCGCCCCAGGCCTGCGTGAGCACGACATGATCGCCCAGGCTGACGCCAACGACCGCCGCGCGTAGATCCAGTTGTTGCATTGTGTCTTGTACAACTCGACGGACAGAATCGGCGACTTGCGAGGTGTTTGTGCAGCCGCTTTCCAAGTGAACCTGATCCGCGCCACACGCTTGCGTGGAACTGCCGCCGCAACTGGCCAGCAAGCCGCACGCCAGTGCGACCGAAGGTGTCCTTGCAAACCAATCAGATCTTGCTAGCAGCATGAGCGAACGATTCCCAGAGTTGCGCGGTCCTTGCAAGATAAAGAATTACGTACAACGGGGCAGTGCTCATACAAAGGCCTCTCGACGGCGCGTTGTCATACGTAAATGCGGCAACGCAACTTGTCCATCTTTTGACGAACCGCCCCTTGAGGGAAAAAACATGTCTGCATTCTTACAAAGTATGACTTATTATTTCTGAAAAGTAATCAATTAGAACAACAGAATCGTCTAATTAAACCAGGATCGGCTCCGGTCTATTATCGGCATCGAGCGGCGATCTTCAAAAGCATTGCGTCACAACCAATAAGGAAAACGAAGCAATGATGATCGTCCGCCCGGTTCCTCGGACGCACTTCGCGTCCAAGGGCTATGTCTATGCGTTTACCCTGATCCTGTCTATGCTGTTGCCGGGTTGCGGCGGCGATGATTCACCCGAGCCGGCGTTCGTCAGCGCCGCCAGGCCGCAAGTCATCCAGTTGATGAGCGACATGCAGGCGCCGGGCGCCGTTGTCTATGTGCAGTCGCCCAAGGGCGACTGGCTTGAATCCTTCGGCGTTGCAGAGCGGGGCACCAGCGCCACGATTCCGACAAACGCGAATTTTCGGGTCGGCAGCGTGACCAAGACATGGACTGCCACGGTCATCCTGCAACTGGTTCAGGAAGGCAAGCTGGGCCTCGCGGATCCCGTCAGCAAGTACATCTCCAACGTGCCGAACGGTACAACCATCACGATTCAGCAATTGCTCGCGATGCGAAGCGGCCTCTACAACTACAGCCGCGACCTCGGTTTCAACCAGACGCTCGATTCGCAGCCGGCGTTGCTGTGGACGACAGACGAGCTCTTGGCCATTGCATACAGCCACCCCGAGGTATTCCCGCCCGACACGTCCCTGGATTATTCGAACACGAACTACATTTTGCTGGGACTGATCATCGAGCAGCTCACCGGCATGAGCGCCGCTGATGCAATCAAGGCGCGACTCTTCGCGCCGCTTGGGCTGGCTGCGACCTATATGCCGCCGGAAGACAATACGGCGATGCCCGCGCCGTTCGCGCACGGTTATCTGTGGGGCACGAATGTGGAGACGGCGACCACCTCGGCCTTGTCGCCGGAACGTCAGGCAGCCGCGAAGAACGGCACGTTGCAGCCGACGGACGTCACGAATGCATCGGCGTCGTGGGGCTGGACCGCGGGATCGGGCATCTCGACGATCAAGGAGCTCGCGGCCGTCGTGCAACGGATGGTCGGCGGCGGCTACCTGAACGCGGACCTGCAGTCAAAGCGCCTTTGCACCTGCACGTCGGTCAATGCGAGCAACCCGAACGCGCCGGCGTATTGCCTCGGCATCGTCAAGTACGGGACGTACTACGGACACAACGGCCAGATCAGCGGCTTCAACACGTTCATGGTGTACGACCCGGCGACCACGACGACCGTGGTCGTCTGGACCACGACCGCGGAATCGCCCGATGGCCGCGCGCCCGCTGACACGATCGCGCAAATGATAATCACGGAACTTGCCAAGCCGTAACTTGAAGCCGCTCCTCAAATGCGCCATAGCGAATAAAATCATTCAACCCGGGAGACGGCGATGAAACCATTGATCGAAGCGAGCTGCAAACGGTGGCCAATAGCGGTTGCGGCAGCGCTTCTGCTCGCGTCCTGCGGCGGCTCGGATCACAACAGCACGTCGGTCCCTGATGCGATCATGCAGGTGATGCAGAAGCCCGCGTACAAGGGCGCGACGTGGGCGATGCAGGTTGTCGACGTCGATACTGGCCACGTCATCTACGATCTCAATTCCGGCTCGCAGCTGTTCATCGCTTCGGTTCGCAAGGTGTTTACCACGGGCAATGCGCTCAACATCCTCGGCGCGCAGCACACGCATGTCACTCCCGTGTACAAGCAGGGCACCGTTGACGCAAACGGCGCGCTCAACGGCAACCTGATCATGGTGGCGAGAGGCGACCTGACAATGGGCGGTCGCGCCAACCCGGATGGCACGATTGCGCTCACCGCATTCGATCACAACGAAGCCGATGGTCTCGGCAATGCGCTCCTGAGCGCGCCCGACCCGCTGGCGGGATTCAACGCCATCGCGGCTCAAGTGGCTGCTGCGGGCATCAAGACGGTCAATGGCGACGTCGTGATCGACGATCGACTTTTCGATGCGTTCCAGTATCGCGATGAGACCGGCTTCAACGTCACGCCAATGATGGTCAATGACGATGTCGTCGATATCTCGTTCAGCCCGAGCGCGCAAGGTGCGCTTCTTCCGTTCACCTATCGGCCCATGTCCGCGGCATTCTCCGTGCAGTCCACGCTGACAACGGGCGCAGCGACATCGGATTTCGCCGTCGATCTCAATCCCGAACCGCCGGATGATGTACCCCAGTGCTTAGGCGCGGCGAATTGCATGGGCGAAGTCAGCGGGACGGTGCCCGCGGGTGTCCCGCCTCCGCTGACCGGCGCATATCCGCTCGTGCGCACGTTCCGTGTCAGCCGGCCGTCCACGTATGCGCGCACGGTCTTTATCGAAGCGCTGGCACGTGCGGGCGTGACGGTGACTGCCGCCCCGCTCGAGGCCAACCCGGTGGCGTTGCTGCCCGCGCAAGGCTCATATTCGAGCGCGCAGCAGGTGGCTGCGCTCACGTCCGCGCCATACGCGCAAGACCTGCGGTTCGTGAACAAGGTCAGCTATAACATTGGCGCCGACGTGACGCTGTTGCTCTACGGACTCGCCAAGAACGGCTCGCGGACGATGGCCACTGCGCTCGCAACTGAACAGAGCGAGCTTTCGTCTACGTTCAAGATAACGCCGGACCAATATCACTTCGAGGACGGCAGCGGCGGCGGCGATACCACGGCGACCGCTACGGCTGTGATAGCGATGCTGCGCGGCATGCGCCTGATGCCCGACTATGCAACCTACGTCGACACGATGCCTTCGCTCGGCGTCGATGGATCGCTAACCACGGTCACGGATTTTGAGTCCGACCCTACCCTGGCCGGCGCGAAAGGCCGCGTGTACGCGAAGACGGGCACCTATGTCGGCCTTAGCACGACCGCACCGCAAACGCCGTTTCTCAAGGCACAAGCGCTCGCCGGTTACATCGACGCGAAGAGTGGCCGCCGGATCGCCTTCTTCCTGACGATGAACAATGCCGTGTTCGAAGGCTTTCCAACCGTCCTGAACGCCTTCCAGGACGAAGGCGAGATAGCGGCGCTACTCTGGAAGCTGCAATGACGCTGCGGCTTCGCACATCGTTTCCGGTTGTCTTTGCGGTGATCGCTTCCTGCGTGCTTGTCGCGAGTTGCGGGAGCGGCGGCGACAGCACGACTGACCCGATCGCACAGGTCATGGACAAGCCGCGCTATACGAGCGCGAAATCGCAGTGGTCGCTGGTCGTGATGGACGCGAGCACGGGCGAAGTGCTCCAGTCGCTGCAACCTGACAAGCTTGTGCTGACTGCATCGGTACGCAAGCTGTATTCGGTGGCCACTGCGCTCAACGTCATCGGCGCGGATCACCGGTTTGTCACGCCGGTGTATCGCAACGGAACGGTCGATTCGTCCGGCAAGCTCATGGGCGACCTGATCCTCAAGGCGTCGGGAGATCTCACGTTTGGCGGACGGCAGAAGGCCGATGGCACCATCGACTACACCGACTTCGATCACAACGATGCGCGTGGTTTCAGCGGTGCGATCCTCATCCCCGAAGATCCGCTGACCGCCATGAACGATCTGGCGCAGCAGGTGAGGGCGTCGGGCATTACGTCGGTGAGTGGCGAGGTGATCATCGATGATCGTCTGTTCGATGCATTTCGTGTTCCTAACGGTCTTGTGCTGATTTCACCGATCCAGATCAACGAGAATGTGGTCGACGTAACGCTCTCGCTGAGTGGATCTGCGGGCCAGGCTGGATTGCTCGACTGGCGGCCCCGCACTAGCGCGATGACGATGCAGGGCACATCGCAGACGGCTGCGGCGAACACCGATGCCGACATACTTGTCTCCGGGGACGATTTGAACGAGGCGCCGCTTTCCTGCGTCGCCACGCCGGGTTGCAAGGGCACGCTGTCGAGCAGGGAAAGTCTCGCCGCCCCCGCCACGATTCCGCTTGGCTACGTGGCGCCGCTCGTGGGAAACGGCCTTTATGTGAGCATCCTGCGCGTGGAAGATCCGCCGTCGTTCGCGCGCACGGCTTTCATCGATGCGTTGACGCGGGCGGGTGTATCGGTATTGGCGCCCGCGGTCGAGCCGAACCCATCAGCCGCGTTACCACCGACGCAGGACTATCCGAGCACGGCACAAGTCGCGAGCTTTACGTCGTTGCCGTATTCCGGATTCGCCAAGCTTGTGCTGAAGGTAAGCCTGAACACGGGCGCGAACCTGAGCCTGATGTATCAGGGGCTTGCGCAAAACGTGCGTACTGTTGGCGATGCGCTCGGTACCGAGCGCAAGTTCCTGACCGGCACGCTCGGGCTCGACGGCGCCGGCTTCAACTTCCCGACCAATGGCAGCGGCACGCCTGACAGCGAGGCGACCGCCCATACGACCGCAACGCTTCTGACCAACATGAGCCGCCTGCCCGTCTATCCGGTGTATCACGATGCACTCGCGATGCTTGGTGTTGACGGGTCCCTTGCAGCGATTGGTAAGGACGTGGTCGGCAAGGAACACATCTTCGTGAAGAGCTGCGCGACTGTAGAAGGCGGGGAAATGGTCGCGATCAACATGGCGGGTTATATCGACTCGAAGAGCGGCCGGCAGCTGGCGTACGCACTGTTCGTCAACAACGCCGGCCCCCTCACCGCGCTCACCGATTCGTTGGAGGTTTTCAACGACGAAGCGACGATCCTCGGCATCCTCTATGCGAAATATTGAAGGTGAGAGGAAGCTTCATTGCCGTATTGTTTTGATGGTCCGGTGATCGCGCATCGCAACGTCATGCAGGTGCGCGGGTTGCCGACAAAAACAACTCCCCTCGCGACTTAGCTTAGTTTTCTTTGCAACTTGACATAATTAACATTGCCCCTCGACACACA
>NZ_CAXUPU020000014.1:0-157497 GCF_964252755.1 Caballeronia sp. LjRoot29 | reverse complement strand
GACGTCATCAGTGACGCCGGCTTTCTTTTTGAATCTCACAAAGCAGGCCGATAAGCCGGATTCTGTGCACGCCTCACGCCCGAAAGCGTAACGCGCGTGGCAGCCATTCCTCTAGTCGCGCCATTACTGGCGCGCTCAAGCTCCCTACCCGCAGACGAGACGGAGGCACCGTCCTGCATCACGAGGATGCGCGCCTGCCTATTTGGAATTGCTCCGGGTGGAGGTTACCTTGCCGGTCTGCCTTGCAGCAGCCGCGGTGCGCTCTTACCGCACCGTTTCACCCTTACCTGATCCCCGAACTTGCGCCCGGGGCCATCGGCGGTTTGCTTTCTGTTGCCCTGTTCCGCGTGTCGCCACGGATGGCCGTTAGCCATCACCCTGCCTGGTGGAGTCCGGACTTTCCTCGCCCTCTCCGGCCGAAACCGGATCAGCCGCGACTGCCTGGCCTACTTTGCGCCGATGATTTTAGCATGGGGGGGTGCCGCGGCCTCACGGTTGGGCACTTGCACATGCTAAGCCCGCAACCGGCGGCCGGATCGAAAGACCTGAGGGTCATCGTAGAAAGACGCGGCTTCGTTTACAGGCCACCAGCCCGGCACGCCCAGCACCGGTAGCGGCGTGAAGCATCGGCTGGAAATGGCTTCGTTCTTAAGCTGTTCAGCTACTGCGTGGTCGAGGATCGCGCGGCGGCCGGTATCGGTGGCGGAGAAATAAGCGGGCTCTACTTCCACGATCCAGGCGTGTCCCGTGCATGCCTTGTAAGGCGCAACCAGCTTTTCCAAAAGCGCGTGGCCGAAGATGCGCGCCTCGCATCGAAAGCCCCAGGCGGCGCGTTGGTCGACCAGCAACGTGCGCCATTCGAAGGCTCGAAGTGCTGCGGCCAGCGAAGCGTCTGCACAGGCAAAGAGGATCGCGTTTTCATCGAAGAGCGTCAGGGCATCACGCGCTGCGCCTCTTGTGGGACCGATGCCGAGCACATCGATTTCCGCAGCCTGACGGGCGTTCAACGCCGCCTTGATGCGCGGATACTGGAACCACATTGAGCCATTGAAGAAATCGTGCAAGTTGTAGCGCGTGGGCACGCAGCCCGTCTCGGCAATATGCCCTTCGTACGAGGCACCCGTCGGCAGTTTGTCCTGAGCGATGAACGAAAGCGGCTCGCCACGTCCGGTCACGCGCGGGTCGGCGTGTGCATCGACGTTAAGAGTCGACAGATAGGCTGAGTAGCTAGTGAGCGCGGCCCGACGCCAGCGCTCGCCACGTTCGGCTAGCGGCGCAAGCCACGGACTTGACCAATCGATATCCATAAAGCGCTGCGCGGCGAGGGTATCGGTTGACGGCGATGCCGTTTCCGCGCTGTCAGGCTTCAGTGAATTTTCACGATCGGACATACGAGTAGCTCAAGAGGCACGGGGTTTCGCTCAAAGCCCCGAGCGTGCCCCGGCAACCGTCACTCCATGCGCCAGCCAATCGATTCACCGCCGCCCAGCGGCACGATTTCATCATCGCCCGCCATGAATTCCGCTGGGAGCGTCCAGGGTTCGCGACGCAGCGTCACGCTCTCTTTCGAGCGCGGCAAACCATAAAAGTCTGCGCCGTGGAAACTCGCGAAACCTTCAAGGCGATCAAGCGCGCCGGCTTGATCGAAGGCTTGCGTGTAGAGCTCCAGCGCGTGCAGCGCCGTGTAGCAACCGGCACATCCGCACGCGTGCTCCTTCAAGCCCTTCGCATGCGGCGCGCTGTCGGTGCCGAGGAAAAAACGCGGATTGCCCGAGGTCGCCGCAGCGAGCAGCGCCACCCGATGCGTCTCGCGCTTGAGCACCGGCAAGCAGTAGTAATGCGGCCGGATTCCGCCCACAAACAATGCATTGCGGTTGTACAGCAGATGATGCGCGGTCAGCGTGGCGCCGGTCGGGCCGTCGGCATCGCGGACGTAATCAACAGCGTCTTTCGTCGTGATGTGCTCGAACACGACCTTCAGCGCGGGAAAATCGCTGCGCAACGGCGTCATCACCCGATCGATAAACACCTTCTCGCGATCGAACATGTCGATAGCCGGGTCTGTCACTTCACCGTGCACGAGCAGCGGCAAGTCATGCTTTTGCATCGCTTCCAGCGTTTTCGCGCACTTCGCGATGCTCGTCACGCCTGCATCCGAATTGGTCGTTGCGCCCGCCGGATAAAGCTTCACGCCATGGACAAAACCGCTCTCGCGGGCGCGGCGAATTTCGTCGGGCGGCGTGTTGTCGGTGAGATAAAGCGTCATCAACGGCTCGAAACGCGCACCCGGGCCGTCTTTGGGCAACGCCGCCAGAATGCGCCCGCGATACGCTGCCGCCATGTCGGTCGTTGTCACCGGCGGTCGCAGGTTCGGCATGATGATCGCGCGGCCGAACTGCCGTGCCGTATGCGGCAGCACGGCCGCAAGCACCGCGCCGTCGCGTACGTGCAAATGCCAATCGTCGGGACGCGCAAGCGTGATCGAGTCAACGGAGTCAATGGTAGAGGCGGAAGCAGGCGTGGAAGCGGACATTGGCGTGATGGCGATGAAAATAATCGGATGACGGAAACGCAGGGACAGTGACGGCCGCGAAACCAAAAAGCATGAACACGGACGGGAAACGCAAGCGTGAATGAGGCACCGGCACGCGGCGCGAACGAATCACTGAATCATGCGCCGAGAATGCGCGCTTAATGAAGCTGACAGCAAAGCACCCCTCCCAATCGGTCAGTTTTTCTCCCGCCAGCTGACGCGTACCGTGGAAATTCCACAACGATGCCATCTACAGTCGAAAGCCGCGATTTTTTGGCGGTTTCGTCGGTGCTATGCTTTGGTTAAGCCGTATTGTAACGGTTAGCTCCATTCACCCAGTCTGTCTGCAGCCTCAGCAATGTGCCAACTTCTCGGAATGAACTGCGCGGAACCAACGGACGTGACCTTCTCGTTCACCGGTTTCGCGGCGCGTGGCGGCGTTACCGACCATCACGCGGACGGCTGGGGCATTGCGTTCTTCGAGGACAAGGCGTGCCGCCTTTTCATCGATCACCAGTCGTCGGCCAGTTCACCGCTCGCCGAAATGGTGAAGCGATATCCGATTAAATCGAAGAACACAATTGCGCATATCCGCAAGGCGACGCAAGGGCACATCCTGCTGGAAAACTGCCATCCGTTCATGCGCGAGTTGTGGGGACGGCACTGGATTTTCGCGCACAACGGTGACCTGCAAGACTACAAGCCCCGCCTGAACGGACAATATCAACCGGTCGGCACCACGGACAGCGAGCTGGCATTCTGCGCCTTGCTGCAAGGCCTGCGACGCGAATTCCCGGGCTGCCAGCCGCCGCTGGACGAACTGTTCGCGGCGCTTGAGCGGCTCACGCGCGAAATTACGCAATTCGGCGTATTCAATTTCCTGATGTCGAACGGCCAGGCGCTGTTCACGCATTGCTCCACGCATCTGTATTACCTCGTGCGCAGTTGGCCGTTCTCCACGGCGCATTTGATCGACGCCGACATGTCGATCGATTTCGCGAAATACACCACGCCGGAAGATCGCGTCGCGGTGATCGCCACGTCGCCGCTTACCGACGACGAAATCTGGACGCGCTTCGCACCCGGCGATCTCGCGTTGTTCCAGCACGGCGCGTTGCTCAAGACGGTCAATGTGCCGGTGCCGGCGGATGTCGCGGAGAAAGCGCGCGAGCCGCTGTGCAAGGTTTGCGTTGAATCGGTGCTGCGGGTTGAGACTATCGAGACGACGGCGGATGTGGAGACCGAACTAGGTATCGAATGAATCGAGAGTAGTTTCGCGGCAGAAGGATCACCTGAACTCACGCTTGTTCCACTCTCCAGGGAGCTCATGCAATGTCAGGAAAATTCGTCATCGACCGTGCCCGCAACGGCCAGTTCTATTTCAACCTGCGGACAGCCAACGGCGAACCGATCCTCAAGAGCGAAACGTATGTGACGCGTGCGTCGGCCGAACATGGCATTGCGTCTGTCAAGGCGAATGCGCTGATCGACGAAAGGTACGAGCGCAAGACGGATAAAAGCGGCGCGCCTTATTTCAACCTGAAGGCTGGCAATCACGAAATTATTGGCGTCAGCGAGGCGTACAGCAGCGCAGCGGCGAGAGATGCCGGGATTGAATCGCTGAAGAAAAATGCGCCCGATGCAGTGACACAAGACAACACGAAGGCAGCGTCAACCAGCGAGTGACGCTGGACTACGAAGACAAAAAAAATGGCCTTTCCAGCTCACGCCGGAACGGCCATTTTTTCCTCGCGTGCTTCTTGAAAACAATGGAAACAACGCGGCGGGTTAGCCGGTCAGGCAGCGCTAACCGAACCAAAACCCGCGTCAAGCAATCAGTGCAAGATCTTCGCCAAGAAGTCTTTCGCCCGATCCGACTTTGGATTCTCGAAGAACGCGTCCTTCTTGTCGTCTTCCACAATGAAGCCCTTGTCCATGAAGATCACGCGATGCGCGACCTTCTTCGCAAAGCCCATTTCGTGCGTGACGCACATCATGGTCATGCCTTCCTGCGCCAGTTCGACCATTACGTCGAGCACTTCGTTGATCATTTCCGGATCGAGCGCGGACGTGGGTTCATCGAAGAGCATGGCAATCGGGTCCATCGATAACGCCCGCGCAATCGCCACCCGTTGCTGCTGCCCGCCGGAGAGCTGACCGGGGAATTTATCGGCGTGCGTGGAAAGTCCCACGCGCTCCAGCAGCTTCAATCCCTTCGCCGTTGCTTCGTCCTTCGAGCGTCCCAGCACCTTGATCTGCGCGAGCGTCAGGTTCTGCACGATCGTCAGATGCGGAAACAGTTCGAAGTGCTGGAACACCATGCCGACTTTCGCGCGCAGCTTCGACAGGTTGGTCTTCTTGTCGCCGATCGATTGACCATTGATCGTGATCTCGCCCTTCTGGAACGGCTCGAGTCCGTTCACGGTCTTGATCAGCGTCGACTTACCCGAGCCCGACGGACCGCACACCACCACTACTTCGCCTTTTTTGACTTCCGTCGTGCAATCGGTGAGCACTTGAAACGGGCCATACCATTTCGAAACATTCTTGAGTGAGATCATCGAGCGACCTTTTTCTGAAGACTTTTGACGAGACCGGATGCGACCAGGCACACCACGAAATAACAAGCGCCGGCGAACAACACCATTTCGACGGTCGTACCGTCGCGATCGCCCACATTCGTTGCCGTGCGGAAAAAGTCCGCGAGGCTGATCACATACACCAGCGACGTATCCTGGAACAACACGATAGCCTGCGTGAGCAGCAGCGGCACCATGGCGCGAAACGCCTGCGGCAGCACGATCAGCCTCATGGACTGCGTGTACGTCATGCCGAGCGCGAACGCCGCGTTCACCTGCCCGCGCGACACTGCCTGAATGCCGGCACGGATGATCTCCGAATAATACGCGGCCTCAAACAACGAGAACGCGACCATGGCGGAGGCTAAACGGATATCGATTTCAGGCGATAACCCCAGCACATTCTGCAGGAATTGCGGCACGATCAAAAAGAACCACAGCAGCACCATCACGAGCGGAATCGAACGGAACAGCGTGACATAGCCCTTCGCGAACCATTCGAGCGGCTTGATGCCCGAGAGGCGCAACAGCGCCAGCACGGTGCCCCAGAGAATGCCGAACACGAGCGCGAGCAGCGTGATCTTGAACGTGATGATGGCGCCGGTCCAGAGCGTAGGCAGCGAACTCAACACACTGCTCCAATTGAAATGATGCATCACTTGCCTCCAATGTAGCCGGGCAGCCGAGTCTTGGCTTCGACCACTTTCATGAGTTGCATGACGATCAGATTGATCAGCATGTAGGCAAGCGTCACGGCGATAAACGACTCATACGACTGCGCGGTGTAATCGACGAGTTGCCGTGCCTGCGCCGATAATTCGAGCAAACCGATGGTCGACGCCACCGCCGAGTTCTTGAACACGTTCAAAAATTCCGACGTGAGCGGCGGCACGATGATGCGATACGCAACCGGCATCAAAATGTACCGGTAGGTCTGCCATTCGGTGAAACCCATGGCGAGACCGGCGGCGCGCTGTCCGCGCGGCAAGGCCGCAATGCCCGAGCGCACTTGCTCGCACACGCGTGCTCCGGTGAACAACCCGAGGCAGATGATGGATGACGAATAGAACTGCGCGTTCGGAGGCAACTGCTTGAACCAGTTACCAATGGATGGCGGCAGCAATTCCGGTATCACGAGATACCAGATGAAGAATTGCACAAGCAGCGGGATATTACGAAAGATGGCGACATACACCGTGCCGATGGCAGCCAGCTTGCGGTTCGGCACAGTGCGAAGAATGCCGAACAACGAGCCGACGACGAGCGCCACGATCCAGGACGCGAGCGACACGGTAACGGTCACCCAGAAACCGGAAATGAGCCAGCCGAGATAGGTGGTGGGCTCGCCGGTCGAGACAGGGCTTAGGAAAACGCCCCAATTCCAGTGGTAGGACATGGACTCCCTCCAAAAGAAAACGGAAGAAGCAGTGCTCCTTCCGTTTCCATCAATCAAGTAGAACCGAGATTAATCGATTGCCTTGTCGTTCGGGTTCTTGAAAAGCGCCTTCATGTCATCGCTTTCCGGGAAGTTCAGGTTAAGACCCTTCGGCGGAATCGGACTTTCAAACCACTTCTTGTAGATCTTGTCGCCTTCGCCCGAGGTTTCGACCTTGGCGATAGCGTCATCGACTACCTTCTTGAACTCCGGATCGTTCTTGCGCAGCATGCAGCCATAAGCTTCACGCGATTGCGGCGTGCCCACGATCACGAAATCCTGCGGGTTGCTCGACTTTGCACGTTCGCCGGCCAGCAACGCGTCGTCCATCATGAACGCAACAGCGCGTCCCGTCGACAACGTCAAAAACGAGTCGCCGTGATCCTTTGCGCTGATGATGTTCATGCCCATGTTCTTGTCCTGGTTCATCTTGCGAAGCAGGCGTTCGGACGTGGTTCCAGCAGTCGTTACAACGGTCTTGCCCTTGAGGTCGTCGAAGTCCTTGACCCCCGAATCCTTCTTGGTCATCAGGCGCGTGCTGATCACGAAGATGGTGTTCGAGAAAGCAACTTGTTGCTGACGTTCGAGGTTGTTCGTCGTCGATCCGCACTCGAGGTCGATCTGGTTACCCGTCACGAGCAGCAAGCGGTTTTGCGAGGTCACCGACTTCTGTTGAATCTTCAGGTTCGGCATGTTGAGCTTTGCCTTGACGGCGTCGACCACCTTCAAAGCAAACTCATACGAATAGCCGATGACCTGTTGCTTGTCGTCGTAATACGAGAATGGAATCGACGACTCGCGGAAACCCAGGTAAATGTTCCCTGAATCCTTGATTTTCTTGAGCGTATCGTTGTTTTGCGCTTGCGCGCCCGATGCGAAAAGTCCCAGCGCAGCAAGCAGCAGCGCAGCTTTTTTAATCTTCATAATTTTGATCTCCTTGGCGAAAACGGCGCAATTTTAGCAGGGTAATAAATTTGAAAGAATGAATGTTGTCCACAGTTGTTATTTTTGAGACACCCGCTTTAATGTGTGGCTGAGCGGGGGTTTTCAGCACTTTCAATTGACGCTGGTTCTGCCCTAATTTTCTTGGTCTTTTCACGCGAAAAGCCCGGCGGCGTCCCGAAGGACGCCGCCGGGCGTCTTGATGCTTTTCGCGTTAGCGCGGTTTCATGAAAGCGTGCGCTCGCAAACGTTTTTGATGCCTGAAATCACGGATACAGGCCACGCATTTCGCGCGCTTGCAGAATCCGCGTACACGCGACAATGAACGCCGCCGTACGCACGGAAACCGAATGTTCGCTCGCCACTTGCCACACGGCCGCGAAGGCTTCGCGCATCACGCGTTCGAGTCTCTGGTTGATTTCGTCTTCGGTCCAGAAGAAGCTCGAGAAGTCCTGCACCCATTCGAAGTACGACACCGTCACACCGCCCGCATTCGCGACCACGTCGGGGATCACGAGAATACCCTTGTCATGGAGAATGTCGTCGGCTGCCGTGGTGGTCGGGCCGTTGGCGCCTTCCACGACAATCTTCGTCTTGATCTTCGGCGCGTTCTCTTCTGTGATCTGGCCTTCGAGTGCGGCCGGAATCAGGATGTCGCTTTCAATGGTCCAGAACTCGTCCTTCGATACCGGGTCCGCGCCTTCAAAACCCGCCACGCCACCGTGCTTGCCGACGTGCTCGAACAATGCGACTGCATCGATACCTGACGACTTGTATAACGAGCCAGTGTGATCCTGGACCGCAACCACTTTCGCGCCGGCTTCCTGGAACAAGCGTGCAGCGATCCCGCCGACGTTACCGAAACCCTGCACGGCGATACGCGCGCCTTCAATATCGAAGCCAATCCGGCGTGCTGCTTCCGAGCCAACGACAAACACGCCACGGCCGGTTGCTTCTTTACGCCCGAGTGAACCGCCGAGCGAGATCGGCTTGCCGGTCACAACGCCGGTCGCCGTCTGGCCCATATTCATGGAGTACGTGTCCATCATCCACGCCATGATCTGCTCGTTCGTGTTGACATCGGGCGCGGGAATGTCCTGGTTCGGTCCAATGATGATGCCGATTTCGCTGGTGTATCGGCGTGTCAGGCGCTCGAGTTCACCCCGCGACAACGTGCGCGGATCGACGCGGATACCGCCCTTTGCGCCGCCGTACGGCACGTTCACGGCCGCGTTCTTCACGGACATCCACGCCGACAACGCCATTACTTCGGAAAGCGTAACGTCCTGGTGATAGCGCACGCCACCCTTGCCCGGACCGCGCGACATGTTGTGCTGGACCCGATAACCTTCGAAGTGCGTAACCGTGCCGTTATCGAGCTCGATAGGGCAATCGACGATCAGAATGCGCTTCGGGCGCTTGAGAGTTTCAATCCAGCGCGACAGCGAGCCGAGATACGGCGCCACGCGATCAACCTGCTGGAGATAGTTGCCCCAAGGGCCAAGGTGCGTGGAATCGAGGTAGGAGGGAATGGCGTGTTGAACGACGGGAACAGCAGAAGCGGTGCGGTCTTGTTGCGGCGATGACATCGAAACCCCAGCGTTATGTGGAATGGCTTCATTGTCGAAAATTCGCTTATTGAAATCCAATGCCGTTTCATCATTGCGTTATGTTTATCTTGCATAACGGCTGGAAGGCTTATGTAGATTGGGTTTCCACAGGCCTCGATACCTCCTCGCCCACCGCTTCCCAAAGATTACGCATGAGGGCTTGCCGCGGATCGTCTCCCTTCGATGCCATTTTGTCCCGGTACAAACGGATTTCCATCGTGAGCGTGAACTGACCTGCCGGCGTGCCGCGCGTTCCCCGATCGAGCCGGATCAAGCGGCCTTCCTCGACCTCGTTAGCCACCGCGCTGTGCGGCAGGAAAGCGACGCCGTGACCGGCCAGCGCCATCGCTTTGAGACCTTCGGCCATGTCGGTTTCATAAACCTTGTCGAGATAAAGACGTGCCGCCGATGTCGCGATGATCACCTCCGTCATGCGACCGAGATAAGCGTTAGGGGTGTACGAGAGATACGGCGTGGGGGCATCGGCGGTAGCGGGCAACGTGTAGCGCGCGCGGCCCCCCTTGTTCACCGATGAGAACGGGCTGATGGGTTCGGTGCCGAGCGTGAGCATGTCGTAACGGGCAGGATCGAGCGCCATCGGATGGCTCGGATGGTGATAACCCATCACGAGGTCGCAGCCGCCTTCCACTAGAGATAACACGGCGTCGTGCACGTTCAGCGCGCGCAAACGCGTGTTGATGCGCCCAAGCCGCGCTTCTATGTGGTGAAGCCAGCGCGGGAAATAGGTCAGCGAGAGCGTGTGGGGAACCGCGAAGTCGATGGTCGCATCGGGCACGCCGGTCTGCCCGCGCAATAGCGTGCGCGCTTCGTGGAACTGCGAAAGCATCGCGAGCGCCTGCTCGTAGAAGACCTGACCGGCTTGCGTGAGACGAGTCGGATACACCGAGCGGTCGATAAGATCCGTGCCCAGCCACGCTTCGAGCGCCTGAATCCGGCGCGAGAAAGCCGGCTGCGTAATGTGCCGCAGTTCAGCCGAGCGGCTAAAACTGCGCGTCTCCGCCAGCGAGACGAAATCTTCGAGCCATTTCAGTTCCATGCGGCTCCTTCGGCCTGATTGGGGATGCTCCCTGAACAAGTCCGCATTTTACCGTTGTGCTCGCGAGGACTTCGCCGCGACGTTTCAAGCCCGTGCCGACTCGCCCACTTCCACCGCGTCGCTCCCACCCTCTTCCGGCTCCGCTGCCTTCTGCTGCTGCAACGCCCACATCTGCGCAAACAGTCCACCGGCTCGCACCAGTTCCGCGTGCGTACCGCGCTCCACGATCCGCCCGTGATCCATCACGATAATCTGCTGCGCATGCACGACCGTCGACAACCGATGCGCAATGATCAACGTCGTCCGTTCCTGCGCGATCAGATCCAGCTCATGCTGAATCGCGCGTTCGGATTTTGAGTCGAGAGCGGACGTGGCTTCATCGAAGATGAGAAGCGGCGGGTTCTTCAACAACGTCCGCGCGATTGCCACGCGCTGTTTCTCTCCGCCCGATAACTTCAACCCGCGCTCACCCACCGGCGTCTCATACCCGGCCGGCAGACTTTCGATGAACTCATGAATATGCGCTGCCCGCGCCGCCGCGATCACTTCATCGCGTGAAGCCGAAGGCCGACCGTACGCAATGTTGTAGTAGATCGAATCGTTGAAGAGCACCGTATCCTGCGGCACGATACCAATCGCCGCACGCAGCGAATCCTGCGCGACATCGCGGATATCCTGGCCATCCAGCAAAATCCTCCCGCCTTGCTCGCGGTCGAGATCGTAGAAACGAAACAGCAGACGGCCAAGCGTCGATTTGCCCGAACCGCTATGGCCGACAACCGCCGTCGTGGTCCCGGCGCGAATCGTAAAGTCCACGCCATGCAGGATTGGCCGCGCGCGCTCATACGAAAAACTCACGTTCTCGAACCGGACCTCAGCGCCCTTTGCGATCAGCGGCGGCGCGTTCGGCACATCCGGCACTTCACGCCCGGCGCCGAGCAAGGTGAACATGCGGTCCATGTCGGTGAGACTCTGCTTGAGCTCGCGATACACCACGCCCAAAAAATTCAGCGGGATATACAACTGCAGCATGAACGTGTTGATCAGCACGAGATCGCCGAGCGTCAGATGCCCGGCAATCACGCCCTGCGTTGCGCGCCAAAGAATAAATACAAGCCCCGTGCCAATGATGAATTGCTGCCCAAAGTTAAGCACCGAAAGCGAACGCTGCGAACGAATAGCAGCCGTCCGATAGCGCCGCAGGTTTTCATCGTAACGCTGTGCTTCCCACTCTTCATTGCCGAAATACTTCACGGTTTCGTAGTTCAACAATGAATCGATGGCACGCGAATTCGCCTTCGAGTCGAGCTCGTTCATCGTGCGGCGGAAGTGCGTGCGCCATTCGGTGAGCTTGATCGTGAAAACGATATACGTTACCAGTGCAATCAGCGTGACGATCGCGTAATACGCCTCGTATTTCGCAACAAAAAATCCGAGCACGAGGCCGACTTCAACGAGCGTCGGCAGGATGCTGTAGAGCGAATACGAAACGAGTTGCTGAATGCCGCGCGTGCCGCGTTCAATGTCCCGCGACATTCCCCCCGTCTGCCGGTCGAGATGAAACCGCAGCGAGAGCGAATGCAAATGCCGGAACACTTTCAACGCGAGTTGCCGCACCGCGCTTTCCGTGACTTTCGCGAACAGCATTTCCCGCAATTCGGTGAATAACGACGTAGACAGGCGCACGACCGCATACGCCACGACCAGCAAACCCACGCCACTCACCAGGATGATCGCAGCGGAATCCTGCGCGCGTCCGAGCGCGGTCAGGTGCTGGATGGAACTGAGGCTGTCGATGACCTTTTTCATCACGATCGGCACGCCCAGATTCGCGACTTTCGCGCCGATCAGGCATGTCAGCGCGAAACCAACGCGCCATTTGTACGTGGTCAGGTACGGCAGCAGCGAGAGAACGGTCTGCCAGTCGTTGCGCGGGCCTTTGGCGACGGGAACCGGTTCGGAAGGAGAATTGCGGCGCATGGATTCAAGGTCTGCAGAGGTCCGCGCCGCATTAAAAAACGGGCTCGGACGAGCGAGGTATCGCGGGGCGGGCGCCCGTCTCAAAATGCGGGCTTTCCCGTACAATTCGATGTTTCCCGGCATCGGGAATGCTCGGTAAGCCACTCGATAGACGCCGTAAAAACACGCTGGAACGGGGTGAAAGACCTAGACTCGCCCGAGCGCCAGCAACATCGTTTAATCCTGCATTGTCGCAGAAGGTGCCACGGCGCGCTGACCCGCTGGCATCCCGTCACTCTTTCATGGAAATCCGCTCGTGACCCAATCCCTGCAACTCCCCAACAAACCGGTCGCGCTGCGCGTAGTGCCGCAACCGTCCGATGCCAACGTCCACGGCGATGTCTTCGGCGGCTGGATCATGGCGCAGGTGGACATCGCCGGATCGATCCCTGCCAGCCGGCGCGCGAATGGCCGCGTGGCGACCATTTCGGTGAATTCGTTCGTGTTCAAACAACCGGTGTTCGTCGGCGATTTGCTGAGCTTTTATACGGATATTGTGAAGACCGGCAATACGTCGGTGACGGTATCGGTCGAGGTCTATGCACAGCGCATGAGCCTGACCGAAGACGTGGTGAAGGTGACGGAAGCCACGCTGACCTACGTGGCCACCGACAGCGACCGCCGTCCGCGCGCACTGCCCGCGCTCGACTGACCGGCTGGACTCTCGCGCACATCGAGTTGCAGGGTGGCCCGGCTGTTCAGCAGCATCGCGGGAATGTCGCTCGCCGGCAGCGGCTGCGAGAAGAAAAATCCCTGCATCTCGTCGCAATCGCGGGCAACGAGAAAGTCCAGTTGCGCCGCCGTCTCCACGCCCTCCGCGATCACCCGCAACTCAAGCGAGTGAGCAAGCGCGATGATCGCTGAAGTAATCGTTTCATTGCCGCCCGGCGAGCCGATATCCGCAACGAACGAGCGATCAATCTTCAACCGGTCCACCGGGAAGCGCTTCAGGTAGCTGAGGCTTGAATACCCGGTCCCGAAATCGTCGATGGCAATGCTGATGCCAAGCGCCGCCAGCTCCGACAACGTGGTCACGGTGTCTTCCCCGTTGTGCATGATCGCGCTCTCGGTGAGCTCGATTTCCAGGTAATGCGGCGCAAGCCCCGTTTCCGCCAGCACGGATGTCACGAGAACGCGGATATCGCGTTGCTGGAATTGCCGCGCCGACAGATTCACCGACATCCGCGCCGGCGGCAATCCTTCATCCTGCCACGCCTTGTTTTGCCGGCACGCCTCGCGCAGCACCCACTCCGACAACGGCCCAATCAGCCCGCATTCTTCGGCCACCGGAATAAATGCGCCCGGCGAGACCAGCCCGAACTCCGGGTCCATCCAGCGCACGAGCGCTTCCATGCCGACAATCTCGCCGGTGCTCAGATCGACTTGCGGCTGGTAGTGCAGCAGGAATTCGGCGTCGCGCAACGCCCGCCGCAAACGCCGTTCGACATCCATCCGCGCCCCCACGCTCGCATTCATTTCGGGCTGATAGAACTGATACGTGTTGCGCCCCATGTCCTTCGCTCGATACATCGCGATATCGGCTTTCTTGAGCACGGTTTCAGCGTCATCGCCATCTTGCGGGAACAGGCTCGCTCCCATGCTGCAGCCGACATACATCTCCGTGCCATCGAGCCATACGGGGTCCGAAATGGCGGTCCGCACGCGCTCCATCCAGGCGATCAGCGCGCTTTCGCAGGCCATGTCGGGAAGCACGATCACGAACTCGTCGCCGCCGTGGCGCGCGACCGTATCGCCGGTGCGCCCGCAACGCGCCAGCCGCTCGGCGACCACCGCGAGCAAGCGGTCACCTACGCTGTGGCCAAGGCTATCGTTGACGTTCTTGAAGCCATCGAGATCGACGAAAACTACGGCCAGCGAGCTCCCCTCCTGACGCGCCCGGTCAATCGCGTCTTGTAGCCGGTTACGCAGCAGATTGCGGTTGGGCAGCCGCGTCAGCGGGTCGTAGTTAGCCTGATATTCGAGCTGCTCCTGATAACGGACCACTTCGGTGACATCGTTAATTACGCCGACGTGATGCGTCGTGCGGCCCTGCGCATCCGGCACGGGCGCGATGAACAGCTGATTCCAGAACAGCACGCCATCCTTACGATAATTGCGCAGCACCGCGCTCGCTTCTCGGTTCGCGGCCAGACCCGTGCGGATTGCTTCAAGGCCTTCCTGGTCGAGATCGTCGCGCTGGAGGAACCGGCAATCGCGGCCCACAATGTCCGCCGGGTCGTAACCCGTAATGCGTTTGAACGCCGGATTTGCATATTCGATCACGTTGCCCGTGGCGCTCGTGCCAGTAATGAGCACGGCGTTCACGCAGGCATCGAGCGCACGGCTTTGCAGGCGCAGCGCCAGTTCAGCGCGCTTGCGCTCGGTCGTGTCATCGTACGAACCCAGCACGCCGATAATCCGCCCCGCCCCGTCGAGCAGCGGCATCTTGCTGGTGATCGACGCGCGCACTTCGCTGTCGCGCTCGACGTCGCATTCCAGGTTCATCAGCGGCTCGCCCGTCGCGATAACCCGGCAGTCATCCTCACGAAGTTGCGCGGCCGAGCGCCACCAGGGCAGATCGGCGTCGGTCATGCCAACGACCTGTTCTTTGCTGGTGAGATCGGCATCGCGGGCAAACGCGGAATTGCAGCCCAGATAACGCGAGTCCCGATCCTTCCAGAAGATCCGCTGTGGAATATTGTCGATAAGCGATTCCAGCATCTGCTTCGAACGCCGTGCCTCGGTCTCGGCATTGATACGGTCGGTGACATCGTTGGCGAGCATGAAAATGCCCGGATGCCCCGAATAGGTCAGCCCGTGTGACGAGATGTCAGCGCTCACCGGCGTACCGTCGCGACGCTTGTGCCGCCAGACACTCGCCGGCCGTTGTGCGCCCGTCTGTCGCGGCTGATTGCCGACGGGCATGCCTGCGTGGCGTGCGAGAACGGTGGCGAACCGGTCGAAGTCGTCGTCGGCGTGCAGGTCGCGCACGCTCATCGACATGAATTCGAGTTCGTTGTAGCCGTAATGCGCGAGCGCGGCCGGATTCACCGCCACGAAGCGATACGTCGCGGCTTCGACAATCCACATGGGCACCGGATGCGCGTCGAACAGATCGCGGAAACGTTCGTTGCTGCGTTGCATCGCCCGGGCAATCCGCAGCTTGTCGCGCGCCGATTTCTCGTGGCGCGCGAAGGTGTAGATCAGCGCGGCGCCGCCGGCGAGCATGGTCAGGATCAGCAGGATCACCGCGCGGCTGGACGCCAGCGCGGATTCATTGAGCGCCACCGCGAGCGAATCGGCTTCCCTTGCACGCAGGACCGTCAGTTCGACATCGAGTGATTGCTGGTCTTCGGTGAGACGGCGGACCGCTTGCTCGGCCCAGCCGCGGGACCCGCCGGGTTGGTCTATGGCGGCGCGTTCGAACGCCGATTGAGCGTCGCGTTTCGCGATGCGCGCGCTTTCGCCGAGCAGGTAGAACGCGCCTTTCATGTCGGGTTCGTAATCGATCTGGGCCCGCAGACCGCTTTCCAACGCGTTGATATGCTCTGTACGCGTCTCGCGCACATCGACTGGTGTGAGTACCCCGCTTGCCTCGTACCAGCTTATTTCCGGGAGGATTTCACCCAGGGCGCTGCGATACGCGTCCAGGTCGCGCATCAGGTTGAGTGAGCGCCCCGTGCGCGCGTCCGCATCGCTTTGGCGATCGATTTGCTGGTAGGCAACGAACGCGTTCGCCCCCATGGCGATCAGTACGACGGCCAGGTTCACCAACAAGCGGCGGGAAAAGAATGAGTTCATGTGGGTTCGATCGCCGTCCGGGCGGCGGGGCCGGGAAGACGGGGGCACGTCTTCGCATCGATTTCCGTGTATCGATGGCTAATTATCGGCAGGCGTTCGGGGGAATTTAGGGTGGACGCTTAAAAGACGCGGTTTTGAGGGGTTTCGCGTGCGTGGCGCAAGCGAAACACGTGGCGCGTTTGACAGGTTTGTCAGGTTTGGGGCGCAGCGCAAGCCTCGACCGGACCCGCTCGCCGGGGATCCGGTTCACGCACGCGGAAAGCAGCCGGTCGGTTTTCACCACAGGCAGCCCCACATGCTCAACGAAGCTTTTAGTCGGCGAGACCGAACTCCCGCATCGCCGGAACGAAGTCGTGGTTGACATCGGCCTTACGCGATAACTTCGCCAGCGCGTAACGCTGGAACCGCGACAGCTCCGACCACCGGCCAAGACTCGGCGAGTTGATCCCGCACAAACTGCTTTGGCGAATCACGGTTTCAGGCACGACGTCGGTATGCGCCCAGATTGGATCGCTATCGGGTTCGAAGGTCTCCGGCTTCGCGTCGGCGTGCGTTCGCAGCATCTCGGCAAGCGCCTGGTCGAAATTGGGTTCGATCGCGGCGTCGTCTTCAACCGGAAAGCGCGCGAGCAGTTCCCGGTCGCTGTACGGCAGTCGTCTCCACTGATCGAGCGAAATGATCCGGCCGAAGCGGTCCAGGTTAAAGCGCACGACGAGCGGAATAAAGCTCAGATTCTCAGTCGACTCCAGTTCGAATCCGAACAGGCGCGGAGCGTCGTAAAGTGCCATGAGGTGCCTCGTTGGCGTGATTGGACAGGGAAAGCGGGTGAGGCCGCGGTAGGTTATCGTAGGGCCTTGAACGGCTTTATAGTGTGTCTGCTGCCCCATAAAGGAGCAAGCGGTGTGCCCGAATTTATCTCGATAATACTCATGAGTAGCGGCTAAAACGCGACATCGAAAGCAATCAGCAAGTGAGCCATGCAATGAATGACACAGACATCGACGATCAACCGGGCTACGTACAGCGCCCCGTGCGGCGGCACCGGCTGGGCGAAACACGCGACGCCGCCGATGACGTCGGCCAGGAATGGCCCGTCGCGCTCGTGTACAACGGCGTTTCGCACGCGGTCATGATGTGCACGCCGCGCGACCTGGAAGCGTTCGCGGTGGGCTTTTCGCTGACCGAAGGCATTGTGGAGCGCGGCAGTGACATTCACGACATCGAGGTATTTTTCCACGATACCCCTGCCGGCGACACCTTGCCACACGCTGAAGTGCATCTGCAGGTGGTGCAGCAGGCATTTGTCGCGCTGAAGCAAAAACGCCGGGCATTGGCCGGACGAACGGGCTGCGGCGTGTGCGGGATCGAGAGTATCGACTTGCTCGATCTGCAGCCTGAACGCGTGCCCGATACCGGCTTTTTGAAGCGTCTTGCGAGCGACGCCATTGCTCACGCCGCGCGTGAATTGCCGGCGCACCAGCAGTTATCGAAGCTGACGGGGGGATTGCACGCAGCCGCCTGGTGCGATGAAAGCGGCGCGGTCAAATACGCATTCGAAGACGTGGGCCGCCACAACGCGCTCGACAAATTGATCGGGCATCTGGTGCTGCAACGCGTGGACACTACGCAAGGTTTCGTATTCCTTTCGAGCCGGGCAAGCTACGAACTCGTGCGCAAATCGGCACGGGTCGGTGTGCCCATGCTCGTCACCATTTCCGCGCCTACGTCGCTGGCAATTTCCATCGCGGAAAAGGCGGGGTTGCGGCTGGTGAGTTTTGCGCGGGAAAACGGCTTTGTGGACTACAGCTGCGTGGACAGCGCCACGCGTTAAGCGTGGCCCTTGGCACTTCTTGCCACTTGAGCCCTCGGTTTATCCGAGAGCCCAAGCTTTAATTGAACCGGCTGAAATCCGGCTTGCGCTTCTCAAAGAAAGCCGTGAACGCCTCCTTCGCTTCGGGCGCGGTCAGCATGTGGGCGAAGTGCTCCGCCTCTGCCGCCATCTGCGCGCTGATTTCTCCAGCCTGACCGCCCTTCATCAACGCTTTGGTCGCCTTCAACGATGCCGGCGGCAACGCCGCGAGTTTCTTCGCCTGTTTCATAGCAAACGCGTCCACTTCGTCCGCCGATAAAACCCGGTTCACGATCCCCATATTTGCGGCCTCAGCGGCATCGAAAGATTCGCCCAGCAGAAGTTTCTCCGCCGCGCGCTGATAACCCGCAATGCGCGGCAAGAGCGCACTCGACGCCGCTTCGGGACACAACCCAAGCTGCACGAACGGCAGCGCGAACTTGGCCGTCGACGCTGCGTAGACCAGGTCGCAATGCAGCAGCATCGTCGTACCGATACCCACCGCCCCGCCGCTTACCGCTGCCACCACCGGCTTCTGCGCGGTGCTGATGCGGCGCAAGAACTGGAACACCGGCGCGTCCTGCTTCGCGGGCGGCGCCTTCATGAAATCCTCGATGTCGTTGCCCGCGCTGAACGTATCGCCGACTGCGCGAATCAGCACGACGCGCACGGCGGGGTCGTTTTCGGCATCGAAGAAAGCGTCGGCCATTGTTTGGTACATCGCGGCGGTTAACGCGTTCTTCCGGGCCGGACGGTTGATGGTGATGCTCAGCACGCCATCGACGTGTTCGGTGATGATGTCCATTCCTGTCTCCTGAACGAATCCTGAATGAAGAAACGGTCCGCGAACCGGGTGGTGCGCGAACCGTCGTTTTGCATTGGCTAATACGTGATTACATCCGTTCGATAATGCCCGCCGCGCCCATGCCCGTTCCCACGCACATGGTCACCATGCCGTACTTCAGGTTGCGCCGGCGCAAGCCGTGCACGACCGTGGCGGCACGAATGGCGCCCGTCGCGCCCAGCGGATGACCCAACGCGATCGCGCCGCCAAGCGGATTGATTTTCGACGGATCGAGTCCGAGGTCCTGAATCACAGCCAAGGATTGCGCAGCGAATGCTTCGTTGAGTTCGATCCAGTCGATATCGTCCTGCGTCAATCCCGCCGCTTTCAACGCTGCAGGAATGGCTTCCTTCGGCCCGATACCCATGATTTCCGGCGGCACGCCACGCACCGCAAAACTCACGAAACGCGCGAGCGGCGTCAGGTTGAATTGCTTCAGGATCTTCTCGCTGACCACGATCAACGCACCCGCGCCGTCGGAAGTCTGCGAGCTGTTGCCGGCCGTGACCGAACCTTTTGCCGCGAAGACGGGACGCAATTTGGCGAGCCCTTCCATTGTCGTGTCCTGACGCGGGCCTTCGTCGTTCCTGATCTCGCGCGAATTCACGCGAATCTCACCTGAGGCAAGATCCGGGAAACGTTCGTTCAGCGTGAAGGCGGCGATTTCATCGTTGAACTCGCCGGTGCGTTGCGCTTCCAATGCGCGTCGATGCGATTCCACCGAGAACGCATCCTGCGCTTCGCGGCTGATCTTCCAGCGCTCGGCCACGCGTTCGGCGGTCAAGCCCATGCCGTAAGCAATGCCGACGTTCTCGTCGCGATCGAAGATATGCGGCGACAGCGACGGCTTGTTGCCCATCATGGGCACCATGCTCATCGACTCGCATCCGCCTGCGATCATCACGTCCGATTCACCGACGCGAATGCGGTCAGCGGCCATCGCCAATGCGGTCACGCCCGATGCGCAGAAGCGGTTCACGGTCACGCCGCCAACCGAGTTCGGCAGGCCTGCGAGCAACGCGCCGATACGCGCCACGTTCAGGCCTTGCTCGCCTTCGGGAATCGCGCAACCGATGATTGCGTCTTCGATCAGCTTCGTATCCAGCCCGGGCACTTGCGCGACGGCTGAACGGATCGCGTGGACGAGCAGTTCGTCCGGCCGCGTGTTCTTGAAGATGCCGCGCGGCGCCTTGCCGATAGGCGTCCGGCTCGCGGCGACAATATATGCGTCCTGCACTTGTTTGCTCATTTGCAGCTCCAAAAGGTGCGCGCGTTAGTTACGAACCGGCTTACCGGTTTGCAACATGCCCATGATCCGTTCTTGCGTCTTTGCGGTGCCGAGCAACTCGACAAACGCACGACGCTCGAGCGCCAGCAGCCATTCTTCGTCGACGAGACTGCCTGCTTCCACATCGCCGCCGCACACCGCTTCCGCGATACGGCTAGCGATCAGGAAATCGTGGTCGCTGATAAAACGGCCATCGCGCATGTTCACGAGCGACGCCTTGATGGTCGAAATTGCCGAGCGTCCCGCAACGGGGATTTGCACGGCACGCAACGGCGCGCGATAACCTGCAGCGCTCAAAGCGCGCGCTTCCTTCTTGGCGATATCGAGCAATTCGTGCACGTTGAAAACGATCGTGTCGGAGGGTTTGAGATACCCCATCGCGCGAGCTTCCAGCGCCGATGCCGACACCTTCGCCATCGCGGCGTTTTCAAACGATTTCTGCACGAATTTCAGAAGATCGCTGGTTGCATTCACGGCGCTGGCCGCGGTCGCTGCGCGCAACGCCGCTTCCTTCAAACCACCGCCAGCGGGCACCAGACCCACACCGACTTCCACCAGCCCCATATAGCTTTCGATATGCGCAACCCGCTTCGCCGAATGCAGCGCGAGTTCGCAACCGCCGCCGAGCGCGATGCCCGACACCGCCGCCACCACCGGCACGCTCGCGTACTTCACGCGCAACATGCCCTGCTGGAAATTCTTCACGAACGGTTCGATACCCTTCGCGCCGCCCATCATGAACGCGGGCATCGCTTCTTCAAGGTTCGCACCGGCCGAGAACGCGCCGCCCGGATTACCGAGTTTCAACGCGGACGTTTGCCAAATGACGACGCCCTTGTACTCGGCTTCAGCGAGTTCGATCGCCTTCGTCAAACCTTCGATCACCGACGGTCCAATCGTGTTCATCTTGCTCTTGAACGACACGATCACGACATCGTCTTCGCCCGCGCGGTCATCGACCCACGCACGCACGGCGTCGGTTTCGAACAGCGTCTTGCCGTAGGTCTTCGGATCGACACCTGTTTCACCGATCAACGGTGCGCGGAATACCTGCTTCTTATAAACATCGAGCGATGAACGCGGGACGTACCTGGAAGCTGTAGCCGACCACGATCCTTCAGCCGTATGCACGCCGCCCTTCTCGGCCACAGGACCGTCGAACACCCACGATGGCAACGGCGCTTTCGACAACGCCTTACCCGCATCGATATCTTCCTGCACCCACTTCGCCACTTGCGTCCAGCCAGCCGCTTGCCAGCCTTCGAACGGACCTTCGTTCCAGCCAAAACCCCAGCGGATCGCGAGGTCGATATCGCGTGCGTTGTCTGCAACGGACTCAAGATGCACGCCGATGTAATGAAACACATCGCGGAAAATGGACCACAGGAATTGAGCCTGCGGATGTTCCGATTCGCGCAGCAACTTCAGGCGTTCAGCCGGTGGACGCTTCAGGATACGGCCGACGAGTTCATCCGCCTTGCCGCCGCCATCGACGTAGGTTCCCGTCTTCGGGTCCAGCACCTTGATTGCCTTGCCTTCTTTCTTGTAGAACCCAGCGCCCGATTTTTGCCCCAGCGCGCCGTTCTTCACCAGACCGGCGAGCACAGCCGGCGTTTCATACAACGCGAAGAAGGGATCGTCCGGCAGGTTGTCCTGCATCGTCTTGATGACGTGCGCCATGGTGTCGAGACCGACCACATCCGCCGTGCGAAACGTCGCCGATTTCGCGCGGCCAAGACGTGCGCCCGTGAGGTCATCGACTTCATCGAAACGCAGTCCGAACTTCTCGGCTTCTGCAATCACCGCAAGAATCGAAAACACGCCCACGCGATTTGCGATGAAATTCGGCGTGTCCTTTGCCCGCACGACGCCCTTGCCCACCACGCTCGTCAAGAACGTTTCAAGTTGATCGAGAATCTGCGGCTGCGTGGTATCGGTCGGAATCAGTTCGACCAGATGCATGTAGCGCGGCGGATTAAAAAAGTGCACGCCGCAAAAACGCGCCTTGAGTTCATCGGAGAAACCCTTCGACAACTCCGTGATCGACAGCCCCGACGTATTGGTCGCGAAAATCGCTTTCTCGCCAATGTACGGCGAGACCTTCTTGTACAAGTCGTGCTTCCAGTCCATGCGCTCGGCGATCGCTTCGATCACGAGATCGCACTCTTTCAGCTTCTCGATGTCATCGTCGTAATTCGCGGGCTGGATGTATTGCGCGTCGTCCTTCACGCCGAACGGCGCGGGCGACAGCTTCTTCAGATTTTCGATCGCCTTCAACGCGATGCCGTTCTTCGGACCTTCTTTTGCCGGCAGGTCGAACAGCAGGACTGGCACCTGGGCGTTGATCAGGTGCGCAGCGATCTGCGCGCCCATCACGCCGGCGCCGAGTACGGCCACCTTGCGTATGTTCAGATTGCTCACGTGTGTCTCCGGGAGAGGGTTTCGATATGACGATGCGCCGCATCCTGTGAAAGATGCGGCGCAGTGCAAAAGAGGCCTAGAACAAGGCTTCGTCGTAGTCCATCAGCGTCTTCGATCCGGCGCGCGCGGCGCGAATCGTCGATGCCGTTTCAGGCAGCAACTTGGCGAAGTAGAAACGTGCAGTGGCGAGCTTCGCCTTGTAGAACGGATCGCCTTCAGCTTCCTTGTCCAGCGCGATGCGTGCCATGCGCGCCCAGAAATACGAGAACACCAGATGCCCGACGGTACGCAGATACGGCACGGAAGCGGCGCCGACTTCGTCCGGATTCTGCATCGCCTTCATGCCGATTTCCATGGTCAGCTTCTGGACCTTATCGCCGATATCCGCGAGCGGGTTGATGAACTCCTGCATCTCCGGCTTCACGCCTTCTTCTTCCACGAAGTCGGTCACGAGCTTGCCGAATTTCTTCAACTTCGCGCCCATGTCGCCGAGAATCTTGCGGCCGAGCAGATCCAGCGCCTGAATCGAATTCGTGCCTTCGTAGATCATGTTGATGCGAGCATCGCGCACGTATTGCTCCATGCCCCATTCGGCGATAAAGCCATGGCCGCCGTAGATCTGCATGCCCATGTTGGTGCCTTCGAACGCGTTGTCCGTCAGGAACGCCTTGATGACCGGCGTGAGCAGCGCGACGAGGTCGGCGGCGTCTTTGCGCGCGGCTTCATCGGCATGGGACAGTTCTTTATCGATGTTCAGCGCAGCCCAGTACGTGAAAGCGCGACCGGCTTCGGCATAGGCTTTCTGCGTGAGCAACATACGGCGAACATCCGGATGCACGATGATCGGATCAGCGGCTTTTTCCGGCGCTTTCGGGCCGGTCAGCGAACGCATTTGAAGACGTTCCTTCGCGTACACGAGCGAGTTCTGATAGGCGATTTCCGTCAGCCCCAGGCCTTGCATGCCGACGCCCAGACGCGCGGCGTTCATCATCACGAACATGGCGTTCAAGCCCTTGTTCGCCTCGCCAACAAGCCAGCCTTTCGCGGAGTCCAGGTTGATGACGCATGTGGAATTGCCGTGAATGCCCATCTTGTGTTCGATGGAACCGCACTTCACGCCATTGCGTTCGCCGGGAGCGCCGGCGTCCGTCGGAATGAACTTCGGCACGATGAAAAGCGAGATGCCCTTCGTGCCAATGGGCGCACCCGGCAGACGAGCCAACACCAGATGCACGATGTTCTCAGCCAGGTCATGTTCGCCGCTGGAGATGAAAATCTTCGTGCCGCTGATGGCGTACGAACCATCGCTGTTCGGTTCGGCCTTCGTGCGCAGCAGCCCCAAGTCCGTGCCGCAATGCGGCTCGGTCAGGCACATGGTGCCGGTCCAGGTGCCGTCGACGAGTTTCGGCAAGTACATCTTTTGCAACTCCGGCGCGCCGTGCGCGTGAACACATTCATACGCGCCGTGCGACAAGCCGGGGTACATCGTCCATGCTTGATTCGCCGAGTTCAGCATTTCGAACAGCGCGTTGTTCACGAACGCGGGCAAGCCCTGGCCGCCGTATTCCGGATCGCAACCCAGTGCCGGCCAGCCCGCTTCCACGTATTGCTTGTAGGCTTCCTTGAACCCTGCCGGCGTGCGCACGACACCATCGCCTTCGTACGTGCAGCCTTCACGGTCGCCAATCTGGTTCAGCGGAAAAAGCACCTCGGCGCAGAACTTGCCGGCCTCTTCGAGAACCTGATTGATGGTATCCGCGTCGAGGTCGGCATGCTTTGGCATGTTCTTGACCTCGGCTTCCACATTGAGCAATTCGTGCAAGACAAATTGCATGTCACGCAGCGGCGCTGTGTACTGTCCCATTTTTCTTCTCCAAGTGTCCAGGAAGCTTGGGCCTTGGTCGCCGCCGAATCTGCCGTAAAGCTTGCCCTCTGCTGATCCGCCTGACGCCTAATGACCGTTGCTTTGATATGAAACAATCGTTTTTTCCAGCGCGTCCCGCGTCAGTTGCACCGCCTCCGGCAAGTGCAGGAAACGCGCATCATGATGCAGGCCGAGCGTGAAGCTATAAAGTTCAAACAGCATCAGCGCCGGATCGGTGTCCGAGCGCAAATGCCCTTCATCTTTTGCCTGGTTGATCGCGCGCGTGAGCGCCGCTCGCCAGGTGGTCACGCTGTGCACCAGCTGCTCGCGGACCGCACTGTCGGCACGATCGTCGTACTCCACCGCGCCGCTGATGTAGATACAGCCCGTTGTCACTTCCTCGATGCGCTTTTCCATCCAGCGCGCCAGCATTGAACGCAAACGCGGCAACCCGCGTGCTTCGCGCAGGCTCGGATAGAACACTTCATCTTCAAAGCGACGGTGATATTCCTTCACCACTTCCACCTGAAGATCCTCGCGCGAGCCGAAATGCGCGAAGACGCCGCTCTTGCTCATTTGCATCCGTTCGGCCAGCAAGCCGATCGTCAAACCCTCAAGTCCGTCGCGGCTTGCCAGGTCCAGCGCAGCATCGAGGATCGCGACACGTGTCTGTTCGCCTTTTCGCATGATCTTTACCGTTTTCATTGAATCAAAATAAAATCGAACGGCCGTACTATTGTTATAGCTAGCCGCTCATGAAACAAGCTTTTTATTAGAAACCGGGGTCTAACTTCTGGCTACATCTATAGGATGAGTCTCAGTTGGTCCCGGTTTGTGGGCGAACAGCCAGTCGGGGCTGTCCGGGTTTGACCGCGCGGCGGTTTTTACGCCTCAATCGTAGCGGCCGATGGTGAGCATTTTCATCATCGTGCGATACGCGTTGTAGGCGAGCCAGTTAAGCAAACGCTCACCAGCCGGACGCGCTGCATATTGCTCGACCGTGATCGGCCGGCCGTCGTGAAAGGCAGCCAGGATCGCGTCGCGCAGCTTCACGATCTCGTTTTCATGGTTCACCAGCACCATGTTCGCCTCATTGTTCAGCACCAGGCTCAATGCGTCCAGATTCGACGATCCTACCGTCGCCCAGTTCGAATCTACTACGGCCACCTTGCCGTGCAGGATTGTTTTCTCATATTCCGCGATCCGCACGCCGTACTTCAGAAGATTGCGATACAAGAACGGTGTTGCGTAATCGAGCGCGACAAACTCTTTTCTCCCGATCACCAGCGTGACGCGAACACCACGCTGCGCGGCGCGCGCCAGCGCGCGGCGCAGCTTGCGCCCCGGCATGAAATACGGATTCGCCAGCATCACTTCTTCTTCCGCGTGCGAAATCGCGGCGAGGTACGCCTTTTCGATTGCGCGCCGGTTGAGCAGGTTGTCGCGGGCGACAAAAGCCACGCACGGCTGGTCGACTGCGTGAATCAGGCCCCGTCGCGCTCGCAGGCGTGCTCTCAATGCACGGCGGTTCGTTCTCGACGATGCCCCCGGCGTAGGCTCTTGATCTTGTGGCCGCGGCGTCAGCGGCTTCACGCCGAGTCGAATCCGCTGCCATTGGAGATCGAAGGCTTCGCGGACATCCTTGACCACCGGACCCTGCGCTTCCAGCGCAAAGTCCCAGCGCGGGTTGTCGAGATGAACGCCGTTCTGGTCGAAGTCATCGACAATATTGATGCCGCCGCAGAACGCAATGTGATGATCGATCACCACCAGCTTGCGATGCGTCCGCGAGAAGCCAAGCTGGCCGAACAGATGCGGGTTGTACACACGATGCTCGACGTTAGCCTGCGCCCATTCGTCGAAGAGCGGAAGTTTCGCGGTGCCTATGCCGTCCGTAATCACGCGTACATGCACGCCGCGCCGGGCCGCGTTCATCAGTGCCGTGGAAACGGCACGGCCCGCTTCGTCGTCGCAGAAGATATAGGTCTCAAGCGAGACGTCGTGCTTCGCGGCGTCAATGCGTTCGATCAGCGCCGGGAAAAATTCCACGCCGGATTTGAACAACCGCACCGTGTTGTTGATGGTGAAGCACAGGCGTATCGGGCGGCGTCCGCCAAAGAGCGCTAGCTTGAGTCGGGCGAACCGGCGTTTGGGCGTACCGAAACCGATCACCGGCTGTGCTCCGCGAGACGCTCGGGCAATTGCAGGATCGCCTCACGATTCGACGATGAAAAACACTTCGCCGCCGCCTCACGGAGCGGCAGCCAGAGAAACGCGGTGTGCTCGCGCGGCGCAAGCTTCACTTCCACGCAATGCGGGACGAGCAGGCTGAACTGATGCTCGACATTTCGCACGACGCCTTCGGCATACCGATGCCGCCACTCGGGATAGATGTCGTATTCAATCCGATGATGCCAGTCGATCAAAGAACGCTCCGGCACGCCCGGGCTGCCGACCACGATCCCGGTTTCCTCGGCGACTTCGCGTGCCGCCGTCAGGGCCAACGGTTCGTCGATGTGATCTTTTGAACCCGTCACGGACTGCCAGAAACCTGGCCGGTCGAAGCGCTCGATGACGAGCACGTCCATTTCGGGCGTATGGATGACAACGAGGACAGACTCAGGAATTTTCGGCGGCTTGGACATGATTGGAACGTTGCGGCCTTTCTAAGAGGCTGGCCGAAGAATGTAACCTAAAAATGGGAAAAGGCGCACCGGGAGGTGGTTTCGTTTCGGATGTTGCAAATGGGGGAAGGGTTGGGGAACTCGCGCACTCCCTCAGTCGGCTCTGAGTACTTGTCGTGGGCGATTTGCAGCAGAAGGCCTTGGACGAGGTGAGATTTTATCGATGCAATCGTGCTCCAACGGTCAAAAACCATCGCAAAACGACCCTGTGGGCGAAAATGCTGCCTTATCGTATGGGGTATTTATCAGCCGTTACAAAGGTCACTTGCCCACGGCGCCCATAGATCCACGCGCCTCTAATTCGAGCAGTGCGGCCGGACGCCGACGCAAAAGTTGTTGGGCTGATCAAAAGTTATAGCCATTTAAGGGACGGTAGTACATGAGCGGTGAATTGATCCTGTACCAGACCGAAGACGGACTAGCACAGGTAAAACTTCGAGCCTTGGACGGAAACGTCTGGCTGTCGTAACTGGAAATAGCAGAGCTGTTTCTGACCACTAAGCAGAATGTCAGTCTGCACGTATAAAACGTGCTGGAAGGCGCCGAGTTGGTCGAAAGCGCAGTTGTTAAGAATTCCTTGACAACTGCCGCGGACGGCAAGTAGTACCGCACCAAGCTTTATAGCCTGGACATGATTCTGGCTATCGGCTATTCAGAATCGGGCGAAGAGAATTTACGGCGCACAGCTTCGCCGAAAATTAGTACCGCATAAACCGAAAAAGGCGCCTGCGGCGCCTTTTTCGTTTCAACCCGTGATGCTGCTAAAGCTTACTGCGGCTTCGGCTCCGGCGCGCGCAAACGAATGTGCAGTTCCTTCAACTGCTTCTCGTCCACTTCGCTCGGCGCTTGCGTCAACAAATCGGTCGCGCGCTGCGTCTTCGGGAACGCGATAACGTCGCGGATGGAATCGGCACCGGCCATCATTGTGACGATACGATCCAGCCCGAAGGCGATACCGCCATGCGGCGGCGCGCCGTACTGAAGCGCGTCGAGCAGGAAGCCGAACTTGAGACGTGCTTCTTCGGCGCCAATCTTGAGCGCGCGGAACACCTTGCTCTGCACTTCTTCCTGATAAATCCGCACCGATCCGCCGCCAATTTCCCAGCCATTCAGCACCATGTCGTATGCCTTCGCGAGGCAGCGGCCCGGGTCCGTTTCCAGATATTCCAGATGCTCGTCCTTCGGACTCGTGAACGGGTGATGCGCAGCCACGTAACGGTTGTCTTCTTCGTCGAATTCGAACATGGGGAAGTCCGTCACCCACAGCGGCTTCCAGCCCTTTTCGAACAAGCCGTTCGCACGGCCGAACTCCGAATGGCCGATCTTCAGACGCAACGCGCCCAAGCTGTCGTTCACAACCTTCGAACGATCCGCCGCGAAGAAAATGATGTCGCCGTTCTGCGCGCCGGTCCGCTCGATGATCGCAGCGATCGCTGCATCGTGCAGGTTCTTCACGATCGGGCTTTGCAAACCGTCGCGGCCCTTCGCGATGTCATTCACCTTGATCCAGGCCAGACCCTTCGCGCCATAGATGCGCACGAATTCCGTGTAGCCATCGATCTCGCTGCGCGTCATCTCGCCGCCACGCGGCACGCGGATCGCCGCCACGCGGCCGTCCTTGGAATTGGCCGGCGTGCTGAAAACCTTGAAATCGACGTCGCGAACGGCGTCCGTCAGATCAGTGAATTCCAGCTTCACACGCAAATCCGGCTTGTCCGAGCCGAAACGGCGCATGGCTTCGGAATACAGCATGACCGGGAATTTTTCGTCCAGCGAGACGTTGATGGTCTCTTTGAAGACGTGACGGATCATCGCTTCGAACAGATCGCGAATTTCCTGTTCCGTCAAGAACGACGTCTCACAGTCGATCTGCGTGAATTCCGGCTGACGATCCGCGCGCAGATCTTCGTCGCGGAAACATTTCACGATCTGGTAGTAACGATCGAAGTTCGCCACCATCAGCAATTGCTTGAACAATTGCGGCGACTGCGGCAGCGCGAAAAACTGACCCGGGTTCGTACGCGACGGCACGAGGTAATCGCGCGCACCTTCCGGCGTGCTCTTGGTGAGCATCGGCGTTTCAATATCGATAAAACCCTGCGCATCCAGATACTTGCGCACTTCAATCGCCACGCGATAACGCAAACGCAGGTTCTGCTGCATTTGCGGACGGCGCAGGTCGAGCACACGATGCGTGAGGCGCGTGGTTTCGGAGAGGTTGTCGTCGTCGAGCTGGAACGGAGGCGTCACCGACGGGTTCAGCACATTCAGCTCGTGGCACAGCACTTCTATCTTGCCGCTCGTCAGACCGGCGTTCGCCGTGCCTTCCGGACGGGCGCGCACGACGCCTTTCACCTGCACGCAAAACTCGCCGCGCACCCCTTCGGCAATCTTGAACATCTCAGCGCGATCGGGATCGCAAACGACCTGGACCAGGCCCTCGCGATCACGCAAATCGATAAAAATAACGCCGCCATGATCTCGCCGGCGATGAACCCAGCCGCACAGCGAAACGCTTTGGCCCAGCAGGGCTTCGGTCACCAGACCGCAGTATTCGGATCTCATCGACATGATGTTGTGTCTTTCGTTATTCATTGATCAACGGTGCGCGCGCACAAGCTCAAAGCGTTGTTCGCAGCGCGCCGGCATTACAGCGGCGGATCGACGGGGCGACGCGGCGCGGCCTGCGCTTGCGGCATGGACGGCGCGACTACTCCCATAGATACGATGTACTTCAACGCAGCATCGACGGACATGTCGAGCTCGATGACTTCGCTTTTCGGCACCATCAGGAAGAAACCCGAGGTGGGATTCGGCGTGGTCGGCACGTAGACGCTCACATGTTCTTCAGTCAGGTGATTGACCACGTCGCCGCCGGGAACGCCCGTCAGGAAACCGATGGTGTAGGACCCCGAATGCGGGTAACGGATCAGCAGTGCCTTGCGAAACGCGTTGCCGCTGCTGGAGAGCAACGTGTCCGACACTTGTTTGACGCTGGTATACAGCGGCCCGACCACGGGAATGTGACGCACGATCACATTCCACCACTCGACCAGCTTCTGGCCGACGAAGTTCTGCGTGAGCAAGCCCACGACGAATATGAAAGCGAGCGTCAGCACAGCGCCGAGGCCCGGCAGGTGAAAGCCGAAGACCCGCTCGGGTTGCCAGGATTCCGGCAACAGCAGGAGCGTCTGGTCCATGGTCCCGATCACGAGCCCGATCACCCACAGCGTGATGGCGAGCGGAACCAGCACCAGCAGGCCGGTCGCAAACACGGATTTCAACGTAGTCTTTTTGGTCGTCATTTACACAGCCGGAAGGCCGCCCCGTTCGAGCTTCAACGGTTTGGCTGGTTTGCCGCCCAGCGCACATTCACGGCTTCGGGCGGTCATCTTCTTGCGTGCGATCGGACAGATCGAGCAGATCGTGCAACTGGACGCGCTTGCGGCACGGGCTGAGCACGACTGCATTGCAGGCTTCGCGCTTCACCCCGACGACGAACGTCAATTCGATGCAGGCGAAGCCGGTTTGCTCGATGACGCCGCTGCCGACGACGTACCGCTCGACTTCGAGCTGTCTGCCGCTGGCGTGCTTGCAGCGGAGGAATCGGTCTTCGACGACTGATTGCCCGAATCTTTACTCGAACTGCCGGAATCCGATGCGCCTTCGCTCTTCGTTTCGGCTTTGGCGCCTTCGTCCTTCTTGCTGCCGTCTTCTTTCTTGGCAGCAGGGGCGCCGTTGTTGCCACCGCGGAAATCGGTCACGTACCAGCCTGAGCCCTTCAACTGAAAGCCCGCGGCCGTTACCTGTTTGACGAATGTGTCTTTCCCGCACTGCGGACAGTGCGTGAGCGGTGCGTCGCTCATTTTCTGGAGCGCGTCTTTTTCGAAGCCGCAGGACTCGCAGCGGTACGCGTAGATCGGCATGTCACTCTTCCTACGATTAACGTTTCGGCGCTTGCAAAGCCCTGAATTATAGCCTCAAACCATCGGCCAACCCTTAATTTTGGGCTGGCAGGCCTTGGTTTCAAGGGGACGCGGCCAGTTTGCGCAGGTTTCTTTTGTCGAAACGCAGGCTATGCAAGCGCAGGCGGATTCAGACGCCGGACTAAGCTTTCGGTCCACGCCGACGCCAGGTAAGCCAGCGTTCGCGTCCTGCGAAGACGTCGATGGAACCGGTCACTTCGTGCTCCTCCACGAGTTCGAAGTACGGTGTCAGCAACGCATCGAGCGCATCGCGCTCGATGCCGAACGGTGGGCCCTTGGGGGTATTGCCGAGGAAATAGAAACCCGCCAGCATCGCGCCGGGCTGCAGCAGTTCGGCCATCCGAACTGCATAGTCCTGCCACCGGTCGCGCGGCAAGGCGCACAGGAACGCGCGCTCATAGATCCAACTCGTTTCAAACGGCGGCTGGTACGCGAAGAAATCGGCTTGCTCAACCACGCCGGCGTGTTCGCCCAATTGCTCACGCGCGGCCGCAACGGCGCTCGGAGAGAAATCGATAGCTCTGACCGGCCAGTTTTCTCGCGCCAGCCACAATGCTTCGTACGCGCTCCCGCAGCCGGGTATCAGGACGTTCGCCGACGTGTTCCGATGCGCGAGGGCAAACGCCCTGAACGCTTCAGGCGCGCCGGCCTGATCCCAGGGTGTAAAACGCTGGTCGAAGCGCTCGTTCCAGAACTCGGGTGAGTTCGGGTCGCGAGCCTGGAAGCTGGGAGGAGAAGCGGGCTTGCTGGTGTCGATCATGGCGCCCTCACCCTCCGTATGCAAACACCTGCCAGAACTGGACAAGGACCGCGCCCGCGCCTACCGCAAGCCCGAAGATCAACAAGGCTTGCAGCAAACGATTCGTACGTTTCTGCTCGATCAGGATCATGCGCATGAGCTCGTCATTGCCGCCGCCGGGCTGGTCATGACGGTCAGCCAGCACCTGATGGATCAGGCGCGGCAACTGCGGCAGCGTCTTGCTCCACTGCGGCGCTTCCAGTTTTAGCCTTTCGTACCAGCCGCGCCAACCGACCTGCTCATTCATCCAGCGTTCGAGATACGGCTTGGCCGTCTTCCACAGATCGAGTTCGGGATCGAGCGATCGACCGAGCCCCTCCACGTTCAGCATCGTTTTCTGCAGCAGCACGAGTTGCGGCTGAATCTCGACGTTGAAACGCCGCGAGGTGGAAAAGAGCCGCATCAGCACCTGGCCCAGCGAAATATCTTTTAACGCCCGGTCGAAGTACGGTTCGCAGACGGCGCGGATAGCGCTTTCCAACTCTTCGACGCGCGTGCTCGGCGGCACCCAGCCCGACTCCAGATGCAGCGTGGCCACACGGTGATAGTCGCGCTTGAAGAACGCCAGGAAATTCTGCGCCAGATAGTTTTTATCGAAGTCGGACAGCGCGCCGACAATCCCGAAATCCAGCGCGATATACCGCCCGAACGTCTCCTCTGCGAGACTCACCTGGATGTTGCCCGGATGCATGTCGGCGTGGAAAAAGCCGTCGCGGAATACTTGCGTAAAGAATATCTCGACGCCTTCCTGCGCCAGTTTCGGGATATCCACGCCCGCCGCTCGCAGCACTTCCACCTGGCTGATCGGCACGCCGACCATGCGCTCCATCACCAGCACGGTGGGCGCCGAATAGTCCCAGTACATCTCGGGCACCATCAGCAAATCGAGGCCCGCGAAATTGCGCCGCAACTGGCTGCCGTTCGCAGCCTCGCGCATGAGGTCGAGTTCGTCGTGGAGGTATTTATCGAACTCGGCGACCACTTCGCGTGGCTTCAGCCGCTTGCCGTCCGCCCACAGCCGTTCGGTCCAGTACGCAATGTCGCGCAGCAACGCCAGATCCGAATCGATCACCGGCAGCATGTTCGGCCGCAGTACCTTAACCGCCACTGCCTTGCCCCCGTGGGCGCCGGTCTTGATCTTGGCGAAATGCACCTGCGCAATCGATGCACTCGCCACCGGCACACGCTCAAAGTCGTCGAACAGGACGTCAATGGACGAGCCCAGCGCCTTCTCCACAAGGCCGATAGCGACATCCGAGTCGAACGGCGGCACTTGATCCTGAAGCTTGGCGAGTTCGTTGGCTATGTCGACAGGGAGCAAATCGCGGCGCGTTGACAGCACCTGCCCAAACTTCACGAAGATAGGCCCAAGGCTTTCGAGCGCGAGACGCAGCCGCACCCCGCGTGGGACGTCGAACTTGCGGCCGAACGTGGTGACGCGCATCAGCAAACGGACGCGCCGGTCCTGAATGCCGCTCATCACCAGCTCGTCGAGCCCGAATCGCACTACGGTGAAAAAAATCTTGAGGAAACGCAGAAGACGCATGGTTCAGCCCGTTACTTGCTCGTGCCGCGCGCTGACGCGGCGCCGGACGCTGACGCGCCTCGGGCTTCGGCTTTTTGTTCAAGTCGCTCGATGCGTTTTTCGACGCGCGCGAGCGCGTCCCGGGCTACTGACAGTTCGGCATTGAACGTGTCGAGAGCGCTGCGGCGCACGAGTTGAGGTTGTTCGTCGAGCAGGTATTCGGCCACCGATTCAACCAGATTGCGTCCTGAGCGGCGGGCTTGTTCACCCACCTTGCGCACGGTCGAGCCAATGCGGTGAGCGGGACCGTCGCCAATGACGCGCGCCAGATCTTCCTCGGGCTCCCATCGCAGATGTTCGGCCAGTTTTGCGATCGTGGTCGCGAACTCCGCGTCGCCCTCTATGCGGACGTGTTTCATCGCAGCGGCCTGGCCGCCTTGCAGGAACGCCGGAACGGCGTCCGCGGGGACTGACAGCGTGACGTCGAATGTGCGTGCTTCGGTTTCGTCGACGGCGGCAATCAGCCCGTCAGGCTGCACCATCAGCAACAGCGAGAACGGCGAGAGCGCCAGCCGCGCGGTCTTGCCGGCGTAAGGCGTAAGCCGCTCGCGGGCCCAGGATTCGCGCGCGAGCACGTGGTTCACAGCCGCCGCGAATGCTTTCGATGCGGTTCTGGCTGCGGCCTGAGTGGCTGAAGGTGCGGCGGGTTGGGCGAATTCGTCTGCGTGCGTCATCGGCTCTGAGATGAAAAAACCCGCGCAAGCGGTCACTCGCGCGGGTTTCTATTCTACCTTTGCAACTGGCGTTGTCGTTTGCCCCACAGCACCGCCAACATCACGTTAGCCATAAGGCCTGCCTATCAACGCCGGGACGACCGGCTTTTTCAGCCTGTCGCGCTGATCAATTAACTGACCTGCTGGATCCCGGCCAGCAACCAGCCTTCGTTGCCGTACTTCTGCTTCGACAAGTTCCAGATCTCGATAAACGGCTCGGCGGCAGCGCCTTCCGCTTCACGAATCAAACCGTGGAAACGCACGCTGGCAAGGCTTTCCGTGCCGCGTTCCTCGACGCCCAGGATGTCGGCGTTGAGTTGCACGACGTCGGTACGGTTCGGCTGCGTGCCCCGTGCATCGATATCCAGCTTCACTTCCGCGAACATTTCCGGCGTGGTGAATTCGCGGATATCGTTGGAATTGCCGCGATCCCACGCGTCCTGCAAGCGCACGAAATAAACTTTCGCGTTTCGCACGAACGCTTCGCTGTCGAAACCTGCGGGCACGTCGATCTGCGGTGCGGCCTCGATCGTGTTCGCGCTGTTCAGCGCAGCCGCGGACGGACCAAAACCACCCGACGCCGACGGCGGTACATAACTGGGTTCTTGCGAGTTAAACCCGGTACGTGCCGATCCGCCAAACGGTGAACCCGCGCCGCCGCCAGTTGCATACGCTGGCGTATGGGCGTTTTTCCTGCGGTTCATGATGAAGCGGAACACCATGACAGCGGCCATTACGATCAACGCGATCATGATCATGTTGGCCATTGCGCCAGCGAACGCGCCGCCAAGACCGAAGTGCGACAGCAACGCCGCAATGCCAAGACCGGCGGCGAGACCGGCGAGCGGGCCCATCCAGCGGTTACGCGCAGGTTGCGCGGCCGCAGCAGCGGGCGCTGCTGCAGGTGCCGCACGCTGTGCGTTAGCGGCCTGACCCGGCTGCATGGACTGCGACGGCGGCGTCGCTTGATTCTGCTGAGCGGCACTCGTTGACTGACGGCCCATGCTGCGGCCGCCACCCATGCGGCGTGCCTCTGCATCTTCAGCAATCAAAGCACCGGCCATGATCACGCCAGCCAGCGCAACGACCCCGGCTTTCCTGAATAACGACTTCAGGAAACCCCGAGTTTGGGGTAAGCGCGTATCGGACATTTCGAATCCTTATAAAAGTGGAACACTAAAATTTTGTCCCGACGTGCAACGCTACCACGCCACCTGACAAATTGTAATATTCGACTCGATCCAATCCCGCGCGTTCCATCATTTCTTTTAAAGTTTCTTGATCCGGGTGCATCCGGATCGACTCTGCGAGATAGCGATAGCTATCCGCATCTTTCGCGAATTTGTCGCCAAGCCACGGCAAAAACTTGAAACTGTAGAGATCGTACGCTTTCTTTAACGGCTCCCATACCTTCGAGAACTCCAGAACCAGTACCCGGCCGCCCGGCTTCAATACCCGATACATTTCGGTCAACGCACCATCTTTGTGCGTCATATTACGAAGTCCAAAGGCAACTGTAATGACATCGAAATAATTGTCGGGGAACGGAATCTTCTCGGCATCGCAGATCAGGGTGGGTGTGATCACACCCCGGTCAATCAGGCGATCACGGCCGACGCGCAGCATCGATTCATTGATATCCGTGTGCCAGACCTCGCCTTTTTCGCCCGCCTGTTTCGCGAACGCTTTCGCGAGATCGCCCGTCCCGCCTGCCAGGTCGAGCACTTTGTAGCCTGGACGCACCTTCGCCTGGCCGATCGCGAAAAACTTCCACGCGCGATGCAGCCCGCCCGACATCAGGTCGTTCATCAAGTCGTAATTGCTCGCGACCGAATCGAAAACGCCCGCCACCTTCTTCGCTTTTTCCTGTTCGTCGACCGTTTCAAAACCGAAGTGGGTCTTGCTCATCGCGTTCGTCCTCATCTTGTTCGTGTTGTTGGCTGCGCCCTGATACGGGCTGTCGGCCGATGGCAGTGGCAAATTGTCGCTGCGAAGTAAAAGCCGGTTAGTGGCGATGTCCACCGGACGCTTTTGGCGTCATTGGCGTATCGCGGTCAATGCCCGCCGCTTCCAGTTTGGCGAGATAGTCGGCCCAGAGTTCATCCTGGCGGACCGCGAGGTCATGCAGGATGTCCCAGGAATACAGGCCGGTATTGTGGCCATCGGAGAAAACGAGTTGCAATGCGTAGTGGCCGACCGGCTCGATGGCGTTGATCAGCACGTCCCGCTTGCCCGTTAGCGGCGTTTCTTGTCCGGGACCGTGACCTTGGACCTCCGCCGACGGCGAATATACGCGCAATAGCTCAAACGGTATCCGATACGTCTGATCGTTACCGTATTGCAGTTCGAGTGCGCGCGTTTTCGAATGCACGACAATGCCCGTCGGAATCGGCGTTTGTTTGGTCAGTCCGCTCATAGTGAGCCTTTATCAGAGTGTCATTAGCCCGGGCGGCTTGGCTGGAAGGTTCAGCTTCAGCGTCTCAGCCGAACGCCAGCGCCATCTCGGCGCGTACTGCTTCGCGCAGCAAGGTGGCCTGCGCCCGGCGATTCGACAGCAGCGCCTGCGACACCGTGCGCTGGCGCGGCGCCCAGATGGGCAGCGGAAAACGGGAATCGTTGGAGTGGCGCGGGATGACGTGCCAGTGAACGTGAGGGACCTGATTGCCGAGACTGGCGAGATTGACCTTCGCCGGCGCGAGGATTCGACGGATCGCGCGCTCCACCCCGTTCACCGCCGTCATCAACTTGAGGCGCGCGGCGTTGTCGAGATCGGACATTTCCGCCACGTGCGCATGCCAGATCACGCGGCAAAAGCCCGGCCACTCGGGCTCGTCGGCGAGGACGACGCGCACCGCGTCGTCCGACCACAAGACCTCTCCGCCGTCTTCACGGCAAAAAACACAGTCCATCATTTTCCTCTAGCGAAACAAGCCCCGATTCCGCTATTACACCAGCACGCGCTCGATACCGCCATCGTTAGCGCGCGCCACGTAATCTTCCATCCAGCTCGCGCCGAGCACCTTGCGGGCGATTTCCACGACGATATAGTCCGCTTCGATGTTCGCGTCCTCGTTATAGCGCGACAAACCCTGCAGGCAGGACGGGCAGCTCGTGAGAATCTTGACGTCGGTTCCGGCGGATTGAACGCCATCACCTGCTTTTAGCACCGAACCTGGTGCAGCACCCGCCGTTCCCGCCGACGCGTTCGCCATATTCACCGCGTTCGAGCCCGCCTCGCCCACCAGCGGAATGTCGCGCAACTTCGCCGCGCCCTTGCGGATTTCCTCTTCCTTGCGGAATCGGACTTGCGTCGAAATGTCCGGACGCGTGACGGCGAGCGTGCCTGATTCGCCGCAGCATCGGTCATTCTTCTCGATCTTGTAGCCGTCGTTCGCCGAACCCATGATTTCATTCACGAGCTTGATCGGGTCCATTGTTTTGATCGGTGAATGGCAAGGGTCGTGATACATGTAACGCGTCCCGGTCACGCCTTCCAGCCTGATGTTTTTTTCCAGCAGGAATTCGTGGATATCGATAATCCGGCAGCCCGGGAAAATCTTCTCGAACTCGTATCCGGCCAGTTGGTCGTAGCAAGTTCCGCACGACACCACCACCGTCTTGATATCCAGATAGTTCAGCGTATTGGCCACGCGATGGAATAGCACGCGGTTATCGGTGACGATCTTCTCGGCTTTATCGAATTGCCCGGCGCCGCGTTGCGGATAACCGCAGCACAGGTAACCCGGCGGCAACACCGTCTGCACGCCCGCTTCCCACAGCATGGCTTGCGTGGCGAGGCCGACTTGCGAGAACAGGCGCTCCGAGCCGCAGCCCGGGAAGTAGAAGACGGCTTCCGTATCCGATGTCGTCGTCTTCGGATTACGGATAATCGGGACAATCTTGTTGTCCTCAATGTCGAGCAACGCCCGCGCCGTCTTCTTCGGCAAGTTACCCGGCATCTTCTTGTTCATGAAGTGAATGACTTGCTGCGTCACCGGCGGCTTGCCGACCGTTGCCGGTGGTTTCGCCGTCTGCTTCTTCGCAAATTTCTTCAGCACTTCATTGCCCAGCCGCTGCGCCTTGTAGCCGACGCCCATCATCGCCGTGCGGGCCAGGTTGATGGTCTGCGGATTCGTCGCGTTGAGGAAGAACATGCCGGCCGCATTGCCCGCGTTGAACTTCTTCTTGCCCATCTTGCGCAGCAGGTTGCGCATGTTCATGGTGACATCGCCGAAATCGATCTTCACCGGGCACGGCGTCACGCACTTGTGACAGACGGTGCAGTGGTCAGCGACGTCGTTGAATTCGTCCCAATGCTTGATGGATACTCCACGCCGCGTCTGCTCTTCGTACAAGAACGCTTCGACCAGCAGCGATGTCGCGAGAATCTTGTTACGCGGGCTGTATAGCAGATTGGCGCGCGGCACATGCGTCGCGCAGACCGGCTTGCACTTGCCGCATCGCAGACAGTCCTTGATGGAATCCGCGATCGCGCCAATATCCGACTGCTGCATGATCAGCGATTCATAACCCATCAAACCGAAGCTCGGCGTGTAGGCGTTGCGCAGATCGGCGCCCGCGAGCAGCTTGCCCGCGTTGAAACGGCCTTCCGGATCAACGCGTTGTTTGTACTCGCGAAATTCCGAGATCTCGTCTTCGGTCAGGAATTCCAGCTTCGTGATGCCGATGCCGTGTTCGCCCGAAATCACGCCGTCCAGATCGCGCGCCAGCTTCATGATGCGTGCGACCGCGACGTGCGCGTCCTGCAGCATCTCGTAGTTGTCGGAGTTGACCGGGAGGTTCGTGTGGACGTTGCCGTCGCCCGCGTGCATGTGCAGCGCGACAAACACGCGGCCGCGCAGCACTGCTTTGTGAATGTTCTGCGCTTCTTCGAGGATCGGCTTGAACTCGCCGCCACTGAAAATGTGCCGCAATTCGGCGCGGATTTCCTGCTTCCAGGAGATACGGATAATGCGGTCTTGCGCGACGTCGAACACACGTACGCCCGGCTGCGAATCCACGCGATCCGCCATCTTCTCGGCCAGTCCTTCGTAGCCAAGCTGAACCATGTAGTGCTGCGCTTCCCGCAACGGCAGATCCAGCTTTTCACCGATGAACGTCCAGCGTTCGCGCACTTTTTGAAGCAGCTCAAGCGCATGCTGCACACGGTCTTCGAGCAATTCGGCGCTGGGAATCTCGTTGGCGTCATCGCTCTTTCCGAGCGGCAGCTTGCCCGTCTTGAAGAACGTTTCGAGCGCATCGACAAGTTTCAGCTTGTTCTTGATCGACAACTCGATATTGATCCGCTCGATCCCATCGGTGTACTCGCCCATACGGTTCAGCGGGATCACGACGTCTTCGTTGATCTTGAACGCGTTCGTATGCTTGGCGATAGCAGCCGTGCGCGAGCGATCGAGCCAGAAGCGTTTGCGCGCTTCGGCGTTCACCGCGACAAACCCTTCGCCGCTCTTGCCGTTCGCCATGCGGACGACTTCGGACGTCGCTTGAGCCACAGCATCTGGATCGTTACCGACGATATCGCCAATCAGCACCATCTTCGGAAACGCGTTGCGCTTGCTCTTGGTCGCGTAACCGACCGCGCGCAGATAGCGTTCATCGAGATGTTCAAGGCCGGCGAGAATCGCGCCGCCCTGCTTCGATGTCTCGAACAAGTAATCCTTGATTTCCACAATGCTCGGAATGGCATCGCGCGCCTGGCCGAAAAACTCGAGGCAGACGGTGCGCGTATGCGCGGGCATCTTGTGCAGGATCCATCGCGCCGATGTAATCAGCCCGTCGCACCCTTCCTTCTGTACGCCCGGCAGACCCGACAGGAATTTATCCGTCACGTCCTTGCCAAGCCCTTCCTTGCGGAACTTGCTGCCGGCAATATCGAGCGATTCGGTACGCAGTAATTTCTCGCCCGGCGCACGCGATCCGTCGAACCAGTCGAGCCGGAAACGCGCCACGGGGATGTCGTGAATCTTGCCGCAGTTGTGATCCAGGCGCGTGACTTCGAGCCAGTCGCCCTGCGGATCGACCATGCGCCACCAGGCCAGATTGTCGAGCGCCGTGCCCCACAGCACGGCCTTCTTGCCGCCGGCGTTCATCGCGACATTGCCGCCGACACACGATGCATCCAGCGACGTTGGGTCGACCGCGAACACGAAACCAGCGTGTTCGGCGGCTTCGGTCACCCGCCGCGTAACCACGCCCGCGCCCGAAAAAATGGTCGCGACTTTATGGTCGACGCCCGGCAGATCCGTCATTTCGACGGGGCCAAGCTGTTCGAGCTTTTCGGTGTTGATAACGGCCGCGAACGGCGTCAACGGAATTGCGCCGCCGGTATATCCCGTGCCGCCTCCGCGCGGGATCACGGTCAGCCCGAGTTCGAAGCACGCCTTGATCATCCCGGCAATTTCCGCTTCGGTATCCGGCGTCAACACGACGAACGGGTATTCGACGCGCCAGTCCGTTGCATCGGTCACGTGGGAGACGCGCGACAGGCCATCGAACTTGATGTTGTCTTTTTCAGTGACCTTTCCCAAGACCTTCGATGCCTTCTTGCGCAGATCGTAGGTTTGCTCGAACTCTTTCTTGAAATCTTCGACCGCGCGGCAAGCGGCGCTGATCAGCAATTCCACCCGCGCCGCGCGATCCCGGCCGGCATCGTCCTGATGTTGCGAAAGATCCGCTTTGCGGCGCTTTTCGATATCGCCCAGACGGTGATTCAACGCTTCGATCAGCAATGCGCGGCGTTTGGGGTTATCGAGCAGATCGTCTTGCAGATACGGATTACGGCGCACGACCCAGATATCGCCGAGGACTTCATAGAGCATCCGAGCCGAGCGGCCCGTGCGGCGCTCGCTGCGCAGAATGGCCAGCGCTGCCCAAGCTTCCTCGCCGAGCAGGCGAATGACGATTTCGCGATCGGAAAACGAGGTGTAGTTATAGGGAATTTCGCGCAGGCGCGGCTCGGTATCCAGGGCCACGGCATGCGCGGCGCCGTTCGGATCGAAGGCTTGGGGTGCGTTCATATTCGACAGTTCGGTGAGCCGGCGCTTACGCTGACAATGAGATCACGAGCAGCGCTATAGCCGGCATTGCGCGGGGAGGCGCAGATTTTCGAGTGATACTTTTTGTGAAGGTGCTCGCCGGCAGGAAGTGACAGAGGGTGGCGAGCGATGCAAAACCTTCGAGAGGCCGGAATCAGCGCCACGATCGCTGATGACGCGCATGTCGTTCCGAAGCCGCGTGGGTAGCGCAGCAGAGCGCGCAGCACTCGCGTAGAGCGTCGCGGGGAACATGCGTCAAAAAGCCGGTCCGGGACTGCCGTTGCATCTTCCGATCCTGTATCGAAAAAGGAATTCTAACTCATCAGGATGTTTGCCGTTCGCAGGCGGTAGCGGGTTGAAGGGCTTTATGCCTGCCAAATTTCGACGCATTTTTGATGGTTTTTTCGCCGGCGGATTGGGGATTTCGCGGGCATTGGGGCCGGAGCGCGGCGGCCGGATTTCTTGTGGGCAGTTGGGACCGATGGCCGATTGCCCGTTCCGGCGTACCAGCAGCCATCGAACGCCGGAAACCCGTTCCACCGACCCCCTGCGCTATTATTGATGCTTTCGCTCTCAAAAATGGCGCGCACAGCCGCGCGAACGGCTCCGGAATGACACACCCCGATTACCTCAAGAAAGTCCTGACCGCGCGCGTCTACGACGTCGCCCGCGAAAGCGAGCTCGAACCCGCCCGCAATTTGTCCGCGCGGCTGCACAACTCGGTCTACCTGAAACGCGAAGACAACCAGCCGGTTTTCTCGTTCAAGATTCGCGGCGCGTACAACAAGATGGTGCAGCTTTCCGCTGACGTGCTGGCACGCGGCGTGATCACGGCATCGGCGGGAAATCATGCGCAAGGCGTCGCTTATTCGGCCACGCGGCTTGGCTGCAAGGCCGTCATTGTCGTGCCGGTCACCACGCCCCAGGTCAAGATTGACGCCATGCGTGCGTTCGGCGGCCCGACCGTGGAGATCGTCCAGCACGGCGAATCCTATAGCGACGCGTACGGCCACGCCGTCAAGTTGCAGGAACAGCGCGGCCTGACCTTCGTTCATCCTTTCGATGACCCCGACGTGATCGCCGGCCAGGGCACCGTCGCGATGGAAATCCTGCGCCAGCATCAAGGCCCGATCCACGCCATTTTTGTTCCTATCGGCGGCGGCGGGCTCGCGGCAGGCGTTGCAGCGTACGTCAAGGCCGTGCGCCCGGAGATTCGCGTGATTGGCGTGCAAGCCATCGATTCGTGCGCGATGAAGCAATCCATCGAGGCAGGCGAGCGCGTCACGCTGGCTGAAGTCGGTCTCTTTGCCGACGGCACGGCGGTAAAACTCGTCGGCGAGGAGACATTCCGGCTGTGCCGCGAGTTGCTCGACGAAGTCATTACGGTAGATACCGACGCCCTCTGCGCCGCAATCAAGGACGTTTTCCAGGACACGCGCAGCGTGCTGGAACCGTCGGGCGCGCTGGCGGTTGCGGGTGCAAAACTCTACGCCGAGCGCGACGGGCTCGAAGCAAAGACGCTGGTCGCCGTGACGTCCGGCGCGAACATGAACTTCGACCGCATGCGTTTTGTGGCCGAACGGGCAGAAGTGGGTGAAGCGCGCGAAGCGGTGTTCGCGGTGACCATTCCGGAAGAACGCGGCAGTTTTAAGCGCTTCTGCGAACTGGTCGGCACACGCAGCGTGACCGAATTCAACTACCGGATAGCCGATGCCCACGCCGCCCATATCTTCGTCGGTGTGCAGATCAAGACGCGCGGCGAAGCGGTGCAGATGGCGAATGCGTTTATCGAACATGGATTTGCTACGGTCGATCTCAGCCACGACGAACTCTCGAAGCAACATATTCGTTACATGGTCGGCGGCCATTCGCCGCTCGCGCAAGACGAACGCCTGCTGCGCTTCGAATTCCCCGAGCGTCCGGGCGCGCTGATGAAATTCCTTTCGTCGATGGCGCCAAACTGGAATATCAGCCTGTTCCATTACCGGAACCAGGGCGCGGACACCAGCTCAATTCTCGTTGGCGTCCAGGTCCCGGCATCGGACAACGCGGCCTTCGGGCAATTCCTCGCGACCTTGGGTTATCCGTGGTGGGACGAAGGTGCGAACCCCGTCTACAAGCTATTCCTGGCCTGACGCCGCATGGCCTTCACGCTGGACGACAAGCTGGTGGTCGCGATTTCATCGCGCGCGCTGTTTGATTTCGAAGAAGAAAACGAAGTCTACGAAGCCGGCGACTCGCGCGAATACGAGGCGCTGCAGCGCTCGCGGCTTCATGTTCCGGCTAAACCCGGCATTGCGTTCTCGCTGATCGAGAAGTTGCTCGCGTTGAACGTGGACGGCGAACGTCGCGTGGAAGTCGTGATCCTGTCGCGCAGCGATCCTATCAGCGGTCTGCGGGCGTTCAGTTCGTGCAAGGAGCATGGACTGGTGATCGAACGCGGGGTGTTCACGCGTGGCCGATCACCGTTTGGCTACCTGGAACCGTTTCGCGCGTCGTTATTCTTGTCGGCGAATTCAGCCGATGTCCGCGATGCCCTCGCCGCCGGCTTTCCCGCCGCGACGGTCGTGCCGCGAGCGCCGCTTGCCGCGAGCCGGTATCCTGACGAAATTCGAATCGCTTTCGACGGCGATGCCGTGCTTTTCTCCGACGAAGCCGAGCAGGTGTTCCAGGCGCAGGGCTTGCCGGCGTTTGTGGAGCATGAAGTCGGCAAGAAGGACCTGGCGTTGGCGAACGGGCCGTTGAAGCCGTTGCTGGAAGCACTTCACAAGCTGCAAAAACTTAGCCATGCCACATCGCGGATGCGGATTCGCACGGCGCTTGTCACGGCGCGATCGGCGCCCGCGCACGAGCGGGCGATCCGGACGTTGATGGCCTGGAACATCGAAATCGACGAAGCGATGTTCCTCGGTGGATTGAACAAAGGCCCGTTCCTGGGCAAGTTCGAACCCGACTTTTTCTTCGACGACCAAATTGGCCATATTGAATCGGCTCGCGTTGTGACAGCGACGGGGCATGTTCCGAGTGGCATATCGAACGCCTCATCATGAATACGCCCGAACACTCTCCTCTTGGCAAGCCGGTCCAGTACACCGAACGGTACGATCCGGCGCTGCTCTTTCTCATCGATAGAAGGCCGGGGCGCGACGCGCTCGGACTCACCGGCGCGTTGCCGTTCTTCGGCACCGATATCTGGAATGCCTACGAGCTCTCGTGGCTGAACAAGAAGGGCAAACCGCAGATCGCGGTGGCGACTTTTATCGTGCCAGCGGATTCGCCCAATATTGTCGAGTCGAAGTCGTTCAAGCTGTATCTGGGATCTTTCTCGCAGACCGCGTTTGATTCTATCGATGATGTTCGAGCGGCCATTCGCAAGGACGTTTCCGCGGTGTGCGGGGCGAATGTTTCCGTGCAGCTTGTCGCGCCTTATGAGTTTGGCGTGAAGCTGAAGATGGAGGAGTTTGAGGGGTTATCGCTGGATCGGCTGGATCTGGATGCTGAAGTTTATTCACCGGATCCATCGCTATTACGGGCGTCTTTTGGCGAATCGCCGGTGGATGAAACGCTGTTTTCCAATCTTCTGAAATCGAATTGTCCGGTGACTGGGCAACCGGATTGGGGCAGCGTGCAGATTCGTTATGTTGGTGCGCCAATCGATCATGCCGGATTGCTGCGATATATCATTTCTTATCGGGAACATACCGGGTTTCATGAGCAATGCGTCGAACAGATATTTCTCGACGTGATGCGCGAGTGCAAGCCTGAACGGTTGGCCATTTATGCGCGCTATACGAGGCGCGGCGGTTTGGATATCAACCCGTTCAGGACAAACTTCAATTTGCCGTTGCCGGATAATGCGAGACTAGCGCGACAATAGGGGCATTCGCGCCGGCTGGCATAAGCATCCCCCGGCGCGAATAAAACATCCCTCAGGCCTTCTTATAAGCCACGCAATCCACTTCAACCTTGCAATCGATCACCATCGATGAAACCACGCAAGCGCGTGCCGGCGGATGTTCGCCAAAGTATTCCTTGAACACCTTGTTGAACGATGCAAAATCCCGCGGATCATCGAGCCAAACGCCGCAACGCACGACATGCTCCGCGCCATATCCGGCTTCTTTCAAAATCGCGAAAACATTCTGGATAGCCTTATGCGATTGGGCAACAATCCCGCCTTCAATAACTTCGCCGTTTTCCATCGGCGTTTGACCCGAAACAAAAAGCCATCCGTCCGCTTCCACAGCCCGCGAAAACGGCATTACCGCACCGCCTTGTCCTTTACCGCCTTCCACGCCATATCGTTTCATTGCACATCCTCAACGTTAATCAAAAGTGCCCATGCGCATCGAGTCTGGAACCCTCGCCGCGCGCCACAAAATGTCCCGCTCTTAATCCGGTCACAGCGCCGTCGAAATAAGAAAGCACGCCATTTACCCAAACCGCATCGATACCATCCGCCTCCTGCCGAGGCTTGGCGAACGTAGCTTTATCGCGGACCTTGTCGGCATCGAAGAGAACGAGATCTGCGTGATATCCCACTTGAATCTGACCGCGCTCCGACAACCCAAATCGCCGCGCCGATAACCCCGTCATCTTGCGCACCGCTTCCTCAAGCGCGATCAGCGACGTATCCCGCGCGTAATGCCCCAGCACTCGCGGAAACGCGCCCCACAAACGTGGATGCGGCAGCGGATCATTCGGCAAACCATCGGAACCGACCATGGTTGCCGGATGCGACAGAATCCGCCGGACATCGTCTTCCGACATGTTGTGATAAACCGCGCCCGCCGGCTGCAAGCGCTTGCCCGCCTCCTGCTGCGTCACGTTCCATTCGGCGGCAACCTCGGAAATCAACTTCCCCGCCATCTCCGGATGCGGTTCCGACCACGTGATCGTGATGTCGATATCGCCGGTCACCTGCTTCAAATCGAGCGTCGATGAACTCCGGTTGTACGGATAACAATCGCATCCAACCGGCTGACCCTCGCGCGTGTTTTCAAGCGACGCCAAAACCTCCGTGCTACGCCCCCAGTTCGATGGCCCCGCGCACTTCAAATGCGAGATCACGACGGGAACGCGCGCATGCTTGCCGACTTGATACGCCTCGTTCATTGCGTCGAGAATCGCATCGAATTCGGTGCGCATGTGCGTGGTGTACAACGCGCCGGCGTTGGCCAAAGGCTCGGCCAGCGCCATCACTTCTTCCGGCGGTGCGCTGAACGCCGAGCCGTAGGCAAGACCACTGCTCAACCCAAGCGCGCCATGCGACAACGCTTCTTCCAGCTGCGCGCGCATGCCGTCGATTTCCTCAGCCGACGCCCCGCGATCCAGCCGATCCATATGGTTGTTCCGCAACGCCGTGTGCCCGATCAACGCGCCCACGTTCACCGCCGGACGCGCTTCGTTGACTGCATCGATATAAGCCGCAAACGTCGGATAAGAGAAATCGTGCCGTTCGCCTAACAAGTTCATCGGATCGGGCGGATCGCCTTTCAACGTCACCGGCGACGCGCTGATGCCGCAGTTGCCGACAATCACCGTCGTCACGCCCTGCGATATCTTCGGCAGCATCTGCGGCGAGCGAATGACATGGGTATCGTCGTGCGTGTGGACATCGACAAAACCCGGCGCCAGCACCCGCCCTTCCGCCTCCACGACGTTCTCCGCCGTCCAGCCGCTCAGCTCACCGATCGCGACGATCCGGCCATATTTCACGGCCACGTCGCGCTGAACCGCCGGTGCGCCCGTTCCGTCGATCACCCGTGCGCCTTTGATCAGCGTATCGACGTGTTCTCCAACCGATGCCATGTTCAATCTCCTAAAGGCTGACGTTCGTCGACGCCGCCACCACGATAAGCATCCAGCGCGTGTTTCATGCGCCGCAAAAGCTCGCGGCTCGTATCGCCTTGCTTCACGGCAAGTTCGGTCACAAGCAGGTCGAGCGCCATCAACATGGCGTAACGCGATGTCGACGGCTTGTAGATAAAATCGGTTTCATTCGCGATGATCGGGATCAGCCAGTCGGCCAGTTGCGCGAGCGGCGACGCGGGCGCAGTCAGCGCAATCACCCGCGCGCCGTACTCCCGCGCGATCCGGCAGCTTTCGACCATCTCCGGCGTTTGCCCCGTCACCGATAACGCCACCACCACGTGCTCACGCGAGAGCGTCGCGGCGACCATCCGCTGCAGTAAGCCATCCTGATACGACGCCACCGGGCGCCCCAGCCGAACCAGACGAAAGCGCATTTCATCGGCTAACGCGGTCGAGCCTCCGCCCATGCCGAACACGTAGATCATCCGGGCATCGGCGAGCGCGTCGGCGGCAGCGGCAATCGGCGCCGCCCGCAGCGCGCCGCGATTGTGGGCGAGCGTAGTCTGGATATCGTCGAAAATACGGGCGGCGAGGGAATCGGCGGGATCGTCGGCATCGGTTTCGTCATACGAACCGCCGCGCAAAAACCGCTGGCCAACCGCCGCCGCCTGAGCCAGCCGCAATTTAAGCTCGCGGACGTCATGGCACCCGACCGCCTTCGCAAAACGCGTCACGGTCGCAATGCTGACCTCGGCTTTTTTTGCGAGCGCACCGATGCTGGCGCGCGATGCGCCGGTCAAATCGTCGAGAATGAGCGCCGCGACCTTCCGTTCCGCCGAACGCAATTCGGGCGCGCGCTCGGCAATCCGGGCGACGATATCGAAAGCGGGCGGTTCGGATGACACGTTCATGAAAACCTTTTCGGCAGGCGTGGTACTAAATAACAATGTCTTGGGCATCGTACTTTCTGTACCATTGTCGCGTCAATCTCGATATTAAATCGGATACAGCAAAACAAGCCCCCAACTCTATACAAACGGAAGATGGAGTAGCAGCACATGAAAGTTACAAACTATCAAAGCGCGACAATCGACCCATTTGGCAAGGGTCTGGGCATGGTGCCGGGCGTCAGCGTGCATCTGGTAGATGCCGCGCGCCTTGACTGGAATCTGCTCGACGAGGACGTGAGCCTGCCGGCCGCCGTCCTCTACGCGGACCGGATCGAGCACAACCTGAAGTGGATGCAAGCGTTCGTGGCTGAATACGGCGTAAAACTCGCGCCGCACGGCAAGACGACCATGGCGCCGCAATTGTTCCGCCGCCAGCTGGACGCCGGCGCGTGGGGCATCACGCTTGCCACGGCACATCAGGTGCGCGCGGCGTATCGCGGCGGTGTGCAGCGTGTGCTGATGGCGAATCAGCTGGTCGGCAAACGCAACATGGGCATGATCGCGGAATTGCTGACCGATCCCAATTTTGAGTTCCATTGCCTGGTGGATTCGGCGGACAACGTCGACCAGCTCGGCGCGTTTTTCAGCGATGTGAACAAGCACGTGAACGTGCTGCTGGAACTGGGCGTGGCGGGCGGCCGAACGGGTATTCGCGACGACGCGCAGCGCGACGCGGTGCTGGCAGCCATTGCACGCTGGCCCGATGCCGTGAAGCTAACCGGCGTCGAGATATATGAGGGCGTGTTGCAGGACGAAACGAAGGTGCGGGCGTTTCTGCAGCACGCGGTGGACGTGACGCGCAAGCTGGTCGACGACGGCAAGATCGAGCGCAAGCCGGCCATTTTGTCGGGCGCGGGATCGGCGTGGTACGACGTTGTCGCCGATGAATTCGCGAAAGCGAACAGCGATGCTATCGAAGTGATCCTGCGTCCGGGCTGTTACCTGACGCACGATGTGGGCGTGTACAAGAAAGCGCAGAGCGAGATTTTCGCGCGCAACCCGATTGCGAAAAAGATGGGCGAAGGGTTAAAACCGGCGCTGCAATTGTGGGCCTATGTGCAATCGATTCCGGAGCCGGATCGCGTGATCATTGGCCTGGGAAAACGCGATGCCGCGTTCGATGCCGGCATGCCCGAACCCGCTCGCCACTTCCGTCCCGGTACGCAATGGCCTCGCGACATTGCGAGCGATGAAGGCTGGGAGATCTTCGGCATGATGGACCAGCATGCGTATTTGCGGATCAAACCGGGCGACGACATCAAGGTCGGCGACATGATCGCCTTCGACATCTCGCACCCTTGCCTCACCTTCGACAAATGGCGCCAGATTCTGGTCGTCGATACAAAATATCGCGTGAAGGAAGTGATCGAAACGTCGTTCTAAGCTTAAGCGTCGTCGGAGACGGGACTTCCAAGCTCGCCCGGGCCGTTCAATTCGGCGGTTCCGGCGGCCACTTCCTGGATGCGCTGCTCAAGCGCACGCAACGCGCCGGAGAGCGCGGTGACGGCGTCGTCAGGAAGCGTCGACAGTGTCTCGTGAAGGAAGGCATTGCGGCGCGGCATGCCGGCTTCGGTGACGGCGCGGCCGGCATCGGTGAGAACCACGTTCGATACCCGGTTGTCACGCTGGTCGACACTACGCACAATCCAGCCCAGCGCCTCCAGCGTCTTCAACTGCCGCGTGAGCGCGCCCGGATCCACGCGGAGCCTTTCGACCAGCCGCTTCTGCGACAACTCGCCTGCATGATCGTGCAGCGCAAGCAGGATGCGCCAACGCGGCATTGGATGGCCGACCTGCGACTCGAACGCCTGCATGAACGTTCGATAAGTGCGCCCAAACTGCTGTATGAAGGCGATACGTTCCGTCTCGTCCATGCTGATTGGTTCCCGGCTGACTGCTTTAATGCTAGTTGCTTCCGTGTTGCGCGTTTGCGCGTCGTTCTTCGCGTGCCCGGCTTCTGATGTCGCGCTCATTCGGCCACTATCGTCGGTTCAACCTTCACGCCCTTCAAGCGCACCGGCGGTACGCGACGCGATTGCCACACCGCCAGCACCGCCACAACAGCTGCCACCGCGAGACCAATGTGAATAGCCGCAACCAGCGACTCGCGTGCCGATTCAAGCAGCATCGCGCCGTCATGACCCGCGCTCGCAAGCTGCGACAGCAGCGTGGTTTGCGCGTCGTGATTGATCAGGATCTGCGGATCGCTCAGGTCGCCAAACCAGTGGTTGGCGTTGGCTTTTTCAAGTGAAAGCTGCACGCCGCTCGCATACAGATGGCTGATCAGCGTACCCGTCAGCGCCGTGCCAATCATCCCGCCAATCATGCGCAGCGACTGCAGCAGCGCCGTCGCAATACCCAGATGCTCCCTTCCCGCAGTCAATTGCGCGAACACGGTCAGGTTCGGCATGACAAAACCCAGGCCCATTCCGCCCAGCACCATGAACACCATCAACAGGGGTCGCGGCATTGAGCGCGTGGCGATCACTACGCCGAGGCACGCCAGCGCGAGCAACGCGAAACCGACAAACAACATGGCATTCGGATTCTTCACACGCGTCACAATCCGTCCATTCACGATACTGCCGATCGTAATGAACACCACCAGCGGCGTGATCATCAGGCCGGCGTCTTTCGGCGACATGCCAAAACCGCCCTGAAATAGCAGAGGCGCGTAGAACAGCAGCGAAAACATCGTGAAACCGCCGAGAATCGCGAGCGTAAAGAGCGCAGAGAGGCTCTTGTTGTGGAACATATCGACGGGAAGAATGGCGTAATCGCAGCGCCGTTCCCACTTCCACAGCGCGTAACCGGATGCAACGCTTACTACCAGCAGCATCAACGATTCCACCGACAGCCCGTGCTTCGGCAACATTTCGACAAACAATTGCAGCGAACCCAGCGCAATCGCGATCAGGCCCGCGCCTTGCCAGTCCAGACGCATCTTGCCTTCATGCTTGACGTGCCGAAGGTGCGGAAGGAAGCGCCAGACGAAAAACACCGACAACAAACCGACGGGCAGATTCACGTAGAAGACGGAGCGCCAGCCGTAGTATTGGGTCAGAATCCCGCCAAGCGATGGACCGACCGCGTTGGCAATACCAAACGCTGAACTCATCATCACTTGCCAGCGAAGGCGCACGACGGAGTCAGGAAACAGATCGGCAATACACGCGAACGCAGTACCAACCAGCATGCCGCCGCCAATGCCCTGAAGGCCGCGCGCGAGCACGAGGAACAGCATGTTGTTGGCCAGACCGCAGAGCGCGGACGCGACGGTGAACACGACGATAGACGCGATTACGAACGGTTTGCGGCCGTAATAGTCGCCAAGCCGGCCGAAAATAGGCACGGTGATGACGGATGTGAGCAAGTACGAAGTGGCGACCCAGGCGTAGAGGTCGAAACCCCTGAGTTCAGCGACGATAGTGGGCAACGCGGTGCCCACCACGGTTTGATCGAGTGCGACCAGCATGGTCACGAAGCAGATGCCCAACATCGCCATCAGCGATTCGCGAAACGGGAGCACTTGTCCCGCGGAGTGATGCTCGGCAGTATGAACAGCCATTTTTTGATACCGCAATGATTGACTTATCAACAGAATGGGAATCATAGCACGGCAAAAGGCTCTAATCCAAGGCCAGACGCCTTCTCAACCTTTTCTAAAATTGCCATGGAACCGACGCCAATCGCCGCTTCGCCCCTCTCGCAGGAAGATCTCGCGACCTTGCGCCGAGCCAAGGAAGCGCTCGAAAGTCCCTCGCTTACGATGAAATTGGCGAGCGTGGTTGGCTCGCCGATCGAAAAGCTGATGGCCCGGATGCCGAACGTCGCGCAGGAGAAAATCGACGACGCAACCCAGGCTGCGCTCAAGAAATGCCTGCAACTCGCGCTGCGCACGCTCAGTAAGACGACGGTTGACGGCGTCGTGCTGCCGCCCGAAAAGCCGCATAACCTGATGCACAAGCTGGCTGTTGCGACAACGGGTGCGGCTGGCGGAGCGTTTGGACTATTCGCGTTGCCGGTGGAATTGCCCGTCACGACCACGTTGATGTTCCGCTCGATCTGCGATATTGCGCGCAGCGAGGGCGAAGACGTACACCTCATCGATACCCAGTTGCAATGCTTGATGGTGCTCGGCATGGGCGGTCCCAGTTCGAGCGACGATGCCGCCGATATCGGCTATTTCATCGTGCGTGGGACGTTGGCGCAGTCGGTATCGAAGGCGACGAGCGAACTGGCGGCGAAGGGTTTGAGCGGACACGGCTCGACTGCATTGCTCAAGTTCCTGCAGACGGTGGCGTCGCGGTTCTCGGTGCAGGTCAGCGAACAGGTCGCCGCCAAGTCGATTCCGGCGATCGGCGCAGTGCTGGGGGCCATGGTCAACACGGTTTTCATCGATCATTTCCAGCAGATGGCGCACGGACATTTCACCGTACGGCGGCTGGAGCGGCAATACGGGCAACTGGCGGTCGAGCGCGCTTTTCAGACCATCGATATAGGCAGCGGGAAGTGAACCACTAGCTAGCTTGCCTGCAATGTCTCCACGGTTTGAGAAGCCGTAACCCGGCGCACAAACCCAGCCGCCTGCTCCAGCGCGCGGTTCGCCTCCGGCACGAACGGCGCGAACATCTGGAAGACGTGCGGCATTTTCGGCCAGATCTGAAGCTCGACACTGACGCCCGCCGCACGCGCTTTCTCCGCAACGCGCGTGGAATCGTCGAGCAGCACTTCGGTATCGCCGACCTGGACAAAGAGCGGCGGAAGACCGTCGAAGCGCCCGTATAGCGGTGACACGTAGGGGTTGCGGACACTAGCGCTGCCCGTATAAAGCTTGCCCGCCGGCGCGAACGCCCGGCCGTAGAACATGGGATCGCGACCATCGTTGGTCGTCATCGACGCGCCAGTCGCCGCCAGATCCGTCCATGGCGCAAACAACACCGCGCCTGCGGGCAGCGAATCACCCGCATCGCGTAAAGCCAGTAAGGTCGCAAGCGCAAGACCGCCGCCGGCCGAATCGCCGGCTATCACCATGGAGGCAGGCGGCACGCCATCGGCCAATAGTTGTCGATAAGCAGCCAGCGCGTCGTCCAGCGCGGCAGGAAACGGGTGCTCAGGGGCAAGCCGGTAATCGAGGGAAAAAGTCCGCGCGCCCGACCTTCTTGCGAGGGGAAAGACGAGCCCGCGATGCGTCGCGGGCGAGCAAAAATAATAACCGCCACCATGCAGGTACAGGATCGTGCTGTCAGACGGCTGACCGGGCCACAGCCACTCGCCACGAAGCGGGGCATGGTCCTGGCTGTATCGCTCTTCAAGACGCCAGCCCGACGGCGGTTTCGGCAGCCACACGCGCTTCGACGTCAATGCCCGGGCTCGCGCAACATCGATACCGGGCTTGCCCGTTTCGGGCCGCATCCGGTGACGTAAAACCCAGCAAGCGAGCGCACTTTGCCAACTCATGGCGACTCCTCTTTTCCGTGAACGTCAATAGTACGATCGTTCGTCTAGTCGCGTATGAAGAGGGCCCAAAAGGGCCGCGGTGCGTTTCCTGTGCGCTGCGAAGCAAAACGCCTCGTCAGTTCGCCGGCATTACCTGTCCGCGAATCTCTCCAGTCGGGTTCTTCTCGGTGTGGATATTGAAGTAATACTGGCCGGCCATCAGTTCGTTGGCCTGTTCCTCGGAAAGCGTGGCCTGACCCGAGATCGGACTCGGCAGCGCGTTCTTATCGATAGCGACCTGCACCTTCGCGTTCTGGCCCACCGGCGCGGGGCCATGGAAGTGGGCCATCGTCGCAGGGCCCGACAACTCGGCGTACGTCACGGTCCACTGCAGCGTCTTGGTCGTGGTGTCGAAGGTGGCTTTCAGCATCCCATGCCCCTTGCTCACGCGCGGAGGCACTTCACTCGACGGTTGCAGGTTCGCTTGCAAAGCGACGGTATCGGCAAAAGCTGAGCTTGACGCGATTGACACTACAGACGACATCAACACCATGCTCAAACCCAACACACTGTTACGCAGACTGAATCTCGTGAACATGCTTGCTCTCCCTGGGTGACTGATGAGTGAACGAGTCGTCTGCTCATCGACGCGCCATGGTAGTGCATTTTGCGTGTCTGGCCCTTTTCAATGAACCCGGGTAGCCAATACCGGGCTGGAAATGCGAAAAAGCCCCACGCGAGTGGTAATGCCGTTCAGTTAAGAGCTGAGCGGCATTTTGTTTTTGAAGCAGGAAGAGGTTGTAAACAACGCGTCGAGATGTTAACTTTTCAGCGCGATGCTCTCAGCCCACCTTACCTATCTGATCGAAGCGCAAGAGCCGCTAGCCGAGCTGAGCCGGCTGGCTGAGCATCTGCCTTATGAATGGATCGAACGGGCGGTCCAGGCAACGGGCACAGCGAGCATCCGGCGCCGCCGCCTGCCCGCGGAACAAGTGGTGTGGCTGGTAATCGCGCTGGCGATGTATCGGCACTGGTCAGTCAGCGAGGTGCTGGACAGCCTTGATCTAGCGTTGCCCAACGAGGCCGCGCCGTTTGTCAGCAAGAGCGCGGCGGCGCAGGCGCGTCAGCGCGTCGGCGAAGCACCGTTGGCTTGGCTGTTTGAGCAGACAGCACGTGCTTGGACGACGCAAGACGCGGCTCACCATGCATTCAAGGGGTTGAGTCTGTGGGCGATGGACGGCACCACGCTGCGCACGCCCGACAGCCCGGCCAACCGTGAGCACATCGGCGCACAGGGTTACGCCAGTGGCAAGGTGGCCAGTTATCCGCAAGTGCGCGCAGTGACGCTCACCGCGATTCCGACGCATCTGGTCGCCGATATCAATTTCGGTCGCTACGACACCAACAGTGTGGGTAAAGAAAAAGCCCGTGCGCAAAGGCAACACGGGCTCCAATCAACAAAAATCTACCTTAGTAGCTTCTTAAAACGGGATATCGTCGTCCATTTCGTCGAAACCGCCGCCCGCAGGCGCGCTCGGACGGCTCGCGCCGCCAGCGTTGCCGCCGCCCGCAGGACGTCCGCCCGCTGCGGCGCCACGGCTAGCACCACCGCCGCCACTGCTGCGCTCGGCCGGTGCACGGCTGTAACCTTCATCGCCACCGCCGCCTGCGCCGCTGCGTCCGCCCAGCATCTGCATCTGCTCGGCGACGATCTCGGTCGCATACTTTTCCACGCCGGCCTGATCGGTGTATTTACGCGTACGGATCCGGCCCTCGATATACACCGACGAGCCCTTCTTCAAATACTCGTTCACGATCTCGGCCAGCCGCCCGAAGAACGACACGCGATGCCATTCCGTCAGCTCCTTCATCTCGCCGGACGTCTTGTCCTTGAAGCGATCGGTGGTGGCAAGACGGATGTTGGCCACGGCGTCGCCGCTCGGCAGATAGCGAGTTTCCGGATCGGCTCCCAGATTGCCGACGAGAATGACCTTATTGACGGATGCCATGATTTCTCCTGTTGATTCGATTCAATTCAATTCAATTTGACCTGATGCCGTGCGCTCGCACGACAAAAAACGACTGCCGCTCAAGCCGTGCGCCGGACTTTCTGCGGCGGCGGTTTCATGTTCAGCGCTACGATCAGCCATGCAAAAACCAACCCTGAGCACGCGAAAAACACAGCGCTCTGCCCATCTACTTTCAATAGCCAGCCGCCGATCACCCCGCCAATAGCGAGGCCGATGGATTGCGTTGTGTTGTAGACGCCTGCCGCCGCTCCCTTTCTCGTGCCAGGCGCGAGTTTGGAGACGAGCGACGGCTGCGACGCTTCCAGCACATTGAAGCCCAGGAAGTACACGAACAAAACTGCGGCCACTGCCCACAGGGTATGCGGAGCGGCGCCGAGTAACAACTGGCCAATCAGGATAAGACCTATGGCGCTGACCATCACGGCCTTCATTTTTCCGCGTTTTTCGGCGGCAATAATGGCCGGCACCATCATGACGAACGCCAGGCCCATCACGGGTAGATAGACTTTCCAATGCGCTGCGACGGGCAAACCGCCCGCTTCCAGAATGCGCGGCACAACGAGAAACAAAGCGGTTTGCGTAGCGTGCAACACCAGCACGCCAAAGTTCAGGCGCAACAATTCTACGTTGTGCAGCACTTCGGCGAACGGCGCTTTCACGTGCACAGGCGGCTTGGGCGCGTCCGGGACGACCCAGATCACGACGCCGACCGCGAGTATCGATAAAAATCCGATCAGCGTGAACAGACCGCTCATGCCGACCCACTGGAACACGATTGGCGCGCCCACAATGGCGACCGCGAACGAGACACCAATGCTCGCGCCCACCATGGCCATGGCTTTCGTGCGGTTTTCTTCCGTGGTCAGGTCGGCAATAAACGCGATTACCGCCGACGATACCGCTCCCATGCCCTGGATGACCCGGCCGACAATGATCCACGTCATGGAATGGCCGACCGCCGCCACGAAGCTGCCGATTGCAAACACGATCAGCCCGAAAGCAATGACGGGCTTGCGCCCGAGCTTGTCGGACACCCACCCATAGAAGATGTAAAGCAGCGACTGCGTGACGCCGTAAGCGCCGAGCGCAATGCCGACCAGCAGCACGTTGTCACCGCCGGGGATGGTTCTCGCGTAGATCGAAAACACCGGCATGATCATGAAGAGACCGAGCATGCGCAGCGCAAAGATAGCGGCAAGCGACACGGTCGCACGCAACTCGGGCGCGCTCAGACGTGTGGACGTAGCAGACGGATTGGACATCGGGACGAGGTAATGTGGAAACGCGTCTAGCCGTGCGCGCGGACGCGGAACTCAAGCACGGCCGCCTTGTGGTTGCCCGGAACGGCACTATATGAGACTGGTCGCTAAGGCGTCCGGATCTGCTTCAGACCTGCGCCAGCGTCAGACGCAAAATTCGCGCGGAGGTTACCTGAGCGCCTCTTAAGTAGACCATGAGTGATCCTTTAATGGACCATCAGTAATCCGCCAGCACCCTTCACAACCCCGCCGCATGCTTGATTGACGTCGACGGGCGCGGGCAACGCCCCCTCGAAAAGTCGTTATAGTAGCAGGTTTAGCCCCCTTACTTTCCGCCCGGTTCATGGAAGAAATTCGTATTCGTGGGGCTCGCACCCACAACCTTAAGAACATCAATCTCGACTTGCCGCGTCACAAGCTGATCGTGATTACGGGCTTGTCAGGTTCGGGGAAATCGTCGCTTGCGTTCGACACGCTCTACGCCGAAGGTCAGCGTCGCTACGTCGAAAGTTTGTCTGCCTACGCGCGTCAATTCCTGCAGTTGATGGAGAAACCCGACGTCGACCTGATCGAAGGATTGTCGCCGGCTATTTCTATCGAACAGAAGGCGACTTCGCATAATCCGCGTTCCACCGTCGGCACCGTCACCGAGATCCATGACTACCTGCGCCTGCTGTTTGCCCGCGTCGGTACGCCGCACTGCCCCGACCACCACATTCCGCTCGAAGCGCAAAGCGTGTCGCAAATGGTCGACGCCGCGCTCGCCATGCCCGAGGAAACGAAGCTGATGATCCTCGCGCCCGTGGTCGCGGACCGCAAGGGTGAGCATCTGGAATTGTTCGAAGCCATGCAGGCGCAGGGTTTTATCCGGTTTCGCGTGCGGTCGGGCGGGGGAACGGCCAACGAAGGCGTCGCGAAAATCTACGAAATCGAGTCGTTGCCCAAGCTGAAGAAGAACGACAAACATACTATCGATGTCGTTATCGACCGGTTGAAAGTGCGGCCGGACATGAAGCAACGGCTCGCGGAATCGTTCGAAACAGCATTGCGTCTCGCCGATGGCCGCGCGATCGCGCTCGAAATGGACTCCGAGAAAGAGCACCTGTACAGCTCGAAGTTCGCTTGCCCAATCTGTTCGTATTCGCTGCAGGAACTTGAGCCGCGCCTGTTCTCGTTCAACAACCCGATGGGTGCGTGCCCCGAGTGCGACGGCCTCGGCCAGATCACGTTCTTCGACCCGAAGCGGGTGGTCGCGCATCCGTCGCTGTCTTTGGCGGCGGGCGCGGTGAAAGGATGGGACCGGCGCAACCAGTTCTATTTCCAGATGCTGCAAAGCCTGGCGTCGTTTTTCGATTTCGATATAGACGGCGCCTTCGAGGATCTGCCGGAAAACGTCCGCAAGGTCCTGCTTTTCGGCTCGGGCAAAGAGGTCATTCCGTTCTCGTATATCAACGAGCGCGGCCGTACGACGGTCCGCGAGCATGCATTCGAAGGGATCATTCCTAGTCTGGAACGCCGCTACAAGGAAACGGATTCGGCGGCGGTCCGCGAGGAACTGGCGAAGTATCAGAACAACCAGGCGTGCCCGGCGTGCGAAGGCACGCGGCTGCGGACCGAGGCGCGCAACGTCAAGCTGGGCACCGGCGAAAATGCGCGCGCCATTTACGAAGTGAGCGGCTGGCCGCTGCGCGAGACGCTCGGTTATTTCCACACGCTGCACCTTGAAGGCGCGAAAGGCGAGATCGCCGATCGGGTCATCAAGGAAATCGTCGCGCGGCTGACGTTCCTGAATAACGTCGGGCTCGACTATTTGTCGCTGGAACGCAGCGCCGAGACGCTTTCCGGCGGCGAGGCGCAGCGTATCCGGCTGGCATCGCAGATAGGTTCCGGTTTGACGGGCGTGATGTACGTGCTCGACGAACCGTCGATCGGCTTGCATCAACGCGACAACGACCGGCTCATTGCCACGCTCAAGCATCTGCGCGACATCGGCAATTCGGTGATCGTGGTCGAACACGATGAAGACATGATCCGCATGGCCGACTACGTGGTCGACATGGGTCCGGGCGCGGGCGTGCATGGCGGCGAGATCGTCTCGCAAGGGTCGGCGAAGCACGTCGAGAACGATCCGAATTCGATGACCGGACAGTATTTATCGGGGAAACGGAGCATCAGCTATTCGACCGACCGCACGCCGCCGGACGAACGGCGGCTGCGGATCATCGAGGCTTACGGCAACAACCTGAAGCACGTGTCGCTTGATCTCCCGGTCGGATTGCTGACTTGCGTGACGGGCGTATCCGGTTCGGGCAAGTCCACGCTCATCAATGACACGCTGTATCACGCGGTGTCCCAGCATTTGTACGGTTCGTCCGCAGAGCCCGCACCCTACGAATCCATTGAAGGGCTGGAACACTTCGATAAGGTGATCAACGTCGATCAATCGCCGATCGGCCGTACGCCGCGCTCGAATCCCGCGACCTATACGGGCCTTTTTACGCCGATCCGCGAATTGTTCGCGGGCGTACCGGCATCGAAGGAACGGGGCTACGATCCCGGCCGTTTCTCGTTCAATGTGAAGGGCGGACGCTGCGAAGCGTGCCAGGGCGACGGCGTGCTCAAGGTCGAAATGCACTTTTTGCCCGACGTCTACGTGCCTTGCGACGTCTGTCACGGCAAGCGATATAACCGCGAAACGCTCGATGTCCAGTACAAGGGCAAGAACATCCACGAGGTGCTCGACCTCACCGTGGAAGCCGCGCACGAGTTCTTCAAACCCGTGCCCATTGTCGCGCGCAAGCTGAAAACCTTGCTCGACGTGGGTCTCGGGTATATCCGGCTCGGTCAGTCAGCGACCACGCTGTCGGGCGGCGAGGCGCAGCGCGTCAAGCTTTCGTTGGAACTGAGCAAGCGTGATACGGGTCGGACTCTGTACATCCTCGATGAACCGACCACGGGCCTGCACTTCCACGACATCGCGCTCTTGCTGGAAGTGATTCACCGGCTGCGAGATCAAGGTAATACTGTCGTAATCATCGAGCATAATCTGGATGTAATAAAAACTGCGGACTGGGTCATCGACCTCGGTCCGGAGGGCGGCGCCGGTGGCGGCCAGATCATCGCGCAGGGGACACCGGAGCACGTCGCGCAGTCGAAGGCCAGTTTTACCGGCCGGTATCTTGCGCCTTTGCTGCAAAGGCCAAGATCGGCCGCATGACAGATTCGCCCACACCGCAACAAGGAGCCGCGTGCCGTTCGGGCCGCGGCAGTTGATAACCCGTTAGCGGCAGGAGACAAAAGGATTCATGGCAAAGCGCAACGAAGCGGCCGAGACCAGGCCCGCTGTCCGGCCCGTCCGGCTGACGAGTGACATGAGCATGCCGAAGTTGTCGGCGGTCGAGATTGGCAGTTATATCGCCGCGTTCGCCGGTTTGTTCCTGGTGCTGCATCTGCAGTTGCTTGGCGCGCTGTTGGCGGGAATGCTGGTGTATCAGCTTGTGCATATGATCGCGCCCGTGATCGAAAAGACCATGACGAGCGGACGGGCGCGCTGGGTCGCGGTCGTGATCGTGGCGGCGGTGATTGTCGGTGGGCTGGCGGGAGGAACTGTCCTGCTCATCGATCATTTTCAGCGCGATGTCCCGAGCGTTCAAAAGCTTCTCGATCAGTTGATGAAGCTCACGTCGCATGCGCGCCTGCAAGTGCCCGACTGGATCGCGAACTACCTTCCTGTCGATGCCGAACAGATGAAGGACAAGGCCGCCGAGCTGATGCAAACCCACGCCGCCATGTTGCAGCAGGGCGGCAAAGACGCGGCGCGCGGCTTCGGGCATGTGTTGATTGGCATGATCGTGGGCGCGATTATCGCGGTGGGCGTTCCCCGGACATCGCATCGCTTGCCGCTTTCAACTGCGCTCGTGACGCGCGTGACGCGTTTCTCAGAGGCGTTTCGACGGATCGTTTTTGCGCAGGTCAAGATTTCCGCGATCAACGCAACGTTCACGGCGCTGTATTTGCTGGTTGCGCTGCCGGTGTTTCACGAACGGCTTCCGCTATCGAAAACGCTGGTGATGGTGACGTTTATCGTCGGATTGCTGCCGGTGATCGGCAACCTCGTTTCGAACGCGATTATTGTGGGGATTTCATTGTCGGTGTCGTTTGGGACGGCTGTGGCTTCGCTGATCTTCCTGATCGTCATTCACAAGCTCGAATACTTTTTGAATGCGCGGATCATTGGCGGCCAGATCGAAGCGCGCGCCTGGGAATTGCTGCTGGCCATGCTCGCGATGGAAGCCGCTTTTGGATTGCCAGGTGTTATTGCCGCGCCGATTTTTTATGCTTATCTCAAGCGTGAGTTGGTTTATTTGAGGCTGGTTTAGCGGTTTTTTGCTCGCGCCGGTGGCGGGATTGCACGGATCATTGGTTGCGGGGTTGGCGGTCGGGGTCAGTGCCAGGTTGCTGCTTTCCAGGTTTTCGCGCGTTTTATGTTGGATGTTTTCTTTATCACTATTAGCCACTGCGCGTGGCGGCGCGTCATTTCTTGGTCCTTAGCGACAAAGAAACGAAGCAAAGAAAGCGCTTTTAACAGCACTACCCTAAGTGTCCACAGCGTGCAGTTTTTATTCATTGGGGCCCCAAAAGCACGGTGCTCGCCAGAGCCACGGATGTGTGAACCCCTCTTTCTCCGAACACGGATACCCCACGCTTCGCCACCAGTGACTGAACCTACTCGAAGAGCACCCCGCGCTATCCGCGTGAACCGTCCACCAAATTTGTACGCATGACGAAACATGCTGCAAAACCATTCGGGGAACAAGGCCTCCAAAATGCGTGAGGCCGTACCCGACAAAATGACTGCAAGCCACCAGCTGCTTCGCAAAAAACTGAAGCAGCAGTACACATCAGTCCGTAATCCGTGAAGCTGAGCACGCATCTCTGCAGCGCAGACCACACAACCAAACTTTAAAGAAACGGAACCTGGAAAGTGCGTGAGGCCGTGCGGGTTTGCTTGGAAAAGGTGCTTGCCCGAGAACGTACGGGCGAAGCGTTTTACTGTCAGGATTCGCGAGAAGGAGGGTTTCACACATCCGTGGCTCTGGCGAGCACCGTGCTTTTGGGGTACCAATGAAATAAAACTGCACGCTGTGGACACTTAATTTTTAGAGAGGTGAAAGCGCTTTCTTTGCTTCGTTTCTTTGTCGCTTTCGGCTTTGGAACAAAGAAACGACGTGCCGCCACGCACAGTGGCTAATAGAGCGAAAAAGATCAGCTAACACCGAACGCGCAAAAACCTGGAAAGCAGCAACCCGGCATTGACCCAGACCGCTACCCCCGGAACCTACCAATCCGGCATAGACTCCGACCGCTAACGCAGAACCCGGGCACCCCGACACAACCCCGCCCCCCCGAACCGCCCCCCGATCAAGTGCGAACGTCCCCTACTTGAACACCACCGTCTTACTCCCATTCAACACGATCCGGTGCTCCACGTGCCACCGCACGGCCCTCGCGAGCGTCACGCATTCCACATCACGCCCGATTGCCGTCAACTGATCCGGCGCCATGCTGTGGTCCACGCGCTCAACTTCCTGCTCGATGATCGGCCCTTCATCAAGATCCGTCGTCACATAATGCGCAGTAGCGCCAATCAACTTAACGCCACGATCGAACGCCTGATAATAAGGCTTGGCGCCTTTAAAGCTCGGCAAGAACGAGTGATGAATATTAATAGCCCGGCCATTAAGCGCCGCACACATTTCCGGCGACAAAATCTGCATATAACGCGCGAGCACGACGAGATCGATCTTGTGCTGATCGACAATCTCCAACACCCGCGCTTCCTGCGATGCCTTTGCTTCGGGCGTAGATGCCATCAACGGTAAGTGGTGAAACGGCACGTCATAACTAGCGGCCAACTGATAAAACTCACGGTGATTCGAAACAATCGCCGGAATCTCGATCCCAAGTTGCCCCGTGCGATATCGGAACAGCAAGTCGTTCAGGCAATGTCCGATCTTCGACACCATGATCATCACGCGCGGTTTCATCGACGCATCGTGCAGTTCCCACTTCATGCCGAATTCATCGGCGAGTGTGCTGAACGAAGTGCGCAACGCATTGAGACCGGGATCACCGCCAACTTGCTGGAAGTGCACACGCATGAAAAACTCGCCGGTGTGACTGTCGCCGAATTGCGCGGAATCGAGAATATTGCTGCCGAGATCGAATAGGAAACCAGACACGGCATGCACAATGCCGGGACGATCCGGACACGACAACTTCAAGATAAAACTATGTTCGGTCGACATGAATCGATACTCCTTTGAGATATTTCAAAGCACGTTCAACACGTTTTCAAACTACCGGCGGTAAATAAATCGCCGGCATGCCCTCGCACGCTTCTTCATCTATCCACTTGCGGCGCAGCAGGCAATCCAGAGTGGCCAGACTGGCATCGACTGTCATTGCGCCTTCTTCAATCCATCGCGCGACTTCATCTATGCGCGCAAGCCGATGTTCACCCACTTCGCCATCCTGATTGCGTGGCGCGAAATCAGCAGGCAGGGTCAGGTCGAAAACGTAAATCAGCTCGGCTTGCGTGCCTTCGGGCAGTGATTGAAGCACATAGAATTCGCGTCCGCGAATAGCCTGGACCGCCAACTGCGGCTGCATGCCCGATTCTTCCCAGCACTCCTTCACGAGCGTTTCCTCGATCCCCATCCCCCAGCCGATACCGCCGGCGACCACGTTATCTAGCATGCCGGGATCGGTCGCTTTGGTGTCGCTGCGCCGGGCGATCCAGAGCTCTGGCGCGCGGCCCGGCTCTTCAACAATGCCGTTCAGATGAACCGCGTACGTCATTGTGCCGAAGAACCGCGAAGCCGCCCGTTCGATAAACGCAAGCGGCTCGGCGTCGAAGGCATTACGGATGGCGTAGGTTTCATTGCGCCAGCCGGGAATGCGGCCATCGGCGGCCAGCATGCCGATCACCGCGCCGAGCGCGGCGCTGCGCGCGTTGAGGTCGGCGAAAGTATCGGCGAGGCGGATCGACGTTTGATCGATGTGAAACACATCCGGCCACGACTGCAGCGCGGGTGCATCGATGCGCCGGATCCAGCCGACCCGTTCACGGCCGATGTAAAACGGCAAATGCGCCGAAACATCGAAACGACGTGCGGCGACAATGGCAGGCAAGCTCATGAGGGGCTCCGGCGGCGACGGAAAGCCGGAAATTGTACAGGGGGTTTTATTAGCAGCGAGACCGGCGTTTGAGTTTGACCGCCCGGGTCAAACCGCAGTAGCTCCCCGCGCACACCGTGACGACTCCGTCCTAATCCTTTAACGCCACGCGAATCCCGAGCCCGATAAATGTCGCGCCAGCCAGCCGGTCGAGCCACACGCCCACCTTCGGACGCCGCTTCAAATAAGCGCCGATCATCCCGGCGGCGACGCCAAAAACCGAGAACACAACCACCGTCTGCAACATGAACACGCCGCCAAGCTCGAACATCTGCAACATGACGCTTTGGACGCCATGCGGATTCACGAACTGCGGCAGGAACACGATAAAAAACAGCGTCACTTTCGGGTTCAACATATTGCCGATCACGCTTTGCCGAAACACGACAGTCAACGGCTGGCTCGGCCGCTCGTGCGCGCTCGACAAACCCTTGCTGCGAATCGACTTGATGCCAATCCAGATCAGATAAGCAGCGCCAGCCAGCTTGACCGCCTCAAACGCGACAGGTGAAGACTTGAGCAACGCGGCCACGCCAAGCGCGGCGAGCGTCGTATGAAACGAGATCCCGGCGGCAAATCCAACCGCCGCAACCAGCCCGGCGGCACGCCCTTGCGAAATGCCGCGCGCGAGCACCTGGAGATTGTCCGGACCGGGCGCCACGGTAATGGCAATGGAAGCCGCGAGAAACAGGAGGAAATTTGGCATGAGTGAGAGAAGTCGGAGAAGTAACCCGGAGAAATTAATGGCCGCTGAATTCGCAGACCGTATAGAGCTGCAAGCCCGATTCGCGCAGAAGTTTTGACCCGCCGAGCTCCGGCAAATCGATAATCGCCGCTCCCTCGACCACCACCGCGCCGAGCCGTTCGAGCAACATCTTGCCGGCCATCATCGTGCCGCCCGTTGCAATCAGGTCGTCGACCAGCACTACCCGCTCGCCGGGCTTGCACGCATCTTCGTGAATTTCGACGGTCGCGCTGCCATATTCAAGTTCATACGACTGCGACAGCGTCCTGAACGGCAGCTTGCCCTTCTTGCGGATCGGCACGAATCCCAGGCCTAGTTCGTAAGCGAGAATCGGTCCGATGATAAAACCACGCGCATCGAGTCCGGCAATAGTGTCGATTCGTGCATCGATATAACGCTGCACCAGCATGTCGATCAGCGTGCGCAGCGCGCGCCGATCCTGCAAAACCGGGGTGATATCGCGGAATTGCACACCGGGCTGCGGCCAGTCCGGCACCGTGCGAATCCGCTCCCGGATAAAAGCGGCAGGATTGGATACGCTCGATACAGAGGACGCTGCGAACTCAGACATTTCAGACATGAATGATGTCTCCTGGAAAACCTCAGGCTACCGCGCCCGCACGGCGATTGCGCGACAGCCGTTCTTCGGCCTGCTGCAGCGCCTCGGGCAAACCGCGCAGCACCACAATGTCGCTCGCCCGCAGCTTGGTGTCGGGATCAGGCTCTACGCCGCGAATTCCGCGCCGGCGAATGGCTGTCACCTCCACCCCGTCGCCCACCAGCCCGAGCTCATCGAGCGTACGGCCGACCGCGTCGGCGTTTTCATCGACGGGAACTGATTGTAGCCGGACCTGTTCGCGACGCTCATCGTCGTCTTCATCCGCGCCGTGAAAATAACCTCGCAGCATGCTGTAACGCTCGTCGCGCATTTCTTCCACGCGCCGGACCACGCGCCGCATGGGCACGCCCATCAGCACCAGCGTATGCGACGCCAGCATCAAGCTTCCTTCCACGATTTCCGGAATCACCTCCGTCGCGCCCGACGCAATCAGCTTCTCCAGATCGGCGTCATCAACCGTACGAACGATGGTCGGCAACGTGGGTTCCAGCTCATGAATGCTGTGCAGCACGCGCAACGCGGACGGCGTGTTCGCGAAGGTGATCGCGACCGTGGCCGCGCGATGAATACCGGCCGCGACGAGCGCCTCGCGCCGGCCGGCATCGCCGTACACCACGCTTTCACCCGCAGCCGCCGCTGCCGCCACGCGATCGGGGTCCAGGTCGAGCGCAACGTACGACAACCCTTCGTGTTCCAGCATTCGCGCCAGATTTTGCCCCGCGCGGCCGTAGCCGCAGATAATCACGTGGCCACTTTGCTTGATGCTCTGCGTCGCAATCCGCGTCATCTGCAGCGACTGCCGCAACCATTCAGTGGAGGAAAGCCGCAGCACGATCCGGTCGGCATTCTGGATGATGAACGGCGCGGCCAGCATGGAAAGCAGCATCGACGAAAGGATGGCTTGCAGCAACACGGGCTCGACAAGGTGTTTATCGAGGATCAGGTTCAGCAGCACAAACCCGAACTCGCCGGCCTGCGCGAGATTGAGACCGGTACGCATCGCCACGCCCGGCGGCGAGCCGAATAGCCGCGCGAGGCCGGTGATCATCACGGCTTTCAGCAGGATCGGCAGGATGAAAAACGACGCCACGAGAAACGGATGATCCCAGATCACGCGCGGATTGAGCAGCATGCCCGTGGTCACGAAAAACAGCCCGAGCAGCACGTCGCGGAACGGCTTGATGTCCTCTTCCACCTGATGCCGGTACGGCGTTTCCGCGATCAGCATGCCCGCGATAAACGCGCCGAGCGCGAGCGAGAGGCCGAATTTATCGGTGATGAACGCCGCGCCCAGCGTCACCAGTAGCAGGTTCAGCATGAAGAGTTCTTGCGAGCGCCGGCGCGCGACAATATTGAACCAGCGCGTCATGAATTTCTGGCCGATGAACAGCAGCACCGTCAACGCCACCACGATCTTGATCGCGGCGAGTGCGAGCCAGAACGCCAGTTCCTTCGAATTGCCGTTGCCAAACGCGGCAATGATGATCAGCAGCGGCACCACGGCCAGATCCTGGAACAGCAATACGCCGAAGATATTGCGGCCATGCTCGGATTCCAGTTCGAGCCGTTCGGCAAGCATTTTCGAAACGATGGCGGTCGACGACATCGACAACGCGCCGCCCAACGCAATGCTCGCCTCCCACGACATGTCGGTCCAGAAGTTCGCGATCCATCCGAACAAAAGCGCCAACGCAATCGTCCCGGCCACTTGACTGGCGCCGAGACCGAACACAATCCGCCGCATTGAACGCAATTTCGATAACGAGAATTCCAGCCCGATCGAAAACATCAGGAACACCACGCCGAATTCAGCCAGATGCTGCGCGCGGTCGCTATCCGGCGCAATGCCGGCAGCGTGCGGTCCGACGATGATCCCAACCGCCAGGTACCCCAACATGGGCGGCAGGTTGAAGAAGCGGAATACGACGACCCCTGCCACTGAACACAGCAGCAACAGCAACGTCATTTCAAGCGGGGAAGTCATCCGTCTAGCGTCCTCGTTTGTCGGCGGATGGCGGCTCGGGTAGCGCATCCGTATCTTGTGTTTTTTAACGCGCGCAAGCGTTGCGCGCAACAAAACACACGGCCTTGCGGGGGCGGATGAGCGGCTGAAGGCCGCCCCGTCTCCGGCGCGGCGCAAAGGTGCCTTTGTTATACTTCGCGCATGATAGCGAAAATCAATGGCGACCGGGCACTCGCGCTGGCTCGCACCGTGCTCGAAATTGAAGCCGACGCTGTGCGCGGCCTGTCCGCACAACTCGACGACAACTTCACCGGCGCCGTCGAATTCCTGCTCGGATGCAAGGGCCGCGTGGTGGTATCGGGTATCGGCAAATCCGGGCATATCGCCCGCAAATTCGCGGCTACGCTCGCAAGCACCGGCACGCCCGGCTTCTTCGTTCATCCGGCCGAAGCGAGCCACGGCGACCTCGGCATGGTGACCGCCGACGACGTGTTCATCGCCCTGTCGAACTCGGGCGAAACCTCCGAACTCGTTGCCATTCTGCCCATCATCAAGCGCCTCGGGGCAAAATTGATCGCCATCACCGGGCGGCCTGAATCAAGCCTCGCGAAACTCGCCGACGTGCATCTGAATGCGCACGTCGATAAAGAAGCCTGCCCGATGAATCTCTCGCCGACCGCCAGTACAACTGCCGCGCTTGCATTGAGTGACGCGCTCGCCGTTGCCGTGCTCGACGCCCGCGGTTTCGGCCCTGAAGACTTTGCGCGCTCGCACCCGGGCGGCGCGCTTGGCCGGCGACTGCTTACATACGTGCGCGACGTGATGCGCGTCGGGCCGGAAGTGCCGGAAGTGCCGCTCGACGCCACCGTCTCCGACGCCCTCTTCCAGATCACCGCCAAGCGCATGGGCATGACGGCCGTGGTCAACGAAAAGCGTCACGTTGAAGGCATTTTCACCGACGGCGACCTGCGCCGGATTCTTCAGCGCGACGGCGATTTCCGCACGCTGCCGCTCGTCGATGTCATGACGCGTAATCCGCGTACGATCGGTCCGGACCATCTCGCGGTGGAAGCGGTGGAACTGATGGAGCGTTATCGCATCAATCAGATGCTGGTTGTGGATGAAAACGCGATCCTGATCGGCGCCCTGAACATGCATGACCTCTTTTCCAAGAAGGTAATCTGATGTCGACCTTGTCTTTCACGCCGGATATTGCTGCAACGGAAGACGCGCACGACCGCGCGAGCCGCGTGAAGCTGATGATTTTCGACATCGACGGCGTGTTCACCGACGGCAGCCTGTTCTTCTCCGTCGACGGCGACGCCATGAAGTCCTTCAATTCACTCGATGGCCACGGCGTGAAACTGCTGCAATCGGCGGGCGTGCAAACGGCCATCATTACGGGACGCAGCTCCGGCATCGTCGCGGCACGGGCTCGCGAGCTGGGCGTGACGCACCTTCATCAAGGCGTCGCGGATAAAACCATTGCATTCGCCGAATTGCTGCGAACCACGGGCATCTCGGCGACCGAATGCGGCTACATGGGCGACGACTGGCCCGATCTCGCCGTGATGCGCTTGTGCGGTTTCGCGGCGGCGCCCGCCAATGCGCATGAGGAAATATTGAACCGCGTGCATTTCGCGACGACCAAACGAGGCGGCGAAGGCGCGGTACGCGAAGTATGCGACGCCATCCTGCGCGCCCAGAATTCCTACGACGGCCTGCTTGCCGCGGCTATCGGAACCTGAATCCCATGCCACGACCCACCAAACTGACGTCAGCGCTGCCCGTCGTCGCGCTGGCCATCCTCGCGGGCATCACCTACTGGCTGCTGCAAGCTACGCTGCCGAAGCCCCAGGAGCCGGAGCGCCCGAAGGAACACGCGCCCGACTACTTCGCGACGAACTTCTCGGTCTCCGAACTCGACACCACCGGCACGACGCAGTACAGGCTGACCGCGATTTCGATGGTGCATTACGAAGACGATGAAGTCAGCGACCTCACGAAACCCGCGATGCGCATGTTCCAGCCGCTGCGCCCGACCGTGACGGCAACCTCCGAGCGCGGCACGGTGAACGGCGACGTCTCGATCGTCAACCTGTACGAGAACGCCCACATTTTGCGTGTGGCCGGCTACGGCGACCCGCAGATGACGGCGGATTCGGAGCACTTTCGCATCCTTGTGAACGACGATGTCATCGAAACGGAAAAGCCGGTTAAACTTCAGCGCGGTCCGTCCGTGATGACGGGCGACGGCATGAACTACAACAACGCGACCCGGGTAATGAAGCTGTTTGGGACGGTACGCGGCCAGATCGCTGCTTCCGATACCCTCGGCACCTCATCCAAATAAACCCGGCAGTTCCGACGAATTGCGCTTAATCCATTCAAGTGTGACTGCATGAACAAACCGTTTCTCCGACCTGAATCCGGCCGTCTGCGTGCAGCGCGCGCTGCATTTTCGCGCCGCGCCGCACGTATCGTGCAATTCGGGATCACGGCACTTTGCGTGGCGTTGCCGCTGGCGGCATTTGCCCCGGCCGCGCACGCCGAACGCGCCGACAACGACAAGCCGCTGAACATTGAAGCGGACAACATGACCTATGACGACCTGAAGCAGGTCAACATCTTCACTGGCCACGTTGTTGCGACCAAAGGCACGATCATCATCAAGGCCGATCGTGTCGATGTAACCCAGGATCCGCAGGGGTATCAGTACGCGACCGGCACGTCCACGGGTGGCAACCTCTCGTATTTCCGCCAGAAACGCGACGGCCTCGACGAATATATCGAAGGCAATGCGGTGCGGATTGACTACGACGGCAAGCAGGATCTCACCACGCTGACCACGCGTGCAGTTGTGCGCCGTCTCGTGGGCCTTACCAAGATCCAGGACGAAGTGCACGGCAGCGTGATTACCTACGATGGCCAGAAAGACTTCTATACGGCGAAGGCCGGACCTGACGTCGCCGGCCCAGGCAACCCCACCGGCCGCGTGCGCGCCATGCTCGCCCCGCGTAACGGCGGCGCCGCGCCGCTGACCGGCGCACCGGCGACCCTGACGCCGTCCACCAAGATGCAAGGAACGCCGCAGCCGTGAATTCGCCCGCCATGCCTCATCGTAAGCCGGCCGGCACGAGCAGTTCGCTCACCGTCCGCAACCTGAAGAAACGCTACGGCTCGCGCACGGTCGTGAAGGACGTCTCGCTCGACGTGAAAAGCGGCGAAGTGGTCGGACTGCTCGGTCCAAACGGCGCGGGCAAGACCACGTCGTTCTACATGATCGTCGGGCTGGTGCCGCTGGATGCAGGCGAAATCCTGCTCGATGGCACCTCCATCAGCCTGCTGCCCATTCATAAACGCGCACGCCTCGGGCTCTCGTATCTGCCGCAGGAAGCCTCCGTGTTCCGCAAGCTGACCGTGGAGCAGAACATTCGCGCAGTGCTTGAACTGCAGACGGACGAAAGCGAAAAGCCGCTCTCCAAGCAAGCGATTACGGATCGCGCGGAAGCGTTGCTGGACGAACTCCAGATCGCGCATCTGCGTGAAAACCCGGCTTTGTCGCTCTCGGGCGGCGAACGGCGTCGGGTGGAAATTGCCCGTGCGCTCGCGACCAATCCTGCGTTTATCCTGCTGGACGAACCGTTCGCGGGCGTCGATCCGATCGCCGTGCTCGAAATCCAGAAGATCGTGAAGTTCCTGAAGCAGCGCAACATTGGCGTGCTGATCACGGACCACAACGTGCGCGAGACGCTCGGCATCTGCGATCATGCTTACATCATCAGCGACGGCAGCGTCCTTGCGGCAGGCGCGCCAAGCGAGATCATCGAAAATGAGAGCGTGCGGCGCGTTTATCTCGGCGAGCATTTCCGTATGTGATTGCGCGGGTGCAGCATCGTGCGCTCGTTTCAACACCGCTGAGGACGGCGTCCCGCGCCGCCAGCGAATCCTGTGTGCCGCCCGCGAGGCGGCACTTGTTTTTGGTCGATCCCCGCGAGGTGTCGCGCCCGTGGCAAACTCTCTACAATGATTAAAACCTTGCCATGAAAGCCAGCCTCCAACTCCGCCTATCGCAGCATCTTGCGCTGACCCCACAACTGCAGCAGTCCATCCGGCTGCTGCAGTTGTCGACGCTCGAACTGCAGCAGGAGGTCGCGATGGCTGTCGCGCAAAACCCGCTGCTCGAGAACGAGGACGACTGGACCACCAGCCCGCTGCGCGTGGCGGCGGACGGCTCGCTGATCACGTCAGCGGGGGCATCGGTGAACGCGCCCGACTCCATGATGAGCAACGGCTCGTCGTCGAGCAGCAGCACGTCCACGACTGACCGCTCCGAAAACGGCGAGCCTCAAGGGGTAGACGAATACAACGGCATGAGTTCGTCGGATAACGGGCCGGATTCGAGCTCGTGGAACCTGGAAGATTACGGCCGCTCGAATAGCGGCTCCGACGACGACGACCTGCCGCCGCTGCAAATCCACGAATCGACCACTACGCTGCGCGATCACCTGACGTCGCAACTGCGCATGACGAAGGCGAATCAGCGCGATCGCGCGCTGATCACGTTCCTCATCGAATCGCTTGATGAAGACGGTTACCTCACGTCATCGCTCGAGGAAGTGAAGGCGGATCTGCCGGATGAACTGGAAGTCGATGTCGACGAATTGAGCGCAGCGCTTGCGTTACTGCAGAGTTTCGATCCGCCTGGAGTGGGCGGCCGGTCCGCGTCGGAATGTCTCAAGCTGCAGTTGCTGCGGCTCGATCCGTCACCCACCCGGACGCTCGCACTCGATATTGTGATGCACCATCTGGAGCTCCTGGCCGCCCGCGATTTCACACGCTTGCGCAAGCAGCTCAAGGCATCCGACGACGCCTTGCGCGACGCTCATTTGCTGATCCGCTCACTGGAACCTTTCCCGGGCGCCGCGTTCGGAAAAAGTGAAGCGGATTATGTAGTTCCTGACATTCTGGTGCGCAAAATGTCCAGCGGCTGGACGGCAGAATTGAATCCGGAAATTGTGCCGAGGCTTCGAATCAATCACCTCTATGCGAATATTTTGCGCAACAATCGCGGCGATCCGGGCAGTGGATCGTTGCGCCAACAGCTGCAGGAAGCACGTTGGCTGATCAAGAATATTCAACAAAGATTCGAGACGATTCTCCGCGTTGCACAAGCCATTGTGGAGCGTCAGAAGAACTTTTTTGCGCACGGTGAAATTGCAATGCGGCCCTTGGTTTTGAGGGAGATTGCTGATACGCTGGGTTTACACGAATCCACCGTCTCACGTGTGACAACCGGTAAGTACATGCTGACCCCATTCGGGACGCTTGAATTTAAGTACTTCTTCGGATCGCACGTTTCAACCGACACGGGTGGCGCGGCATCGTCCACGGCGATCCGGGCACTCATCAAGCAACTGATAGGAGCCGAAGACTCAAAATCTCCTCTTTCAGACAGCCGCATCGCAGAGTTGCTGGCAGAACAGGGATTCGTGGTGGCACGCCGCACGGTGGCCAAATATCGCGAAGCTCTGAAAATTCCGGCAGTGAACTTGCGAAAATCTCTGTAGCCCGCTGCATGTCGCGGCGGGCCTTTACCGGCCGCGTCGCGAAAGCGCGAGCGAGCCGGCCGATGCGTCCCGTCCCGTTCCGCCGTTCGCGAGAATGGACAGGTACGGGCAAGCAGCGACCGGTTTGAGCAGCGTGATAGCGTCCCAGGCGGCCATCAGCTTGGAGAGCAACTATGAATCTGCAGATCAGTGGACACCATCTCGAATTGACGCCTGCGTTGCGAGAATATGTGATCACCAAACTGGATAGGGTGCTAAGGCACTTCGATCAGGTGATCGACGGCAGTGTGGTCCTCTCGGTCGACAATCATAGGGAAAAGGACAAGCGGCAAAAGGTCGAAATCAACTTGCACCTGAAGGGCAAGGACATTTTCATCGAGAGTTGTGACGTTGATATGTACGCAGCGATCGACTTGATGGTCGACAAGCTGGACAGGCAAGTGCTCCGCCACAAGGACAAGATCCAGGGCCACGCGCACGCCACCATGAAGTACGGACACGAACCGCAGGAGAGCGAAGTTCCGGCGCCGTGAGGAATCGTGAACGGTTAGAGGAGTAATTCAAATGGGTTGAACGGCGCATCGGCTGGAAGTTTTTTCGATGCGCCGGACTCCGGAGCAATATAGGCCGGAGCCCATCGGTCCGATAGTCCCGGCACGAGCCGCCTGAAAGCAGGCGGCTTTTTTGTCGCCACCGGTTTGGGGCGGTTTTTCGTCGCAGCAGGGCGAACTTGGGCGAAGCAGCGAGCGTCGCGTTATGTGCAACAAACGCGTCAACTGTATGGCGCGCCGCACCATCGTTTGATTACGCTGTTCTATAATGGTCCGGTCAGAAGTTAGTACCGGGTACCGGGGTTGTTAATCGGAGTGAAGCGAGACTTTTGTCTCCCGCGCATCCTTACCAAAAATCGCCGTGAGCGTTTCGTGCAGGTTCTGCAGACGCCACGATGAGGAGAATTCAGGCCACGCATCTGCCTGCCAACATGAATCGTTTAGCCAAATTTCTTCCCCTCGAAAATGTCGTCCTCGGACTGTCCGTCACTAGCAAGAAACGTGTATTCGAGCAAGCGGGCCTGATCTTCGAGAACCAGAACGGCATTGGCCGCAGTACCGTCACCGACAATCTCTTTGCGCGCGAGCGCCTTGGCTCGACCGGTCTCGGCGAAGGTGTCGCTATTCCCCACGGACGCATCAAGGGCCTGAAGCATCCGCTCGCCGCCTTCGTGCGCCTGGCTGAGCCCATCGCCTTCGAATCGCCGGACGGACAGCCGGTGTCGCTGCTGATCTTTCTGCTTGTTCCCGAGCAGGCCACGCAACAGCACCTCGAAATCCTCTCGGAAATAGCGCAACTGCTTTCCGACCGGGATGCACGCGAACGCCTGAACACTGAAGAAAATCGTGAAGCGCTGTACCAAGTGCTCACGCAATGGCAGCCCTGAGCTCTATGAGCCGGGCCTCGTGCTGGACGTGAAGCCGGATCGGTACGGAGAACCAGGCCGAATGGCCCTCTCGCGCCGGCGGCCCTTCTAGCGCACAATCAGTCCTATTGAGCGGAGCATTGAAGAGACCAACCCGGCTCTTCAATTGCCCCATGCTCGCGGCCTCTCTCGGAGTTCCGGCCCTCATGGATACGTCCAGCATCAACGCCCAGAGTATTTTCGACGATAACGCGGCCGCGCTGAAACTGAGCTGGCTGACGGGACACGAAGGCTGGGAGCGCGGCTTTTCGACCGAAACCGTTGCCAATGCAACGTCAAGCGCCGACCTCGTGGGGCACTTGAACCTGATTCACCCCAACCGTATCCAGGTGCTCGGCGACGCCGAAATCACCTACTACCAGCGTCAGTCCGACGAAGACCGCTCACGCAACATGGCCGAACTGATCGCGCTGGAACCGCCGTTTCTGGTGGTGGCAGGCGAAGTCGGCGCGCCGCCTGAACTGGTCCTGCGCTGCACGCGCTCGTCCACGCCGCTCTTCACCACCCGCATGTCGGCGGCAGCCGTGATCGACAGCCTGCGGCTCTATATGTCGCGGATCCTTGCTCCGCGCGCCACCTTGCACGGCGTGTTCCTCGACATCCTCGGCATGGGCGTCCTGTTGACTGGCGATTCCGGTCTCGGTAAAAGCGAACTCGGGCTTGAGTTGATCAGCCGCGGTCACGGTCTTGTCGCTGACGACGCCGTAGACTTTGTGCGCCTCGGACCGGATTTTGTCGAAGGCAGATGCCCGCCGCTACTGCAGAACTTGCTGGAAGTCCGCGGCCTCGGGCTGCTTGATATCAAGACCATCTTTGGGGAAACCGCCGTTCGGCGGAAAATGAAGCTCAAGTTGATCGTTCAACTTGTGCGTCGTCCGGACGGTGAATTTCAGCGCTTGCCGCTCGAAAGCCAGGCGGTCGACGTGCTCGGCCTGCCGATCAGCAAGGTGACTATCCAGGTGGCGGCCGGCCGGAATCTGGCCGTGCTGGTTGAAGCTGCTGTGCGGAACACGATCCTGCAATTGCGCGGTATCGATACCTTGCGCGACTTCATGGATCGTCAGCGCCTCGCGATGCAGGACCCCGAAAGCCAGTTCCCCGGCAAGCTGATCTGACCGGTTGAGATGGCTGGACCGGCGGCATCGAGCGTTCGGCCACCGCCCGGACCCGAATTTTTGCGGGCTTTGCGTGCTGCGTCTTTTGCGTGCGATTACCTAGAGCGAACGAGTCCTTATTCATGCGCATTATTCTGATTACGGGTATTTCCGGCTCCGGCAAATCGGTTGCCCTGAACGCTCTCGAAGACGCCGGGTACTATTGCGTCGACAACCTGCCTCCGCGCTTCCTGCCTGAGCTCGCGGCCTATCTCAATAGCCAGGGGCAGGCACGTCTAGCTGTTGCTATCGACGCGCGGTCGAGCCGGTCGCTCGACGAAGTGCCCGCCATTATCAAAGATCTGTCGCAAGCGTTCGACCTTCGCGTCCTATTTCTGAACGCAAGTACACAGTCGCTGATCCAGCGTTTTTCCGAGACCCGCCGCCGCCATCCGCTGTCAGGTTCGCCGGGCCACGACGCCGACGTGGGGCTGTTCACGTCGTTGGGCGAAGCGATCGAACGGGAGCGCGAACTCGTGTCGGGGCTCGCCGAATTCGGTCACCAGATCGACACCAGCAATCTGCGGGCGAACGTGTTGCGCGCGTGGGTGAAGAGTTTTATCGAGCAGGAAACGGCCGGGCTGACGCTGATGTTCGAGTCGTTCGGATTCAAGCGCGGTGTGCCGCTCGACGCCGATTTTGTCTTCGATGTCCGCACGCTCCCGAATCCCTATTACGATCACGAATTGCGGCCGCTGACGGGCCTGGACAAACCGGTTATCGACTTTTTGTCCGCCCAGCCGATGGTTCACCAAATGATCGACGACGTAGGCACGTTCATCGCTAAATGGTTACCGCAATTTCGTGACGACAACCGTAGTTACCTGACGGTGGCAATCGGCTGCACGGGTGGCCAGCATCGCTCGGTATTCATCGCCCAGGCGCTCGCCGCGCGCTTCGGTGACAAGGCCAACGTGATTGTGCGGCATCGCGACGCACCCATCGCTCTCGATGGACACGTCGCGCCCATGCAAACCTGATCGCCTTCGGGCGGCCTTTTTAAAGAAGCGCGCGATGTCCACCAATCCCCTTCTCGCCGACCTGCCGCTGTTTCCGCTGCATACCGTGTTGTTTCCGGGCGGCCATCTTCCCCTGAAAATCTTTGAAGCCCGCTATCTCGACATGGCGCGCGCGTGTTTGCGCGAAGGTACGCCGTTCGGCGTGTGCCTGTTGAAAAGCGGCAATGAAATTGCGTCGCCGGGGGATCGGTCGGTGCCCGAGAACATCGGTTGCCTCGCCGAGATCACGCAATGCGACGTGGACACGTTCGGCATGCTGCTGGTCCAGGCGCGGGGAACGACGCGTTTTCGGCTGTTGTCGCATCGCGTTGAGCCGAGCAATCTGCTCGTGGGCGTGGCGGAAACCATCGGCGACGACACACCGCTGGACGGCACGGAAGCCTTGGTGAAGTTTGGCGCGTGCGCGGAAGTGCTGGAGCGGATCATCGATGCAATCAAGGCACGCGAGCCGAAGGATCTGCCCTTCACCGAGCCCTTCCTTCTCGACGATCCAACGTGGGTATCCAACCGTTTATCCGAGATCCTGCCAATCCCCATGCGCGCCCGGCAAAAGCTGATGGAGCTTGAAGACGCGGCCGCGCGGATCGATGTCGTGCATCACTACATGCAGCAACATCAGCTGCTTTGAAGCGGCTTTAAATCAGCGAGCCCTGCAGCGCATCGAGCAGTTTGCGAACTGGCGCGGGCACGCCATACGCGTCGATATTCGCAAGCGGCGCCCACACGGTCTTGCTATCGGCGGCGTCGGGCACACCGTTCGCTCGGCCAAGACGCGGCTCAATATCCAGTTTGAAATGCGTGAACGTGTGCGTGAAGGGCGTAAGCCGTTGAAGCTCGGCAGACCCGCCGAAGCTATGCGAAACCGCGGCGAGCGCGTTTTCGTCCTGTGCTTCAGGCAAGCTCCATAATCCGCCCCAGATGCCCGTAGGCGGACGCTTCTCGAGCAGGACGCTATTGCCGTCTTGCAGCACCAGCATCCAGGTCTTGCGTGTCGGCACCGTCTTTTTCGGGCGCGACGTCGGCAATTCCTTTTGCCGTCCCGTCACGTTCGCCACGCAATCGGCGGCAAACGGGCAGCGCGCGCAATCCGGCTTGCCGCGCACGCACAGCGTTGCGCCCAGATCCATCAAGCCCTGCGTGTACGCGGTGACATCGTCCTTGTGCGCGGCATCGGGAAGCAGCGATTCAGCCAGCGTCCACATGGTATTTTCCACGCGCTTTTCGCCCGGAAATCCGTCGATACCAAACACACGCGCGAGCACCCGCTTCACGTTGCCATCGAGAATCGTCGCGCGTGCGCCGAACGCAAACGACGCAATGGCTGCCGCCGTCGATCGCCCGATACCCGGCAGTTCTGCCAGCTCATCGACGCTGCGTGGAAACTCGCTGCCGTGCTCTGTCGCCACCACAAACGCGCATCGATGCAGATTTCGCGCACGAGAGTAATAGCCGAGGCCGGCCCAGAGCGCCATGACGTCGTCGAGCGGCGCGAAAGCGAGCGCGTTCACGGTGGGGAAACGGTCGAGAAAACGCGCGTAATACGGAATCACCGTCGATACCTGCGTCTGCTGCAGCATGATTTCGGACAACCAGATCCGATAAGCATCGCGCGTGTTTTGCCATGGCAGGTCGTGACGGCCATGAACACGTTGCCACGCGATCAGGCGCGTGGAGAAGTCGGTGAGCTGGAGCATGGAACTAGCGCTGGCAGCGCGGGCAAAAGTACGTGGATCGCTGGCCTTGCACGATTTGTTTGATGGCCGTTCCGCAAACATGGCAGGGCAATCCCGCGCGATCATAGACGAAATAATCGAGCTGGAAATAGCCGGACTCGCCATTGCTGCCCACGAAATCGCGCAACGTGCTGCCGCCCTTTTCGATCGCCGCGGCCAGGGTTGTACGCACGGCGTCGGCGAGAAGATCGTAGCGCACGAGCGAAACGCGGCCGGCCGCGACGGTCGGCCGGATGCCCGCGCGAAACAGGCTCTCGGACGCATAAATGTTGCCCACGCCGACGACCATCGTGCCCGCGAGCAGCGCCTGTTTTACGGACACCTTGCGCCCGCGCGTCTGACGATACATCAGCGCGCCGGAAAATTCGGGCGTGAATGGCTCTACGCCCAGGCCTGCCAGCAGCGGATGGTCGAGGACATCGCCGTCTGCGCGCGCGTGCCAGAGCACTGCGCCGAAACGCCGCGGATCGCGAAAGCGCAAAATGAAGTCATCGAAGATCACATCTATATGATCATGCTTCGCCGCATCCGGCGGCCGCGGCACGTTACGCAATACCCGCAGCGTCCCCGTCATGCCCAAATGCACGATCAGCCAGCCTTCAGAGGTTTCGAACAACAGGTACTTGCCGCGCCGCTCGACCTTGTCGATTTTCAGCGCCGTCATTGTCTTGGCAAGATGCGGCGGAATGGGCCAGCGCAGCGCCGGTGTCCGGACATCGACACGCTCGACCCGGCGTCCGGTAACAAACGGTTCGATCCCGCGTCGGGTTACTTCGACTTCCGGCAACTCTGGCATGTTTTACTGGTCTGTAACTTGCTGTGGGATGTGCGCGTATTGTAGCGAGCGCGTTACAATCGACTGAAACATTGATCGGATTTCCATGAACTTGTCCTTCGTAAAGTTGTTTTCGAAGCAGCGTGCAGCGACCGCTCAAACGAGCGCCGCACGCGGTAAGCCGGTCTACCCGAGCAAGCTCGCGGCCGCAGTGGCGTTCGCGGTGGCGGCGTTTGCGCTGGCGCCTGCCTACGCGCAGAGCCCCGCGCAACTCCCGACGCCTGACGACGACCAATCGGCCATCAGCGCAGCGGACCTGATCACCGCACCGCCCACGGGCAAGGAAGTACAGGACCTGCCGAATGTGGCTGCGTCCAGCCAGATCGTGTTCCAGGTGCTCGCGGCGGAAGTCGCTTTGCAACGCAATCAGGCAGCGCCCGCTTATCAGACGTATCTTGCCCTCGCGCGCGACACGCACGATCCACGCTTCGCGCAGCGCGCGACCGAGATTGCGATCGCCGCACAGAGTCCCAACGACGCGCTAACGGCAGTCCAGCTCTGGCAGCAGTTTTCGCCGAATTCGGAACGTGCGGCGCAGTTGAGCGCGTCGCTGCTGATCCTCTCCGGCAAGCCCGACGACGCCAAGCCGATCCTCACCACCGAGCTCGCGAAGGTACCGCCTGATCAGCGCGGCGACGCCATCCTTTCGCTACAAATCCTGCTCTCTCGCGGACCGAATCGCGTAGGCGGGTTGAATGTGCTGAAGGATCTGGTCAAGAACGATCTGGACCGGCCGGAAACGCAACTGGCGCTCGCCCGGCAGGAAATTGCCGCCGACGACCTGCCAGGTGCGAAGGCATCGCTTGAACAAGCGCTGAAATTGAAGCCGGACTATTTGCCTGCGGCGTTGACGCTGGCGCGCATGGGACCGAACGAGCGCAACGAAGGCATTGCATCGTTTGAGAAGTATCTCGAGAAGGATCCGAAGTCGCACGACGCGCGGCTCGCGCTGGCGCAACTGTATCTGTCGGCGGATCGTCTCGACGACGCCCAGAAGCAGTTTGAAATCATGCGCAAGAACGATTCGAAAGACCTGACGCCGCTGATGGCGCTCGCGCTGATCAACATTCAGAAGAAACAGCCGGACAAAGCGCAGGATTATCTGAAACAGTACGCGGCCGCCGCTGAAAGCACGCCGAACGCCGATCCGGGTCAGGCCTATATCTATCTCGCGCAGTTGTCGCTGGAAAAGAAGGACGACGTAGCTGCGAACCAGTGGCTCGACAAGATTCCACGCGCGAGCCAGCAGTATCTGCCGGCGCAGGTCACGCGCGCGCAGATCCTCGCCTCGCACGGCAAGGTCGACGAAGCGCGTCAATTGCTTGGCAGCCTGCAGACATCGGATCCGCGCGATCTGGCGCTGCTCGCCCGTACCGACGCCGCCATGCTGTTCCAGGCGCAGCGGTACCCGGAAGCGGAAGCGGCGTTGGCGAAGGCGTCAGCGGCTTTCCCCGATGACCCGGACATTGCCTACGACTATGCCATGGCGGCTGAAAAGAACGGCCATTACGACGTCATGGAAACGCAGTTGCGCAAGCTGATGAAACAGCAGCCGGACAACGCGCAAGCGTACAACGCGCTGGGCTACTCGCTCGTCGATCGCAACGAGCGTCTGGACGAGGCAGAGAAGTTGATCGAGAAGGCGGTGTCGCTTGCGCCGAACGATGCGTTCATCATGGACAGCCTCGGCTGGGCGAAGTATCGGTTGGGTAATCAGGCGGAAGCGGCCAGCATCCTGAAGAAAGCCTACGACCTGCAGCCGAACGCCGAAATTGGCGCTCATCTGGGCGAAGTGCAGTGGAAGTCAGGGCAGCAGGATCAGGCGCGCAATACATGGCGTCAGGCGCAAAAGCTCGAACCGGGCAACGACACATTGGTGAAAACGCTCAAACGATTCCAGGTGAACGACCTTTGAACTTGATTGCAACGAATTTCATGGGTGGCCAGCGCGCGCGTCGCGGTGCGTTGGCGCTAATGGCAGCGGGTGTGGTGGTGGTGTCGGGGTGCGCGATCAAACCCCGGGTGCCGAGTACATCGAATGCAGCAACCGCGGTGACCGCGCAGACCAGCCGGGCATATCACGGGCGGTTCGCAGTCCAGTACGACGACCAGACCGGTCAGCAACGCAACGCGTACGGCAACTTCGACTGGCAGGAAACCGGAGACACCGTCACGCTCCAATTGCGCAATCCGCTTGGGCAAACGCTGGCTATCGTGACGTCGTCTCCGTCGTCGGCCACGCTCGAATTGCCGAACCGCGACCCGCAGACCGCCGATAACGTCTCCCAGCTGATGAGCAACACCCTCGGGTTCGCGCTGCCGGTGGAAGGCTTGCGATACTGGCTGCAGCCATCGCCTGCGCCAACCTCGCGGGCACGCACGACCATGGATTCATCGTCGGAAAACGGCCGCCTGAAGGAAATCAAGCAGGACGGCTGGACCATCGACTACCTGGCTTACGCCGACGCCCCCGCCACTGGCGTAAAGCGCGTGAATCTGTCGCGCGCCGAACCTCCGCTCGAGATCAAGCTCGTCCTCGACCAGTAACGTTTTCCGCAACTTATAAGCATGTCGTCACCTCAATCGGGTTCATTGCGGGCGCCGCTGCGCCCGCCGGCCGACGCTTCCCTGCGCAATTGCCTCGCGCCGGCCAAGCTCAACCTGTTCCTGCATATCACCGGACGTCGTCCGGACGGTTATCACGCGCTTCAGACGGTATTCCAGTTGCTCGACTGGGGCGACCTGCTGCACTTCACCCGTCGCGACGACGGCGTGATCGCCCGCAAAACCGACGTTCCCGGCGTGCCGGAAGCCGATGACCTTGTCGTACGTGCTGCGCGTCTGCTGCACTCGACAACGGGCACCCCCCTTGGCGTAGACATAGAAATTGATAAAATACTGCCTATGGGCGCCGGTCTCGGCGGTGGCAGTTCTGACGCCGCGACTACGCTGCTTGCCCTGAATCACTTGTGGGGCCTGGATTTATCGCGACAAGCATTGCAGGATCTGGCGCTGAAACTGGGTGCCGATGTGCCGTTTTTCGTCTTCGGGCAAAATGCTTTTGCTGAGGGCGTGGGCGAGGCGCTGCAGGTCGTCAATCTGCCGAAGCGTTTCTTCCTGGTGGTGACTCCTGCGGTGCATGTTCCAACCGCTGCGATTTTTTCAGAGAAAGGGTTGACGAGGGACTCAAAAGTCCTCACAATTACGGACTTCCTTGCACAACATAGTTCTGACGCAGATTGGCCTGACAGCTTCGGCCGAAATGATATGCAGGCAGTTGTGGTTGAGAAGTACGCGGAGGTAGCTAAGGTGATTGAGTGGTTTTCGAATCTTTCACCTGCGCGAATGACCGGATCTGGAGCGAGCGTGTTTGCCGCTTTTCGTAGCAAAGCCGAAGCTGAGATAGCGCAAGCCAAACTCCCGGCAAGCTGGAAAAGCAAAGTGACCGAAAGTCTGGATTCGCATCCTCTCTTCACTTTCGCGTCGTAAAGTTTCGTTTTGACGGGTTTGTCCTACACTGCCCGGCAAGACTCAAAGTTAGTGTAGGGGAGTCGCCAAGTTGGTTAAGGCACTGGATTTTGATTCCAGCATGCGAAGGTTCGAATCCTTCTTCCCCTGCCATAATTTCTCGCGTTTTCCCTCTCGCCCCAGCCAAGAAACAGGTGCACGATGAGCAGTGACGGCCTGATGGTATTCACTGGCAACGCGAATCCCGCGCTTGCACAGGAAGTCGTCAAAATCCTTGGAATTCCTCTTGGCAAGGCAATGGTGAGCCGTTTTTCAGACGGCGAAATCATGGTTGAGATCCAGGAGAACGTGCGCGGCAAAGACGTGTTCGTGTTGCAGTCCACCTGCGCCCCGACCAACGACACGTTGATGGAACTCATGATCATGGTCGATGCGCTCAAGCGCGCATCTGCTGGCCGGATCACTGCAGCTATCCCGTACTTCGGTTATGCCCGTCAGGATCGCCGGCCCCGTTCGGCCCGCGTCGCTATCTCGGCGAAGGTCGTGGCGAACATGCTGGAAATTGCCGGTGTGGATCGGGTCATTACCATGGACCTCCACGCCGACCAGATTCAAGGTTTCTTCGACATCCCGGTCGACAACATCTACGCTACGCCCGTGCTGCTCGGCGATCTGCGCAAGCAGAACTACGAAAACCTGCTGGTGGTGTCGCCCGATGTGGGCGGCGTGATCCGCGCCCGGGCCTTGGCGAAGCAACTGAACACCGATCTCGCGATCATCGACAAGCGTCGCCCGAAGGCGAACGTCGCTGAAGTGATGAACATCATTGGTGAAGTGGAAGGCCGCACGTGCGTGATCATGGATGACATGGTCGACACCGCCGGCACGCTCTGCAAGGCAGCACAGGTTTTGAAGGAACGCGGCGCGACGAGAGTGTTTGCGTATGCCACGCACCCGGTTCTGTCCGGCGGCGCGGGCGAGCGGATTGCAGCATCGGAACTCGACGAACTCGTCGTTACCGACACCATCCCCCTCTCCGAAGAAGCACGTGCCTGTACCAAGGTTCGTATTCTGTCGAGCGCGGGATTGCTGGCTGAAACGTTCTCGCGTATTCGTCGCGGCGACTCGGTCATGTCGCTGTTCGCGGAAGGTTAAAAGTATTTGCTGTTCAGCAGAGGATCAAACCTCTGCTGAACAGCGTAATCGGTTCAGGCGAACGAAGGCCTGAACCGCTGCTCTGGGGCTGAACGCGACTTGCGGACAGCCCCGTTTTCACTGCCTGGTCGCGGGCAGATTATGGAGTTGAATCATGAAAGTAGTCGCTTTTGAGCGCAATCTGCAAGGTACGGGTGCGAGCCGCCGCCTGCGTAACTCGGGCAAGACGCCGGGTATCGTATATGGCGCGAACGCTGAGGCTCTGGCTGTTGAGCTCGATCACAACGCCCTTTGGCACGCGCTGAAGAAAGAAGTTTTCCATTCGTCGATCCTCGAACTGGAAGTGGCAGGCAAGACGCAACAGGTTCTGCTGCGCGATGTGCAATACCATCCGTTCAAGCAAATGGTTCTGCACGTTGACTTCCAACGCGTCGATTCGAAGAAGAAGCTGCACACCAAGGTTCCGGTCCACTTCTTGAACCAGGAAACGAATCCGGCTGTGAAGATCGGCGGCGCGGTTATCTCGCACGTTCTGAACGAAGTCGAAATCGAATGCCTCCCGGCCGATCTGCCGGAATTCGTCGAACTCGATCTGGCGAAAATTGAAGCCGGTCACACGCTGCACGTGAAGGACATCGTTTTGCCGAAGGGCGTGGCGCTGATCGCTCACCTCGAAGCAGAAAACCCGGTGATCGCTTCGGCGACCATCCCGGCTGCGGTCGTGTCTGACGAAGCTGCTTCGGGCGCTGCTGCTCCGAGCGACGGCGACAAGCCGGCTGCGTAAGTCTGCCTAAAGCCTGTCCGCTTGAGTCCGCTCGGGTCCGCCCGTAAGAGCGGACGAAGTGACCCGCCGTTGCTCTGCTCCGGCGGGTTTTTTTATGGCCTTTTTCCGGTGCGGTTGAAGTCGCTACGCCGCCAAGATTGAACATGATCAAACTGATCGTCGGGCTCGGCAATCCGGGCGCTGAATACACCGCGACCCGCCACAACGCCGGCTTCTGGTTCGTCGACCAACTGGCGCGCGATGCGGGTGCATCGCTGCGGGACGAACGCCGGTTTCACGGTCACTATGGGCGCGGCCGGCTTAATGGCCAGGAGATTCATCTGCTCGAACCGCAGACCTTCATGAACCGGTCGGGGCAATCGGTCGTGGCCGTAGCGCAGTTCTTCAAGATCCTGCCGGATGAGATCCTGGTCGCGCACGATGAACTCGATTTGCCGCCTGGCACGGTGAAACTGAAGCTCGGCGGCGGCAGCGGCGGGCACAATGGCCTGAAGGACATCTCCGCGCATTTGTCGGTGCAGCAGTATTGGCGCTTGCGGATTGGTATCGGGCATCCGCGTGATCTGATTCCCGAAGCGTCGCGGGCGGGCGCGAAGCCGGATGTCGCGAATTTCGTGCTGAAGCCGCCGCGCCGCGAAGAGCAGGATGTAATCGATGCATCGATTGAACGCGCGCTTGCCGTCATGCCGATCGCGCTCAACGACGGTATGGAGCGTGCGATGATGAACCTGCATCGCAACGCGCAGCCTTAACCAATAGCGGTAACCGCAGCACCCCGTCCCGCGAGGACATCGGGAACAATTGAGGAGCGAATCTTGAGCCGTTTCTGGAGCGATATCGTCAATAAGCTGACGCCGTATGTGCCGGGCGAACAACCCGCGCTCGCGCGTCCCGTGAAGCTCAACACGAACGAGAATCCCTATCCGCCCTCACCTCGCGTAGTCGAGGCAATCCGGCGTGAACTCGGCGACGACGGCGACTCGCTCCGCAAATATCCCGACCCGACAGCGCATGCGTTGCGCGCGGCTATCGCGCAGCATCACGGTTTGCGCGTGGAACAAGTGTTTGTCGGCAATGGGTCGGACGAGGTTCTCGCGCACACGTTCCAGGCGCTGCTCAAGCACAACAAGCCAATCCGTTTCCCCGATATCACGTACAGCTTTTATCCCGTCTACGCTCAGTTATACGGCGTAGCGGTCGACGTGATACCGCTCAACGCAGACTTCGGCATTGATGTGGACGACTACCGCGCGCCCAACGGTGGCGTGCTGCTGCCCAATCCGAACGCGCCGACGGGCCGCGCGTTGCCACTCGCCGAGATCAAGGTTTTGCTCGCGGCGAATCCGGATTCGGTTGTTGTTATCGATGAGGCGTATGTGGATTTCGGCGCGGAATCGGCGGTGGCGCTTATCGATGAAAATCCGAATCTGCTGGTCGTGCAGACGTTGTCGAAAGCCCGTTCACTGGCGGGCATGCGGGTCGGGTTCGCACTCGGGAACGAAGCGTTGATCGAGGCGCTGACGCGTGTGAAGGACAGCTTCAATTCCTATCCGCTCGACCGGTTGGCGCAGGTCGCCGCGATCGCGGCCGTTGAAGACGACGACTGGTTTCGCGAAACCTGTGCAAAGGTTATCGCTAGCCGCGAGCGGCTGACGGCGGACCTGGAGGCGTTGGGATTCGATGTGGTTCCGTCGGCGGCGAATTTCGTTTTCGCACGCCATCCGGAACACGATGCCGCCACGCTAGCGGCGCGCCTGAAGGAGAAGGAGATTTTCGTGCGGCATTTCAAGCTGCCGCGAATCGATCAGCATCTGCGGATTACGGTTGGCACCGATGCCGACTGCGACGCTCTGCTGGCAGCGCTGCGCGCGCTGCTCTAAGGACAGCCTGAGACGCTAAATCAAGCGCCCTTCGCTTTCATCAATCCGTGATATTTCGCCATCAGCTGGATGGCGTTTTCCTCATGCGCCGGGTCGCGTGGAATGCAGTCCACCGGGCACACTTGCTGGCATTGCGGTTCGTCGTAGTGGCCGACGCATTCGGTGCACTTGTTCGGGTCGATCACGTAGATGTCGATACCCATCGAGATGGCGTCGTTCGGGCACTCGGGCTCGCACACGTCGCAGTTGATGCACTCATCGGTAATAAACAGGGCCATGCTTTACTCTCTTCGCCCGGCATCTCAGCCGGCTTTTCGGTGCCCGCGCGCTCTGAATGAGCGCGCTTGGTGAGCAGCTAAAACGCTCACGGCACCGTTGGGTCTTGCGCGATCGGACCGACTTTGTCCTGCAAGCGCTTTTCCACTGAGGGGAAAACAAACTTGGAGACATCGCCGCCGAGTTGCGCGATCTCGCGCACGATCGTGCCCGAGATGAATTGATATTGATCCGACGGCGTCATGAACATCGTTTCGACGTCGGGCAGCAGATAACGGTTCATGCCCGCCATCTGGAATTCGTATTCGAAGTCGGAAACCGCACGCAAGCCCCGCACGATCACGCGCGCATTGTTCTTGCGCACGAAATCCTTAAGTAGCCCCTTGAAGCTCATCACCTGTACGTTCGGATAATGGCCCAGCACCTCATGCGCTATATCCAGCCGTTCCTGCAAACTGAAGAACGGCTTCTTGTTGCGGCTATCGGCGACGCCAACCACCAGCGTATCGAAAATACTCGATGCACGTCGCACGAGGTCTTCGTGACCGCGCGTGAGTGGGTCAAACGTTCCGGGATAAACGGCTACAACCATGGAGCATCTCCTCTTCTGAACCTTCTTCTGGTACATCTTTCGCTGCAGATTGGGCCGCTGGCGGTATCGACAAGACCAAAAAGCGCTTCCGATACCGCATCGTCCTTGAAGTCCGCTACATCCGCCATGGGCATTGAGCCGCGTCCACAGTTGGAGGACATTGCCCGGCCACGCATTTGGGAACGCGCATTATTCCTCATTTTCGCGCCGCAGCAAATGATAGCGGACCGCGCCAGCCTTGCCTTCGCGGGTAATCGCCCATCCGGACAATGCCGGCGTTTGCCTCGGATCGACGGGTTCACCTGCTTCGATATACAGTGCACCGCCCAGCGACACCAGCGGCACGGCCAGTTCGACGGCGCGCTGGAGCATGGCGGCATCGCCAAATGGAGGGTCGAGGAAGACGACATCGAAGGAATTCGGTGCGAGGCCCGCAGCGAGCCGCAGCGCATCCGCTTCCACAATTTCGATGTTTTTCGCGGCCAGGCGCGTCTGATTCGCCTTTAGTTGCGCCACCGCGCGGCCGCTGCGTTCCACCATCAGCACGCGCAACGCGCCGCGCGACGCAGCTTCGAAGCCCAATGCGCCGCTACCGGCAAATAGATCGAGGCAACGCTTGCCATCGAGCGACTGGCCTAGCCAGTTGAACAGCGTCTCACGCACCCGGTCCGGCGTCGGACGCAGGCCGTCCAGACTCAGAACGGGCAGTGGCGTGCGTTTCCACTCGCCACCGATAATACGAATGGAATGCGCCTTGCCGCCGCGCGATGGCGCGGCTTCGCGGACTTTCGGCGCGCGCTCGGCGGTTCGCTCGGGGCTGCGTTCGCGATTTCGCTCGGGATTTCGCTCTAATGTGCGGGTGATCGAGGAACGGGACATGGACGTGCGTGGGACGTGGTGCGTACTGCGTGGGTAGAGGCGGCGGGATGACCCGCGCGGGCCGGGTGACAACGTGATCGGTTTGCAACAATTCGTGTGCGCCGATGCGGGCACGTTACCACAGCCTCGCCGCGCCCGATGCAGGGGTTCGCCACCCTGCCAGGCACTACAATCGGTGACGGCTGATAAAATACGTTTCTTTGGCTTTTTTTGCGCATTCGCCCGGCTCTCTCCGCTGTTTTCGGCGGTTTTTCGCGGCACGGCAGCTATCGCCACCTTTGCGTTTGCGTTGTTCGTGTTGTTCGCTCGTTCAACGCAGCAACGCGGTCGCGATGGCATCGATAAAACGCGCCACCCCCACCACTGCAGACCATGTTCAGCTTTTTCAAACGATTAGTAGGCAAATCAGCCGATAACGATACCCAGACTGATATCGATACGGATACCGATGCGCCCGAGGAAAACGGAGGCGAGGCCGGCGCTGAAGTGCATCCCGAGCCCGCAGAAGGGCTCCGGCACGCCAGCACGCCTGTCACACCCGCTCAGCCCGTGGAAACCGCGCGGGAAGGCGTTGCGGCGTCGGATCGGGATTTGGAATCGCTTGACCGGCCGGCGCGCCCGGCTGATCCGGCGCCTGCAGACGCTCCCGGTGTAGCGGCTGAAGGAACGCCCGCGCCAATCGCGCAATCGGCCTCGCCAGCGAGCGCGGAATCCAAGCCCTATTGGCAAGGCCGCACGGCATCGCAGTGGAAGGCGCCGGCTGAAACCGTCGTGATCGTGCCGCCGCCCGAGCCGGAACAAAACGCAAAGCGTTCATGGCTCACGCGCCTGAAGACGGGCTTATCGAAGACGAGTTCGGGCCTGACGGGGATTTTCGTCGGAGCGAAGATCGATGAGGATTTGTACGAGGAGCTCGAAACGGCGTTGCTGATGTCGGACGCCGGTGTCGATGCCACCGAATACCTGCTCGAAGCGCTGCGGGAAAAAGTGCGCAGTGAACGGCTCACCGATTCGATGCAGGTCAAGGCCGCGCTTCGCTCACTGCTCGCGGAGCTGTTGCGGCCGCTCGAGAAGTCGCTGATGCTCGGTCGCGCCAAACCGCTCGTGATGATGATCGCCGGCGTGAACGGTGCGGGCAAGACCACGAGCATTGGCAAGCTGGCCAAGCATTTACAGCGCTTCGACCAGTCCGTGTTACTGGCCGCCGGCGACACCTTCCGCGCTGCCGCACGTGAACAGCTCACGGTTTGGGGTCAACGCAACAACGTGACAGTGGTATCGCAGGAAAGCGGCGATGCAGCCGCCGTGATCTTCGATGCAGTCGGCGCCGCGCGTGCCCGCAAGATCGACGTGATGATGGCCGATACGGCCGGCCGCCTGCCGACGCAGCTTCACCTGATGGAAGAACTGCGCAAGGTGAAGCGCGTAATTGCGAAAGCGCAACCGGACGCACCGCACGAAGTGCTGCTGGTCATCGATGCAAACACGGGCCAGAACGCACTCGCTCAAGTGAAGGCTTTCGACGATGCGCTCGGCTTGACGGGTTTGATCGTGACCAAACTCGATGGCACTGCGAAGGGCGGCATTCTCGCGGCTATTGCGCGGCAACGGCCAATTCCGGTGTACTTCATTGGCGTGGGCGAGAAGGTGGAGGACTTGCAGCCCTTCAGCGCCGATGAATTCGCCGACGCATTGCTCGGAAGTTAGCAGGGAAGTTAAGCCAGTTAACCCGATGCCGCGGCCTGGCGTTCAGCCAGACCGCGGTCACGCGCTATCGGGACAGAACTAGCGCTGCCGCAATCCACCACATCACAATCCCCACGATCACATCGAGCACTCTCCACGAGACATCTTTCTCGAACAAAGGCTGGAGCAAGCGCGCGCCGAACCCGAGCGTGGTGAACCAGATGATCGATGAACACATTGCCCCCGCGGCAAACCACACATTCCCCGGCCAGCCGTAACGCGCACCAATGCCGCCGAGCAGGACGACGGTATCGAGATAAACGTGCGGATTCAGCAGCGATAAAGCGAGCACCGTTGTTACCGCTTTTGCCACCGTTTGCGATTCGCCGTTCTCGGCCTGCAAATGTCCGGGTCCCTTCCACGCCGCGTGAAAAGCTCGCGCGCCGTACAAGAACAAAAACACCGCGCCCGCCCATCGAATCACCCAAAGCATCACGGGCGCTCGCGCAATCAGTGCGCCCATCCCCCCAATGCCAAACCCGATCAGCAATACGTCGATCAGCGCGCAGATAAAAACGACCCAGCCTACGTGCCGCCGTTTTAATCCTTGCCGCAAGACAAAAGCGTTTTGAGCCCCAATCGCGATAATCAGACTTGCGCCAAGCCCGGCGCCGGATAGAAAAACAGCTGTCGTCATTCGGCGTCCGGTTGTTGCCCGGGCGCGGCGCGCGCGAACGCATCGATTTGCGCAGCGTGATCGGCGATACGTTCGATCGTCGGATAACGGCTCATATCGAGGTTAAAACGCCGCGCGTTGTACACCTGCGGCACGAGGCACAGATCCGCGAGCGTCGGAGCATCACCGAAACACAGCTTGCCCACGCGCGAGTCATTCGCGAGCCGCTTTTCAAGCGACTCGAAACCCGACTCCAGCCAATGCCGGTACCACGTGTCTTTCGCTTCATCGCCAACCTTCAGCGTGTGTTTCAGATACTTCAGAATGCGCAAGTTGTCGACGGGATGAATCTCGCACGCAATCTGAAGCGCGACCGAACGAACAAACGCGCGATCCAATGGCGTACCCGGCAGCAACGCCGGCTCGGGATGCGTCTCGTCCAGATATTCGATGATCGCAAGCGACTGCGTGAGTATGTTGTCACCGTCGATAAACGTCGGCACGATGCCGTCGGGATTCAGCTCGCGATAATCCGGCTTCAGTTGTTGCCCGCCATCGCGCAGAAGATGGATCGGCGCGTACTCATACGCGAGCCCCTTGAGATTCAGCGCGATGCGCACCCGGTACGCCGCCGAGCTGCGAAAATAGCTGTATAGCTTCATGAGTCCCCTCCGTTTTTATGCTCAGACCACGCGCACGGAAAACTCTCCGATTCCGTCGACACCGCCCTTCATCAGGTCGCCCTTTTGAACCGCGCCAACGCCTTCAGGCGTGCCGGTGAAAATCAGGTCACCTGGGAACAGCTCGAATAGCGTGGAGAGATACGCGATGGTGTCGCCCACCGACCAGATCAGTTGCGAAATGTCCGATCGCTGCTTCTCTTCGCCATTGACGGTGAGCCAGATCGCGCTTTTTTCCAGATGCCCGACCTTCGCGACGGGATGAATCGGACCCAGCGGAGCCGAATGATCGAAGCCCTTGGCCGTGTCCCACGGACGGCCCAGTTTTTTTGCTTCGGCTTGCAGGTCGCGGCGCGTCATGTCGAGACCGAGCGCGTAGCCATACACGTAATCGAGCGCTTTCTCAGCGGGGATGTCCTTGCCTTGCTTGCCGACCGCCGCCACGAGTTCCATCTCGAAGTGGACGTTCTTGGACTGCGACGGATAAGGGAATTCGCCGGTCGCACCGGGCGCGACGTACAGCACGGCGTCGGCGGGCTTGCCGAAGAAAAACGGCGGTTCGCGATCCGGGTCGTGTCCCATCTCGCGTGCATGCGCCTCGTAGTTCCGGCCGACGCAATAAATCCGGCGAACAGGAAACTGGTCGCTGGAACCGACAACAGGCACCGCGACCGCGGGCGCCGGAGCAAATACGTGACTCATTGCGTTCTCTCCTGATTGATGAAGTATTGAAGCATCGACCTGAACCTCAAGTTTAACGTGCGCGGTTGCGCATCGCGATTCGCCCGAACGGCCTATGTGCCCCAGGACATTACGTAATAAAGCACGCGGTCAGGTCCGCAATTCCCGTGACCTGTCCCAAGCTGCGATCATCGAACAAACGCGCAGGCAAGCGTCCCGAAAGCCGCCGCCGGGCAGCACCGCGACTTGCAAGCCCGGCTCAAATGCGGTACTGAATGTGATTCCTGTATTTCCAGACTTGCAGCGGCCCATCGTGCAAACGGGCGCACACGGGTGTACAAGACGATTCACCCCGTTTGCAAACCGGCTACTCAGACCAATCAATGACCGACACAGCTCCTTTCCCGTGCGCCCGTTTCATCAAGGAAATCGGCCGCGGGCCAAACGGCGCGCGAGCGCTGACCCGCGAGGACACCTACGCCCTCTACGAAGCGATGCTCGACAACCGCGTCTCCGATCTCGAACTCGGTGCTGTGTTGCTGGCGTATCGCGTGAAAGGCGAGACTGCCGCGGAGCTGGCCGCGATGCTGGCCGCCGCGCATCGCTCGTTCGAGCCCCTGCATATCCAGAATGGCCGCGATCACGCGCGGCCCGTTTCCATCCCCACTTATAACGGCGCGCGCAAACAACCCAACCTGACCCCGTTGCTGGCGATGCTGCTCGCGCGGGACGGTGTGCCGGTGCTCGTGCATGGCGTCACGACTGATCCCGGCCGCGTCACGAGCGCCGCGATTTTCGCCGAACTGGGCATTCCCGAAGCCACTTCCCACGATGAAATCGAAGACAGCCTCGCCTCGCGGCGCCTCGCGTTCGCGCCGATCGCCGTGCTCGCACCCAAGCTCGCGCGCCTGCTCGCCATCCGGCGAATCATGGGCGTGAGAAATTCCACGCATACGCTGGTCAAGATCCTGCAGCCGTTCGCGCAGCCCGGTTTGCGGCTGGTGAACTACACCCATCCGGAGTATCGCGAGAGCTTGACGGGACTGTTCACCGAACATCCCGACGCTGCCGCCGGCGGCGCCCTGCTCGCTCGCGGAACGGAAGGCGAAGCGGTCGCGGACACGCGCCGGCAAGTGCAGGTGGACTGGTTCCACGACGGCCACGCGGAAACGCTGATATCGCCGGAACGCTCCTCGCCGGACGCGCCCGTGGTGGCGTTGCCCGAGGCGCTCGATGCCGCGACCACCGCCCGCTGGATCGAAACCGTACTGCGCGGCGAAGCACCCATTCCGCCCGCGCTCGCGCGCCAAGCGGAGTTGATTGCTGACATCGTCAGGCGCTAGAGCGTTCGCCAAGGCATTCTTCAGTCGAGAAACCGTCGCTGTTGACAAAAGCGCACGCCGTACGCTAATGTGCAGAAATGAGCTTTGCCCAATTCCCCTCCCTTCGAATTACCCAGGGTCGCCTAGCGCGGCCCCTATCGCTACGTCTAGCGTAAGTCGCTAAACGTGGCGCCGCGCGTTCCGCGCGCGGTCCCCTCCGCAGTTTCGTAGTTCCCCTTTGCAGTTCCCTTTTCACCACCCGTAGTCGTCTGCTTTCGTCCGTTCATCCACGGTTCGAAAACGCGAGGATCACATGCACGCTGCTTTTGCATCGTTCACGTTCGTCACCGGCGTTACCCATGCCATGGGACGTCGCGAACCTGTACAGCGCGCATTGGAACGATGCCGGCAAGCCGCCGGCCGCTCGACCGCCTCGCAACGACTGCGCTTTCACGCGTACAACGCGTTCAGCCGAGGCCCACGATGATGATGCGCAACCCTTCCGAGAAATACCGCCCTTTCCCCCAAGTCAACCTCAACGGCCGCCGATGGCCCACTCGCACGATCGAGCGCGCGCCCATCTGGATGAGCACCGATCTGCGCGACGGCAATCAGGCGCTGATCGACCCGATGAGCATTGACGCCAAACTCGAATTCTTCGAGATGCTGGTAGCGGTAGGTTTCAAGGAAATCGAAGTGGGCTTTCCGTCGGCATCGCAGACGGATTTCGACTTCGTGCGCAAGCTGATCGCGGAAAACCGTGTTCCCGCCGACGTCACCATTGAAGTACTCGTGCAGTCGCGCCGTGAACTCATCGAGCGGACGTTTGAAGCAGTGGAAGGCGCGCCCCGGGTGATCGTGCACCTGTATAACGCGATTGCGCCGTCGTTTCGCAAGATCGTCTTCAATCAGTCCAAGGAAGACACCAAAGCGCTGGCTGTAGAAGGAACCCGCATCATCAAGGAGTGCGCCGCCGCGCGCCCCGATACCCACTGGATCTATCAGTATTCGCCGGAAACGTTCAGCATGACCGAGCTTTCGTTTTCCCGCGAAGTCTGCGACGCCGTCGCGCAAATGTGGCGTCCCACGCCCGACCACAAGATGATCGTGAACTTGCCGGCCACGGTAGAAGCGGCCATGCCGAACGTGTTCGCCGATCAGGTCGAGTGGATGGATCGCAACATGAGTTATCGCGACAGCATCGTGCTCTCCGTGCATCCGCATAACGATCGCGGCACGGCAGTCGCTGCGGCGGAACTCGCGATCCTCGCGGGCGCTGATCGCGTCGAAGGCTGTCTTTTTGGCAACGGCGAGCGCACCGGCAACGTGGATCTCGTCACGCTCGCGATGAATTTGTACACGCAGGGCATTGACCCAGGGCTGGATTTTTCCGATATCGATGGCGTGCGCCGCGTGGTCGAGCGCTGCAACCAGATTCCCGTGCATCCGCGTCATCCGTATGCCGGCGATCTCGTGTTCACGGCCTTCTCTGGCTCGCACCAGGATGCTATCCGCAAGGGCTTTGCCCAGCGTGAGACGGGTACGGTGTGGGACGTGCCGTATCTGCCTATCGACCCTGCCGACCTTGGTCGGAGCTATGACGCCGTGATCCGCGTGAACAGCCAGTCGGGTAAAGGCGGCGCGACGTTTCTGCTTGAACGCGGGCTGGGCTTTACGCCGCCGCGCCGCGTGCAGATCGAATTCAGCCATGCCGTGCAGAAAGTCGCCGATGCATCGGGCGCGGAAGTGTCCGGCGAAGCCATTTGCGCGTTGTTCAAGCGCGAATACTTCGACGCACAAGGACCGGCATCACGAGCAGATGCATCAACCCTGCATTTCGATGGACGCCACGTGAAGCTGCCCATATCCGCGGTCGCCGATGAAGCGCACGCGCAGGCCGTCGCCGCGGCGGTTGCCAGTGTCGCGGGTGTCGCGATCGAGGTGGCATCGTTTGAAACCGCCGCGACCGCGAAAGGTGAGACGGCGGTGTTCGTTGGCTGCCGGATTGGCGATCAAGCGATGCGGTTCGGCGTCGCCGTGCATGCGAACGCGGCTCAGGCAGTCGCCGATGCCATCGTCAGCGCGGCAAATCGCGTGCGCTGGGCAGGGCGCAAGGAAATGGAAAGCGAAGCGGTAGCTGCGTGAGGACCTTCAGCTTTTCTGGAAAGCATAGCCGAGTAGTTGAATGACAGAGGGAAACTCGCGAAGCAGGCGATAAAACACGACAACCGGTGTCGACATGACGGCTGCCGCTCACAAGGCGCCGGCCCGCCAGCCGAACCGCGACGCCCAACCGAACGGTGTCGAAGCGGTGCTAATCCAGCGCCACGCGTGTTGCCTGCATCGCGAGCAACTGCCATTGCCCATCGACTTGAATGTGAATGGCGGTGTACGCGATCGGAAACAACAGCGCGCCGTTCTTCGACTCCATCTCGAGCAACGCGCGCCCATACACGATCCACGTGTCCCGCCCGCCCGGCATCAACTCCTGCGACTGGATCTCGATCTGCCGATAACGCCGGCGCCCCGCGGTGATGGCATCGATAAACTGCCGCTTCGTCTCGCGTTTGCCATTGGTATGAACGTAGCTAGCATTTTCCGCCAGCAGCGCGTCCAGCAATTCGCCGTCACCGTCGACCATCGCGCGGAAACGGTCGCGCTCGAGTTCACGGATTGCCTCAATGGGCGTGTCGATGGGTTGTGCCGGCATCGTCGATTCCTCGCGCGCTTGAGGAACCGATGGACGCGGTCCCCGTCAGAAGTTGTATTGCAAATATATCTGGCTGAAATTTATACCAGGATTCGGGTGTTCGAAACCGGCGTTGGATAAATGCTGAAACCGGAAGCCCGCCTGATAGTTCTGGTGCGCCCCGAATTGAGCGCCGACGCCCACCATATCGGCAAACTGGAAGGACGAGGAGAAGGTCCGCGTCTCGGTCTCGCGGACATGCGACAGGAGTCGCACGCCAACGCCCGCTTCCACGTAGGGCCGGATCCATCCCGAACTCTTGATGAACCGGAACACCGGCGTAAAGCCGAATTCCCAGATGCCCGGATGCGATGCCTGGCTTTCGCGGATATCCCAGTAGGCCACGTGCGCTTCGCCTACAACCGTGAAGTGGAAACCGCCGATTTCCCACCACGTCCAGTTGGGATCCCAGACTGCGCCGACATCGGCCTTCCGGACATCGTGGTCGGCCACTCCGCCAGCGATCTGCAAACCGAATTGATCGGCGCGGGCGGTGGCCGAAGCCAAAACGAGCGCACCGAACAAGGCACCGTAGGAAAGACGCTTTTGCCAGACACTTTTGTTCTTCTGCATGAATACTCCGGAGCTGGATTCTCACAAGACGGGGCGTGCCGCAGTCGCAGCAAATCGACATTTTAGAGACGGTCTCAAAAATGTGCTCAGAAGAGTTCTGCTGAATGGCGAAAACACGGAATTTAGTTTCGTCGAATCCTGAATGACGGGTAATTCGTGCGAAAACTTGCAAATTTCTTTCGGTAAGTTTGACGGAGAAAGCGTTTCGCATCTTGCAACGATCATGGAAAACGCTTATGAGCTATTGGAGGAACGATTCTAATAGCGTATGGGAACTTGCCCACATATCGCCCCTCTAATCTTTAGCACTCGAAATAGCAGAGTGCTAATATCCTGCTAGACCCGGTTTTTCATCGGGTTTTTTGTTGATAAGGAGCACACCAGCGTGACCAATGCGATGACCCTCCCGAATACTGGACACTCGGCGCCGGCCAAGGCCGCTTCGGCAGGTGCGCTGACGTTTGCGCAGTCGTCCATGTTGACCGGCCAGATCGGCAACATCGACGCCTACATTTCGGCTGTCAACCGGATTCCGATGCTAACGCCGTCGGAAGAACGTCAGTACGCCACCGAATTCCGTGACAACGACAACCTAGATGCCGCTCGTCAGCTCGTGCTGTCGCACCTGCGGCTGGTGGTATCGATTGCCCGCAATTATTTGGGTTATGGGCTGCCCCATGCCGACCTGATTCAGGAAGGCAATATCGGCTTGATGAAAGCCGTCAAACGCTTCGATCCGCAACAGAACGTGCGGCTGGTGTCGTATGCCATGCACTGGATCAAGGCTGAGATTCACGAGTACATCCTGCGTAACTGGCGCACGGTGAAAGTGGCGACCACGAAGGCGCAGCGCAAGCTGTTTTTCAACCTTCGCAGCCACAAGACCGGACACAACGCGTTCACGCCGGACGAGGTCGATAACCTGGCGAAAGAGCTGAATGTGAAGCGCGAGGAAGTTTCCGAGATGGAAACGCGTCTTTCCGGCGGCGACATCGCGCTGGAAGGTCAGATCGACGACGGCGAGGAATCGTACGCACCTATCGCGTATCTGGCCGACTCGCACAACGAGCCGACCAACGTGCTGGCGTCGCGCCAGTTCGACAAGCTGCAAAGCGAAGGGTTGTCGACCGCGCTCGAATCGCTCGACGAACGCAGCCGCCGGATCGTTCAGGCGCGTTGGCTCGAAGTGGAAGACGACGGCTCGGGCGGCAAGACGCTGCATGAACTCGCGGACGAGTTTGGCGTGTCGGCTGAACGGATTCGTCAGATCGAAGCCAGCGCAATGAAGAAAATGCGCACGGCGCTGCACGAGTACGCTTAAGCGTTTAGGGCTTTGGGTTTGCCGCTGAGTTTTGGCGGCGCCCAGGCTCTATGTATCGAAGATTTGGTGAAAACCTGAAAGCCCGCCGTCGCAAGACGGCGGGCTTTTCTTTGCCTGCTCGAATGGACCTGACCGTCGGCCTGCTGCCACCAACAAAAAAAGCGGCGCCAGAGGTTTCCTCTAGCGCCGCCATGCGTCAAGTCAGCAGAGACTCTCTGCGAACTCAGCGCGACATCATGTGCGCTCTGACGTTATGGAGCGCCCACAACGTCCCGCCGATAAGGATCACCGCCACCAGCACGGCGGATGCGAGCGAGAGCAGATTCCATCGTTGCGACGAACAGGTGTTCATGTGCAGGAAAAACACCAGATGCACGAGGATCTGGATGAATGCGAGCACCGCGATGGCGATGATCGATTCTGTCGGCCCAAACATCTGCTGCATGACCAGTCCGAAGGCTGCGGCCGTCAGCACGACCGACAGGACGAAGCCAATGACATACGAGCGCACGCTGCCGTGGCCCGCGGTATCGATTGAATGTGCGTTTGCCATTTATACGACGCTCGTCAGATAAACAAAGGTAAAGACGCAGATCCACACGATGTCCAGAAAGTGCCAGAAAAGGCTGAGACACGTGAGGCGCGTCAGATCGCGTGGGGTGATCTTCTTGTTGCCGATCACCTGCACCGCCAGGACCACCATCCAGATCAGGCCAACGGCTACGTGCAAACCGTGCGTCGCGACCAGCGTGAAGAACGCGGACAAAAACGCACTGCGGTCAGGGCCGTAACCCTGCGCGAGCAGCGTGCTGAACTCGTGGATTTCCAGCGCGATAAACACCACGCCGAGCAGGAACGTAACGCCGAGCCACGCCAGCAGCGCAGCCGACTTGCCCTTCTGAGCGGCTAGCATGCCAAAGCCGAACGTGATGCTGCTCACCAACAGGATGGAAGTTTCCAGCATGACGAGCGGAAGCTCGAACAGGTCCTGACCGGTCGGGCCGCCCGCGAACTGATGGCCCATGACGGCGAACACGGCGAATAGCGACGCAAAGATAATGCAGTCGGTCATCAGGTACACCCAGAACCCTAGCACCGTATTCGACGCGCCGTGGTCATCGTGCGATCCCGGTAGATCCAGTGGGATAGTCTTTTGCAACATTACAGTGCCTCCTGCAGATCTTGCGTCCGCGCTGGCGTCGTGGGCGTCGGCGTGCCGTCCATGCCGGCGACGGTTTGGGCGGAAATGGTGCAGTCGATGTCGCCGTCGTAGCTACGAAGGATCAGCGTGACAACCACGCCCAGCAGACCCGCGATGGCGAGCCACCAGATGTGCCAGACCAACGCAAAACCAATCGCCAGGCTGAACAAGCCGATAACCAAACCGGCGCTTGTATTGCGCGGCATGTGGATGTCGCGATAATCCTCGCGCGCAAGGCGCGTACGGCCGCGTTCCTTCATGTGTGCGAAGGCGTCGAGTTCATGGACCACCGGCACGACTGCGAAGTTATAGACGGGCGGCGGCGAACTGGTCGCCCATTCAAGCGTGCGGCCGTTCCACGGGTCGCCGGTAACGTCTTTGTACGCAGGCGAATTCCGCTTCACGACGCTGACAACGACCTGAGCGATCTCGAACACAACGCCCAGCAAGATGATCAACGCACCAACGAAAGCGATGACCATGTACGGCTGCCAGCCCGGCGTGTCGTAGTGATTCATGCGGCGCGTCGCGCCCATGAAACCCAGCACGTACAGCGGCATGAACGCAGTCCAGAAGCCCACGAACCAGCACCAGAACGCGCACTTGCCGAGCGTTTCGTTCAGCTTGAAACCGAACGCCTTCGGGAACCAGTAGGTGAAGCCGGCGAGATACCCGAACACCACGCCACCGATAATCGCGTTATGGAAGTGAGCGATCAGGAAAAGGCTGTTATGCAGCACAAAGTCAGCGCCGGGCACAGCCAGCAATACGCCCGTCATGCCGCCGACGGTGAACGTGATCATGAAGCCGATCGTCCACAATACCGGCGAGGACAACTCCAGCCGGCCCTTATAGATGGTGAACAGCCAGTTGAAGATCTTCACGCCGGTCGGAATGGCGATGATCATGGTCATGATCCCGAAGAACGCATTCACGTTTGCGCCGGAACCCATCGTGAAGAAGTGATGCAACCAGACGAGCAGCGACAACACCATGATCGAGCACGTGGCGTAGACCATTGTCTTGTAGCCGAACAACGGCTTTTTCGCGAATGTAGCCACGACCTCCGAGTAGATGCCGAATGCCGGCAGCACCAGGATGTACACCTCCGGATGTCCCCACGCCCAGATCAGGTTTAGGTACAGCATGGCGTTGCCGCCAGCGTCGTTCGTGAAGAAGTGCATGCCGAGGTAACGGTCGAGCGCCAGCAACGCAAGCGTTGCGGTCAGGATCGGGAACGTGGCGAGAATCAGCACGTTCGAGCACAGCGACGTCCAGGTGAACACCGGCATCTTCATCAACGTCATGCCCGGCGCGCGCATCTTGATGATGGCCACGAAGAAGTTGATGCCGGTGAGCAACGTTCCTATGCCGGAGAGCTGCAAACTCCACAAGTAATAGTCGACGCCCACCCCCGGACTGAATTGCAGTTCCGACAACGGCGGATACGCGAGCCAGCCAGTTTGCTCGAAGTCTCCGATCACCAGCGAGATGTTGATCAGGATGGCGGCAAGCGCGGTCATCCAGAAACTCAGCGAGTTGATGAACGGGAACGCGACATCTCGTGCGCCAATTTGCAGCGGCACGACAATGTTCATCAAGCCGATCATGAACGCCATCGCCATGAAGAAAATCATGATGACGCCGTGCGCCGTGAAGACCTGGTTGTAATGCTCCGGCGGCAGGAATCCCGGCCCGTTATAAGCGAGCGCGAGTTGCGCGCGCATCATCAGCGCATCGACAAAACCGCGCAGCAGCATTAATACTGCGACCACGATATACATCACGCCAATCTTCTTGTGATCGACGGAGGTCAGCCATTCACTCCAGAGATAACCCCACTTCTTGAACCATGTCAGCCCGACGACCACGGCCACCACAATGAGGGCCATGAACGCCGCCGCGGCCATGATGATTGGCTGGTCGAACGGTATGTCCGCCAGCGTTAATTTTCCCAACAAATTTCCAAACATGGCTTACCCCTTCGTACGGCAGATCGGGTCGGGTATGTTGCGAGCATGCCCGTTGTTATATTTCGCGACGATGTTCTGAAACAGATTCGCGTCGACCTTGGAGAAGTACTGGACCGGATGTTTTTCGGTCGGCGCGGCAACGGCTGCGTAGTTGACGCCGTCGAGTTGACTCGACGATGACCTCACCTTCGCCACCCAGGCATCAAACTCCTCAGGCGTCGTTGCCACGGCGCGGAATTTCATGTCGGAGAAGCCTTGACCACTGAAATTCGCAGAGATGCCCGCATAGTCGCCGGCTTCATCGGCGATTAAATGGAGCTTGGTCTGCATGCCTGCCATTGCGTAAATCTGACCGCCTAATTGCGGGATGAAAAATGAGTTCATCACCGAATCCGACGTGATCTTGAAGTTCACCGGTGTACCAACGGGAAACTCAATCCGATTAACCGACGCAATACCCAGATCCGGATAAATGAAAAGCCATTTCCAGTCGAGTGCAACAACCTCGACATTGATCGGTTTGACCGCGGAGACAAGCGGCTTATACGGATCAAGTGCGTGCGTGCTTTTGTACGTTAATATTCCGAGATAAAGAATAATCAAGCTCGGGACGAGCCAGATCACCACTTCAATCTTGGTAGAGTGCGCCCACTTCGGCAAATATTCGGCCGATGTATTGGATTGCCGATATTTCCACGCGAATAACAGCGTCAGAAAAATAACCGGCACCACCACGATCAGCATGGCGTAGGTGGACGTAAGAATAAGATTCTTCTCAGCCAGTCCGATACTGCCTTTAGGATCAAGAAGATCCATCTGACCGCCACAGCCTGACAAAAGAAGAGCAGGGACAATTGCAAACAATTTGCAAAACCCTGACCCGGATTTTTGTTTCATACCTTGCCCGATTTCAACGTTTTTGAGATATTACGTTTAGACTTTAATCAGCCTCAGGCAAAGGGTAGCGCGATTTCAATAGCCTACTTATTCCAACTTTTTCGAAAAATATTTTGCGTTTATTCGATGCGTCGTGTTGCCGCGGACTTATGTCTATTTTTAGTGCGACGATTTGACTCGGATTATCGAGATAATAGCTTCTGCAAATAAATAAAAGCAATAAAACAACGAAGGCCTGGATCTCCAGGCCTTCATCTCACGCCGCCAGATTGGCTAAGCCATCACTTCAGATATAGCCCTGGCGTCCACGATCCCTGGCGCGAGGAAAACTGGAAGGTCTTGGTTGTCGTGTTGCGAATGCAGAGGGCGATTTCCTTCGCTCCAGCTTGTTTTTGTGCCTCGACATACGCACTGATGTCGGTGGTTCGCACCTGCTGCACGTTGTCCGCATAGAACCTGCCAATGGAGCCAGTCGCGCCGCACGCCGCGGCCGTCGGCGGGTGGGCTGCGTCGTCCCAATCCGTCGAGGCGGCATATAAGTAGAGGGACACTGCGGCGGTATCGGTCACATTGCCACCCAGCGTTTGCAGGAACGAACCGACGTAGGCGTAGTCATTGAGATTGGCTGGTGTCGGGAATTTAATGAAGATCACGTCGTTTGGCGCCGAGACGAGCGTCGCGCCCGACGTCTCAATGGATCCCGTACTGGTCAATCGGGCATTCGCGCTGGCCGCCGAGTAATAGACCGGGATGTTCTTGCTGCACGTTGAACCTGCCGTGGTCGGCTTGTTCATGCAGGAATCCACAATGTATTGCATGCTTTCCGCGTGCCAGGCATTGAAAAAATCGCCGTGAGCGGTGTACATGCTGCCCCATTGCGGCACCTATTGACCGTTCTGCAAAATTGGATCGAGTGACAACTGTGCGGTAGTCAGATCAGGATCAGCACCGAGCGGATAAGAGATGTTGAGTTGAAGCTCAGGAATCTTGACTTTATATCCGGCGGGACAGGTGCCATCGGAGTTCCGATACGCCACGTTGAGGGCTCCGTCAGCCGCCTTCATCAATCCCTTCATCCGGTTTTTCCGGCCGCTTCCCAGATTCGGCACCAGGTTCACACCATCCCAGCAATCAGGAAAATGCACGGAGATGTCGAGTTGCGAAGGATCGCCGTCGCTATTGGGATTGGGTGGGCAGCTTGCTGGCATTGTCGAGGTGTAATTGCCACTGCCACGGCAGAGGAAGTTGACATGCGGATTAGGCGCCGTCCCCATATGATTTCCGGCCAGCATCTGGAGTCCCAGCGGAATTGCGTTGATGGGAAACGAAGCGACATGCTGATCGTCCTTGTAGTACGTCTTCTCATACTTCGGACTGACGATCCCGGACGGTCGTTTCAATTGCGGCGCCCAATACGCTGATCGATCAGCATTCGAATCGCAGGTTATTACCTTGTTGCTGCTAAGCGAATCGTAGGTACTGGACGCGTTCGTGCTTGAATTGCCAAAAAAGTCGTGCACCATCGCTTCCCCCGCTTTCCCGGGATAAACAATAGGGTCATCGGGCAGCGTGTGCGAATAGTTGCAATCGGTGTTGAAATTGTTGGCATGAGCAACGCCTGCAACACACATGAACATGGTCCAGATGACAAGTTTTATTTTCATGAACGACTCCTGGCAAAAAGCGGAAACGCTGGGTGGATTTATTTCTCTAGGCTATTTAGTTAGTTATATTTATTAATTTATCTGCAACAACAAATGTCATAACCAACGTGCAAAAACACAAGATTCGATCAAAGTGAAACGACCATCACGCAAAAAACAAAATGTGTATTTAATTAGGTTAACTGATTGTTTGGAAGACAAATAATAGACCCGGATCACGACTTTCGTCATGCCGGGTCTTAAAAGTAAATCGAGGAAGTCTGAAACTCGCGACCGTGTTGTTAGAAACCCGGCCGCGACGTGCGTGTTATGAACTCACGCCGGCAGCGGAGCTGCGCCACCGCCGTGCGAAAGACGCTTCGCCATGGTGTCGGCGTAACGTTGCGCGGCATTGCCTACAACAATGTGGAACGTATCAGCGGAAACCCAGGCGACATCAAGCGACGACAAACGCTGACGGTCCACCGACGACGGATCACGCACCACCACCCGCAAGCGCGTGGCCGCGACTGCATCGAGTGAAGCCACATTGGTCGCGCCGCCAAACACCGCAAGCCAGCGCACCGGGTCCGGATCGAGCGGGCCCTCTTCACCTGCAGGAACCGCAGCCAAGGGCGCGGCAGCAGCAGGAGTGGACGAAGCTCGCGCCGCGCCTCCCGCGGATGTACGCTCGAGTTCGCTACGGATTTCATCGGAGATGAGATCGGCTTCCGGTCCAATGATGACCTGCACGCTTGTCGCGCCGCGCTTCAATACACCACGCGCGCCAATCGACTTCAACTCGGGTTCTGAAACCTTCGCTGAATCCACTACCGAAAGACGCAGGCGGGTCGTGCAGGCATCGATGACCGTCAGGTTCGACGCACCGCCCAAAGCAGCGATGTAGCGTACGGCGCGCGGCACGGTAGCGCCGGCTGTCGGGGAAACAAAGCCCGTGTTGTCGTACGAATCGACTTCTGCGTCTGTCGTAGCAGGCTCACGGCCCGGCGTTGCCATGTTGAACTTGCGGATGAAGAAACGGAACAAGCCGTAATAGACCAGACCGTAGACGAGGCCCACCGGAATCGCCAGCCAGCCGCGCTGCGAAAGCCCATAGTTCAGCACATAGTCGATAGCCCCCGCCGAGAACGTAAAGCCAAGGTGAATGCCCAGTGCCGAGCAGATCGCAAGCGACAGGCCCGTCAGCACGGCGTGAATGGCATACAGCGCCGGTGCGAGGAACATGAACGTGTATTCGATCGGCTCGGTCACGCCCGTCAGGAACGCGGTAAGCGCCATCGAGAAGAGCAAGCCGCCGACCATCGCGCGACGTTCTTTCGGTGCTTCATGGAACATGGCCAGACATGCTGCCGGCAAGCCGAACATCATGACCGGGAAGAAACCCGTCATGAAGCCGCCTGCGGTTTTGTCGCCGGCAAAGAAGCGATGCAAATCGCCCGTCACCGCCGCGCCGCCGCCCGGGGGTGTGTACGAACCGAACACGAACCATGCAAGCGAGTTGATGATGTGGTGCAGACCCGTGACCAGCAGGATCCGGTTCAGCACGCCGAACACGAACACGCCGAGCGCGCCCGCGCCCGTCAGCCAGCCGCCCGCCGCATCGATCGCGGCCTGAATCGGCGCCCAGACATAGCCCAGGACAATCCCGATCACCAGACAGGACACGCCCGTGACAATCGGCACGAAGCGTTTCCCTCCGAAGAACGCGAGGTATTCAGGCAACTTGATGTCTTTGTACTTGTTGTAGAGAAACCCGGCTACGCAACCTGCAACGATCCCCGACAGCACGCCCATGTTGAGCTTGTCGTTGATGTCCTTCATCACTGCGATTTCGATCAGGTAACCGATCGCACCCGCCAGACCGGCTGTACCGTTGTTGTCCTTCGCAAAACCAACCGCCACGCCGATGGCGAACAAGAGTGGCAGGTTTGTAAAGATAGTATCGCCGGCATCGGCGATCATCTTGATGTTGAAGACATCCGGCTGGCCGAGGCGTAATAGCAGCCCGGCCACCGGTAGCACGGCGATCGGCAGCATCAGCGCGCGGCCGAGACGCTGCATTCTCGCAAACAGGTTAGCGTCCATCAGGTTCTCCAGAGATAAGTGTCTTGTCGTTGATCGTGTTGGTACAACATGTTGTCGATCGAAGCTTTTTTTACTAATAAACGCGATAAACGCGAAGGCCGGCTGCCAGACGGACGTGTTAGTCCAGCGGCCAGATTTCGCGGCTTGCTGCTCTTACTGCCTGTGCTGATTCGAGCGCCAAGGCGTCCTCAGCGCGCTGACGGCACAGTGGGTAATCGAGTTTGCGCACGAGCGCCTTGATGCCGGGAACCGAAACCGGATCCACCGACAATTCCGTCACGCCAAGGCCCACGAGCAAGGGCACGGCGACCGGGTCGCCGGCCAGCGCGCCGCATACGCCGACCCACTTGCCGTGTTTGGCTGCGCCGTCCGTTGCTGCCTTGATCAGGCGAAGCACGGCCGGATGCAGACCGTCGGCTTGAGCGGCGAGATCGGCCTGGCAACGGTCCATCGCGAGCGTGTATTGCGTGAGATCGTTCGTGCCGATAGACAGGAAATCCGCGTGCCGGGCGAGTTGATCGGCCAGCAGCGCGGCCGACGGCACTTCGATCATCACGCCCACTTGAATGGGATCAGTCCGGCCAATCTCCGCCGCGAGTTCATCGATACGCTTCCTTAAGCGCACGAGTTCGCCGGAATCGGTGACCATTGGCAGAAGGATGCGCACCGTGCCGAAGGGTTTCACCGCGAGCAGACCACGCAACTGGTCGTCGAGGAGATCCGGGCGCACTTGCGCCAGCCGAATGCCGCGCAGGCCCAGCGCCGGGTTCGTTTCCGGCGGCAGCGTGAGGTAATCGACTTCCTTGTCCGCGCCCACATCGAGCGTGCGGATGATCGCCGTACGGCCGTTCAACGCGCCGACAATCGATTGATAGCTTTCCGCATGTTCAGTCGCGGTCGGTGCGGACTGGCGATGGATGAACAGCAGTTCGGTGCGCAAAAGACCGACCGCGTCCGCGCCGTTATCGACGGCAGTTTTTGCGTCATCAAGTGTCGCGATGTTCGCGGCGACTTCGATCGTGCGGCCATCGCTCGTGGCAGCCGCTTCCTGCGACGTGCGCCGGTTCACTTCACGCACGCCCGCGAGACGCTGGCGCTCGAGGCGCGCGCGTTCCACATCGAGTGCGGTCGGTGCGTGCTCCAGCCGGCCGGCGGAGGCATCGACCACGACTTGCGTACCATCGGGAATCGCGTGCAGTGCGTCGCCCACTGCGACCAGTGCCGGAATGCCGATCTGGCGCGCGATGATCGCCGCATGCGATGTCGCGCCGCCGCGTGCCATCACCAACGCCGTGACACGCGTGCGATCCAGCGACGACAAGTCGGACGGCGTGAATTCATCGGCGGCGAGCACGGCCTCGTCGGGCAATTCGCGCGCCGCGGTGTTCGTGTAGCCCAACGCGCGCAGCACGCGCTTTTCGATATCGCGTAAATCCGCGGCGCGCTCAGCCAGCAACGCGTCCTCGATATTCGACAGCAACACGATCTGCGCTCGAATCGCTTCACGCCACGCGAAGCCGGCGCTCTTGCCGAGGCTGATCAGATCGCGCGCGGCGTCGAGCAGCGTGGGGTCTTCCAGCAATACGCGATGCACCGCGAAAATTCCCGCCTCCCCCACCGCGCCGCGTTGCGAAGCAGTCCGTACCGTTTCGTCCAGTTCCGCGTCGATGGTCGCAATGGCCTTGTCCAGCAAGCGGCTTTCCGCTGCCGATGTACCGGTTGCCTGCTCCGGCGGCGTGATGTCGTTGTCGTCCCAGCGCACGAGCTTGCCGACGGCAACTCCCGGCGATGCACAGACGCCCGCAATCGTGTTCGGATCGAGCGGCTTGCCCGGATCGCGCGAAACAGCGACCGGTGCAGGCGATTGCGTGCGCGCCGGTTTCTCTTCCACTTCACCATGGGCTTCACGCAGCAATTCCGCTGCGACGGCTTCAACCGCCGCAGCCGCTTGCGCGCCCACGCCAAGCAATTCGATGGTCGCGCCTTCACCGGCCCCGAGTCCGAGCAAACCGACGACGCTTTCGATCGGCGCTTTACGGCCGTTGAAACGCACTTCCACCTTGGCGTCGAAACCACGCGCCGCTTCGCGGGCGCGTGCCGCGGGCCGCGCGTGCAAACCGCCTGCATGCCCAAGCGTCACGTTGCGGCGCGCTTCATCGGTGAAATTCGAATCGCTGCGGGCCGCGTCCGCCTTCACGCCGCCCTTGCCGCGCAGCACGAGCAACTGGCTTTCGCCCGCTTTCAGCATGCCTCGGCCAGCACGATCGACCACCTCGAACGCGTCGCTATTGGCGACCGCAATCACGGAAACGAGGCTCGGCGCGTGTTGCGCGACGTAGTCGGCGTCGAATTCGATCAACACCTGACCGGTGCGCACACTGGCGCCCTGCTCGACCTTCGGCGTAAAACCTTTGCCAGCAAGCTCGACCGTATCAATGCCGATATGCACCAGGATTTCCGCGCCTTGCGAGGTGCGCAGCGTCACGGCGTGATGCGTACGCGCGAGATGCGTGATGACGCCATCGCACGGCGAAAGCAGCTCGCCTGACAACGGATCGATGCCAATGCCATCGCCGAACATGCCGTCCGCAAACACAGGATCGGGGACGTCCGCGAGCGGCACCATCGGGCCGGTGAACGGTGCGAGCAACACGAAATCGTTCGGGTTTTCAGGGGAATGATTCAACAGGGACTCCTCGGCACGGCGCATCGGATGACTCTCGATTAACGGGTTTCGGTGACTTTGGCCAGGTGACGCGGCGCGTCGGGATTACGCCCGCGCGCGGCAGCCAAGGCGTCGGCCATCACATAGAACGACAGGATTGCAGCGATCGGATCGAGCGCGAAATGCGCAGTCTCGACGAGCGGCAACGTGGCTTCGGGAACGTCGGCGGGCGCGGCGAGCAGCACGCGTGCGCCCCGCGCGCGCATGTCACGGGCAAGCTGGATCAAGCCAGCCTGTTCCGGACCGCGCGGTGCGAACACCAGCAGCGGATAGTCCTCGCCGATGAGTTCCATAGGACCATGCCGCACTTCCGCGCTCGAAAACGCTTCAGCCTGGATGCCCGATGTTTCCTTCAGCTTGAGCGCCGCTTCCTGGGCAATCGCGAGGCCAAGTCCACGGCCGATCACGATCATGCGGTCGACGTTCTTCAGTTCATCGACACCGTGCGACCAGTCAAGCTTGCCCGCCGCGCGCAATGCGTCCGGCAATGTTTTCAGCGCGCTCAGCAATTCGACGTCTTTCTGCACGTGCGCAATCACGATCGCCGACAGCGACAACATCGCGATATAGCTCTTGGTCGCCGCCACCGACAACTCGGGACCGGCCAGTAACGGCAAGCTCCACTCACACGCCTCGGCAAGCGGGGACCCCGGCACGTTGACAGCGGCCACAGTCAGCGCGCCGGCGGCACGCAACGCCTGCATGGTGCCAACGAGATCGGGACTCTTGCCCGATTGAGAAAACGCGACGGCCAGTTGGCCTCTCACGCGCAACGGTGCTTGCTGCAAGGTCGCAACAGACATGGGCAACGACGCAACCGGCACGCCGATACGGCTCATGGTCAGGCCTGCGAAGTAACTGGCGGCGTGATCCGATGAACCGCGCGCAACGGTCAATGCTACGTGCCGCGGTTCTTCGGCGAGCCGTGCGGCGAGTGCTTCGATGTGGGAAGTATCGGCGAGCTGGGCGACCACCACTTCGGCGGAGGCCAGCGCCTCGTCAAGCATATTCGACAATTGATTCACCTTCTACATAAGTAGCCGTCAACGCGAGTTCGCGATCGAAAACAACGAGGTCCGCCCACGCACCACGCGCGATGCGGCCTCTGTCCTCGAGGCCGAGATAATCGGCGGCGTAGCGTGACAGGCGATTGGAAACGTCCGCTATCGGCAAGCCGATGGAGACAAGATTGCGCAGCGCCTGATCCATGGTCAGCGTGCTGCCCGCGAGCGTGCCGTCGGCAAGACGCACGCCGCCCATGCACTTCGTGACGTGCTGGCTGCCCAGGCGATATTCGCCGTCGGGCATGCCGGCCGCCGAGGTGCTGTCGGTGACCACATATAGGCGCGGAATGGCGCGCAGCGCGGCGCGGATCGCACCGGGATGCACGTGTATGAGATCGGGAATCAGTTCGGCATACTCGGCATGCGCGAGCGCAGCGCCGACCACACCGGGATCGCGGTGATGCAGCGGCGACATGGCGTTGAACAAGTGTGTGAAGCCGCGGGCGCCGTGTTTGAGCGCGTTGACCGCGTCGTCGTAAGTTGCGAGCGAATGGCCCACTTGCACGCGCACGCCGCGCGCCGCCATTTCCTGGATTACTTCAATATGCCCGGAAATTTCCGGCGCAATTGTCACCACGCGGATGGGCGCAAGCGACAGGTACTTCAGCACTTCGTCGCGCACGGCAACCGCTGCCGCATCAGGTTGCGCGCCGAGCTTGCCGGGATTGATATAGGGACCTTCAAGATGTACGCCAAGCACGCGTGCGCCACCGGCCGCACGGCGAATGGATTGTTCGCCCAGGCCTTTTACAACCGCCATGAGTTCGTCGCGTGGAGCGGTCATGGTGGTGGCAAGCATGCTGGTGGTGCCATGCTTTGCGTGCTCGCGCGCAACGGTACTCGCGGCGTCGCCGCCTTCCATGATGTCCGCACCGCCGCCGCCATGCACATGGCAGTCAACAAAGCCCGGCAAGATGTACGGCGCATCGTTGGTCTTCGGGTCCACGCGCGCGCCTTCGAGCGCAGTCACCCGTCCGTTCGCAAACTCGACCGAGCCGTATATCCAGCCATCGGTCGTCAGGATGTTTCCTTTCAGCATCAATCTCTCTCATGAAACGTGCCGCTTAATGTACGTCGGCACGTTCGGCACATTTGGCGCGTTTTGCGCGTCTGGCGGCGCGCGCTGTGCGCATAACGAAGCTCCATCAACCTTCGCACCCGCTGCGAGCAGGCCGAAAGTCGCCGATAAAACCTTTCCCCGGTGACTTTCCGCGAGGGCGTTTTTCGCCTCTGGAGTTGTTTTGCGACGCCTGTTTCGACGTCTCGCCGGTCCGTTAGCAGAGAGGACTCTGGTGCGATGCCAGATGCACGGATAACGCAAGAACAGGGCGTTATCCAGACACCTTGATTGACACTTTGCGACGAATTTTTACGATCGTTGGACTGATCGAATGTGCATAAGAATGGTCATGAAGCGGCTATCTTTGGCGAGCCCATTATATAACCAAAATAATACCAGTCAATTTTCAAAATCAATTGCTCAAATGCGAACAAAATTGTTAATTATCAACGGGTTGAACGCGTCTCAAATTTATTTCTGGAACGCTTTCGTATCGGTAATTACCCTTGAATGACAGCCCACTTCCCTGTGGCCGGTCTACACACTATAGACGCCCTTTAACCGCGGCAAGAGGTGCCGCCAATGCTTTAATGCACGATCATGCTTTTAATCGGCACAATGGTCTCAACGGATTCACTGGGGAAAACGGTGAACGACATAAAAACGAGAGATCGAGGCGGATATGGACAGTTCTATGAGCGACGGCCTGACGGACGCGGTGCGCCGCTTCCAGTGGTTTTATGCACGCCACGTCAGGGCGCCGCATGAGTGGGTCGAGCACAGCGCACTGTCGTTGACAGAAATGCGTGTGCTGTTTGCCGTCATGCATGCCGGTACCTGCACGGCGGCCGACATCTCGCGCACGCTCGGGCTCGATACCGGTTACCTGAGCCGGATGCTGACGCAATTCGAAGCCGTCGGATTGATCGAGCGGCAGCCGTTTTCCGGCGATGCGCGCCGCAACCAGCTTTCATTGACCACGGCCGGAGAAACGACGCTGGCAGCAGGAAGCGCGCACGTGCGCGACGACCTTTCTGCCACGATGGACGCGATGTCGCCGGATGAACGCGCGCAATTGCTGGCGTCCTTGGGCTGTATCCAGCGCTTGCTGGGGCCGAACATCGACGCGGCGCGCGTTCATCTGCGGGGTCCGCGACCGGGCGATTTTGGCTGGATTGTCGAGCGTGAAGCGCAACTCGCCCCGGGTGGAATGCAAGCGCAACATGAGCGGGAAACGCGTACGGCGATGGTCGTGGCGGATTACCTGACTGCGCCCGATCCGCTGCGCAATGGCTGCTGGATCGCCGAGTGCGATGGCGTCAGCGTAGGCGCGAGCCTGCTGATAGGCGCGCAGGCCGGGAATGCACGGCTTGCGGCTTTGTTCATGGAACCGGGCGTGAAGCGGAGCGGTATCGCCCGCCGTTTGGTCCGAGCGTGCGTGACGTTTGCCACAGAGGCCGGATATGACCGCATCGTCTGCGCATCCGATGTGAGCCCGGCTCCGCTCGCCGCTCTTCTTAGCCCGTTCGGGTTCGAGGAACTGAGCGGCCAGCGAGAATGGGAAAAGCGCTTGAAATAGCTCCGCACCGTTTAAAAGCGTGCGCACTGCGTCGACTGCGTGGGCTTAATATTAAGGCCCGTTCCTCACTGGCTGGAATCGCCCATGTACGTCATCCATCTGCGCTACACCGGCGCGCTCGCTGAAATCGACGATGCACTCGACGCGCATCGCCTCTATCTCCAACGGCAGTTCGACGCAGGCGCGTTTGTTATCGCCGGACCCAAAGTGCCGCGCGACGGCGGCGTTATTGTGGCGGTGGCCATGGACCGTGACCGGCTTGACGCGATCATCGCGGAAGATCCGTTCTCGCAGCAACGGCTCGTGCATTACGAGATCATCGAATTCAATGCCACGCGGCTCGCTCCGGGAATGCATTTGCCGCAGTTGCCGTAAGGGTGGTTTGCAATTTTTCTTCTTCGACGGAGTGGTGCGGGAATCAATCCGCATCACCGTAAGCACCTCACGACGACCGTCGTAGACGACGGCGAGAACCGACGTCAAAGTAGTGCCCATCATTTTTGATTTGATGGACATCACTGTGACAGAGTCGGAAGCCAAACCGGGTAGCCGCAAGGGACGCCCGAATTATGATCGTGAGTTTCGACGCCGGCTTGCGGCCGCAGCGTGTGAGCCTGGTGCGTCGGTCGCTAAGCTGGCGCGGGACAATGGCATCAATGCAAACATGCTGTTCACCTGGCGGCGTCGCTATCGCGAGCAATTGCAAGCCGAAACGACGTCCCTGATTCCAGTGGCGGTAGTTCATGAGACGCCGCCGCAGCGCGTGGCGATGCCCCCGAATGGACGCGACGTCGGCAATCCGACTGCGCGAGCCGGGACGATCGAGATTCGGTTCGGTGGCGTGGTAGTCAAGGTCGACGGCGCCGTTGACGCCGACACGCTACGGGTCGTACTGGGGAGCGTGCGATCGTGATCTCTCTGCCCACTGGTACACGCGTCTGGTTGGTGGCAGGCGTCACCGACATGCGCTGCGGATTCCAAGGGCTGGCGGCGAAGGTGCAGACGGCGCTCGAGGACAATCCGCTGGGTGGCAACGTGTTCATCTTCCGAGGACGCAGAGGCGATCTTCTGAAGGTCATGTGGGCAACGGAGGACGGGCTCTGGCTTCTCGCGAAGCGGCTTGAGCGTGGCCGCTTCGTCTGGCCGCAGGCCGATGGCGGCAAGGTCCATCTGACGGCGGCGCAACTGTCGATGTTGCTCGAAGGCATCGATTGGCGGCAGCCGCGTCGGACCGCTGCACTGTCGATGTTGTAAACCGCGCGGAAGGCTCGTAAACTGCGCCACATGTCGAACGGCGCCGAACTTCCCGACGATGTTGAAACCCTGCGGGCCTTGCTGGTCGAGGCCCGTGCCCAGCTTGCCGAGCGCGATCTGGAGATCGAGCAGCTCAAGGCGCAGATCGACAAGCTTAAGCGCATGCAGTTCGGACGCAAGTCCGAGCAGTTGGACCGGGAGGTCGCGCGGCTCGAAAGCGCACTCGAGGATTTGACGGGTGAGCGTGGTGTCGCTGATGTGCGACGCGCCCGCCAATCAAGCGCGAGCACGCCTGTGGGCGACGTGTCGCCAAAAGAAGCGCTGCCGCCGCATCTGCCACGCGAAGAACGTGTCCTCGACGCTGACGCGACCTGTCCGAAGTGCGGCAGCGCCATGCAGCCGCTCGGAGAAGACGTGTCCGAGCAGCTCTCCCGCGTCGCGGCAATGTTCAAGGTGATTCGCACGATCCGGCGCAAGACGCTCTGTCCATGCGGCCACCACTTCTCGCAGCCGCCCATGCCCGGCATGCCGATCACGCGCAGCATCGCCCACCCGAGCCTGCTGGCCGACATCCTCGTCTCGAAGTACGCTGACCACGCCCCGTTGTACCGGCAGTCGCAGATTGCCGCGCGCGACGGCGTGAAGCTCGACCCGGCCAGCATGGGACGCTGGGTCGGCCAGTGTGAGGCCCTTTGCGAGCCGCTGACCGAGGCGCTGCGCCGCTACACGATGACACCGTCGAAGCTGCACGCGGATGACACGCCGATCCCGGTGCTCGAGCCGGGCAAGAAGAAGACAAGGACTGGGCGACTGTGGGTGTATGTGCGCGATGACACCCGCTCGGGCTCGACGGAACCGGCCTCGGTGTGGTTTGCTTACTCGCCCGACCGCAAAGGCATCCATCCCCAGACCCATCTCGCTGGATTCGAGGGCATTCTGCAGGCCGACGCCTACAGTGGCTTCAACGAACTGTATGAAGGCGGCAAGATTCGTGAGGCTGCATGCTGGGACCACGCGAGACGGTACATATACGACGTTCACGTCCGCACGCCTACCGACGCGACTCGACAAGTGCTCGAACTGATCGGCGAACTTTACGGCATCGAGGCCGACATCCGCGGCCAGCCAGCCGCTGAACGGCTGCGCGTGCGGCAGGAGAAAAGCGTGCCGCTGCTCGCGAGCATCAAGACGTGGATGACGGACAAGCTCGCCACGCTGTCGAAGAAATCCGATCTGGCCAAAGCGATCCGTTACTCGCTCAACCAGTGGGATGCGCTCGCGCTGTACTGCGAACAAGGCCGTGCTGAGATCAGCAACGCTCTGGCCGAAAACGCGCTGCGCTGTGTGAGTTTGGGTCGCAATAATGCGCAGCCGCAAATTATGCGGAGTTTGCGTTGTACGGGACGTCACGATCGTCCGTGGGGCGCGCGTTGTGTGGATCGTTGGGTGGGAGCAAACTGCACATAAAAAAGGTGCTTTCCTGTTTGGGTTGTTATCCATTCAGGAGAATCATCATGATCGGCTTGATCCCCTTACAGCCGCAACCTCAGGCATGGTTGTGGCGTAGCGTCCTTTCTCCTTTCGCAGAGCGCTACTGCGAATATCTCGTTGATACCGGCTACGCAGCTCGCACCATCAACATCTACGTGAGGTGCGTCGCGCACTTTGCGTATTGGCTTACAACGCACCGTATAGCCGTAGCAAGTGTCGACGACCGACTTGTCTGCAGCTTCGTGAACGACCATTTGCGGCGATGTACCTGTCCCGACCCGATTCCGAGGGGGCGGCCAGACGTGAACGCTGCACTTCGGCATTTGCTGGTCGTCCTGGGCGCGTGCGCTGTCCCTCGGTTTCTGCGGGCACAATCGGACTCGGTGCAGCAGGAGGTGTGTCGCTTTACTGACCATCTCAAGGACGTTTGCGGCCTAGCCAAGTGTACTCGATATCAACGTGGTCGGATCATTCGCGACTTCTTGCATCGGTGCTTTGGTAGCAGACCCATCGTCATGAAGCAGCTAACGATTCGGGATGTCCGTCGATTCGTGACACGCTACCCCGACGGATGCAAAGCTGGAACAGCTCACGTAGCAGGCGTAACGTTGCGCAGTTATCTGCGATTCAGGAGTTTGCAATATAACGAACAGGTCGCAGAGCTGATCGCGGCGGTCCCAAACGTAGCAGGATGGAGGTTGGCGGCAATACCCGAAACGCTTTCGGACGCTGCGATCGGACAGATCCTGAATTCCTTTGATCATGAGACAGCGGCCGACTTGCGTGATTACGCAATGGTACGTTGTCTGGCAGACCTTGGATTGCGTGCTGCGGAAGTCGTGCAAATCCAGCTCGACGATTTGAACTGGCGCGAAGGCACGCTGCAAATCCGTCGTACCAAATCACGCCGGGGCTACATCATTCCGCTGCCGGAGCCGACAGGTCGCGCGATCGCCGACTATCTCCGGTTAGCCCGAAGGGCAACGACGACCTCGCGAGCCGTCTTTGTGCGGCACTACGCGCCTGCCGACGTTCCGTTGGGAACCGGTCGTGTCCATCAGGCAGTGCGTGCCGCATATGTTCGCTGTGGTTGGACTGAACAATCTGGAACTCATCTTCTGAGACACAGCGTTGCCAGACGACTGCTTCGTTCCGGCTCGTCGCTAAAGGAAGTGGCTGATGTACTGCGCCATCAAAGCATCGACACGACCGCGATCTACACGAAGATCGACCTGCAAGGCATGGAGGCGGTCGCGCTCCCATGGCCGGGGAGTAAATCATGAAACGCACCGCTCACGTCAACCCGACTGACACGATGGTATCGCTGGCGCAAGCATATCTCGCAGAGCGACGCTGCCTTGGATTCGACCTCAAGATCTCTGGACACGTATTGATGAACTTCGCCCGCTTTGCGGACGCGATGGAGCATCGTGGTTCGATCACCGAAGATTTGGCGCTCGCCTGGGCACACTCGACGCCGAGCCAAAGGCCCATTACCTGGGCGCGTCGAATCGAGGTAATCCGTCCCTTCGCGAAGCATCTCAAACAGCTCTATCCTGACACCGTTGTTCCACGATGCGACCTGTGCGGGCGAGCTCATCGTCGTCTGACACCACATATCTACACAAAGCAGGAACTCAACGAACTTCTCGCTGCGTCGGCGGCGATGCTACCCGCGGGTTCGATCAGACCGCTCACCTATGAAGCGTTATTCGGTTTGATTGCGGCAACCGGTCTGCGAATCTCGGAAGCCATCAATCTGTCCAGAGATGACGTGAATCTTGTTGCTGGGACGCTAACTGTCCGCGAGACGAAGTTCCACAAGTCGAGGCTTATTCCGTTGCATCCTACGGTAACTCGGGCCATGAAGCGTTACGCTGCCCGCCGTACGCTGGTCGTCGCTACCGAGCCGTGCAACTCGTTCTTTGTGAACCTTGATGGCAGGAAGCTGCATCCCAGGACAGTGCACTGGGCGTTTGGTCGGCTTCGCGAGCAACTCGGATGGATTGCGCGAGGCGACCATGCATTGCCTCGTATCCATGATCTTCGCCACACGTTCGTGTGCTGGCGAATCCTGAAGTGGTATCAGGATGGCGAGAACGTCGACAACCGGATGATCGCGCTGTCAACATATCTGGGACATGTGAAGCCGAGCGATACCTACTGGTATCTGACTGCGGTTCCCGATCTCATGGAAATCGTGAGCCAGAAATTTGCGGGTTTTGCCGAAGGGGTGGGTCATGACTAAAGCACGCCTGGTTCCTTCCTTCGCGACGCTCCTGCAGGACTTCTTCGTCGAACGGTTGATGCAGCAACGCGCGGTGAGTCCGGAGACGGTATCGAGCTATCGCGATGCGTTTCGTCTGTTTCTCCAGTTCGCATCGAATCGCCTTGGCAGGTGCCCAACTGATCTGACGCTGTCGGACATGGATGCGCCGCTGATCCTGGAGTTTTTGCGACATCTCGAGGTTGAACGGCACAACAGCACGCGGACCCGTAACGTTCGACTCGCAGCGTTGCGCTCGTTCCTGAAGTACGCGGCACACCGTGACGTTGCGTCGTTGGCCGTTATACAGCGTGCACTCTCGGTGCCGATGAAGCGTTGCGATAAACCTATGGTTGGATTCCTGTCTCGCGATGAGATTCAGCACCTGTTGATCGCGCCCGACCCAGACACTTGGCCGGGCCAACGCGACAGGGTCCTCCTGACAACCATGTATAACACCGGAGCACGGGTCTCGGAAATCCTTGCACTGCGCGTCAGCGATGTAATCCTGGGCACGTCGCCCTGTGTCCATATTGTCGGTAAAGGACGAAAGGAGCGGACGGTGCCTTTATGGCGATCTACGGCCAGGCTCATCAAAGGGTGGTTGCCTCAGATCCAGGATGCACCAAGTCAGAGGCTCTTTCCAAATCGGTCGGGAAATGCGATGACTCGCTCCAATGTCGCCGACCGGCTGAGAATTGCCGTAACGCGCGCGAAAGACCAATGTCCGCAGCTCGCCAAACGACGTGTTTCTCCTCATCTGGTTCGACACGCGACCGCCATGCATCTACTTCAATCAGGCGTCGACCTGTCAGTCATCGCGTTGTGGCTGGGACACGAAAGCCCATCGACAACGCACGGCTACATGGAAGCTGATCTGACAATGAAGGAGCGAGCGCTGAACAGGATTCAGCTGCCGCAAGTAAAGAATCCTCGATATCGACCGCCGGACCACATCCTGCAGTTCCTGGAGTCGCTGTAATTATGCGCAGCTCGCCGAACCGCGAATCCTTGCAGATCGCTTCGGCGACTCGCCTGGCACTCTTCAGAAAGTGACGGACTCCGCATAATTTGCGGCTGCGCATTATTGCGTCAATGCACATATGTGCATTGACGCAAGAACTTCTTGTTCGCCGGCTCCGATAGCGGGGGCGAGCGGGCTGCCGCGATGTACGGTCTGATCGGCACGTGCAAGCTCAACGGGATCAACCCGCGCACCTACCTCGAATACGTCCTGACCCATATCGCTGATCACCCCATCAATCGTATCGACGAACTGCTACCCTGGAACGTCGCCAGGAAACTGCCAGAGCAGCCCTGCCTATCTGGCTCCACGCACTGATTGCCAGCCGGCGAGCACCACATCGTCCGAAACCCGATCATGCCTCACGTGTCCACCGTATTGCGAACGGTCCTCGCGAGGTGCTTACCATCACCCATGAAAAAGGCCGCTTCAACGTAAGTTGAAACGGCCTTGGCATCACTCATCGCAAGCGCCCGTTTAATCGAGCAGCAACTTCAGATCATGCACCCAGGTATCCACGCCCTGTCCGTCACGTGCGAACAACCTGAGTTTCCCTTGCGGATCGAATACATAGCTAGCGGCCGTGTGGTCCATGGTGTAATCGCCGGCCGCCTTGCCGGGGACCTGCGCGTAATACACGCGAAAATCCTTCGTGATCTTGACGAGTTCCGCCGTGTCAGCAGGACGCAACCCGATGAACGTCGGGCTAAACGCCGATACATATTCGCCCAGCAATGGCGCTGTGTCGCGTGCGGGATCGACGGTGACCATCAGCACTTGAACGCGCTTGCCGTCGTCGCCGAGTTTTGCGATTGCCTGTGACAGTTCAGCGAGCGTGGTCGGGCAAACGTCCGGGCAATGCGTATAGCCGAAGAACAGCACCACCGCCTTGCCTTTGAAATCGCCGAGCGTGCGCGGTTTGCCGCTGGTGTCGGGCAACGAAAAATCGCTGCCGAACTGCGTATTACCCGTGATGTCGAGATTGGTGAACGCCGGCTTGCTATCGCATCCTGCGAGCAGCGCGGCGGCCAAAACGAATCCCAACCAGACAGCGATTCCCCGAGCTGAAAACTTCATAAACCGATCACCGTTCGCACGTAGTGATCCACGAGCAGCGCGCCGAACAACAGCGACAAATACACGATGGAGAACCGGAAGGTCTTGCGCGCGAGAGCATCGGAATATTCACGATAAATCTTCCACGCATAACCCAGGAAAATGCCGCCGAGCACGACAGCGGACGCCAAATAGAGCACCCCGCTCATGCCGGAGATAAACGGCATCATGGTCACGGCAAACAGGATCACCGTGTACAAAAGGATATGCAGACGGGTGTATTTCTCGCCGTGCGTATTCGGCAGCATGGGCAAGCCTGCGTTCTCGTAGTCCTTGCGCCTGTACAACGCCAGCGCCCAAAAGTGCGGCGGTGTCCATACGAAGATGATCAGGACAAGAATCCAAGCGTCCCCGGGCACGTGGCCCGTAACGGCTGCCCAGCCAAGCGCCGGCGGCATGGCGCCCGACGCGCCGCCAATCACAATGTTCTGCGGCGTAGCGGGTTTCAACAAGCACGTATAAATCACCGCATAGCCGACAAACGTGGCAATGGTCAGCCACATGGTCAGCCCGTTCGTGAACGTGTAGAGCGTCCACATGCCCGCGCCGCCGAGCACCGCTGAAAACAGCAGGATCTGAGCAGGCGTGATCTCGCCGCGGGCGGACGGACGCCACGCGGTGCGGCGCATCATGGCATCGATTTTTTGTTCCATCAGGCAGTTGATGGCGAACGCGGCCCCGGCCAGCAACCAGATGCCCACGGTTCCGCCGATCAGCACCGTCCACGGCACCATGCCCGGCGTGGACAGGAACATGCCGATGACCGCGCAGAAAACCGCGAGTTGCGTCACGCGCGGTTTGGTCAACGCGATGTACTGCGAGAGGCGGTTACCGGAAGGGGAAATTAGTGTCGTGCTGTCCATAGAAACTCACGGAGCTTGGCGCGGAAGCGATGCGGAAACGGGCTCGCGCGAGACGGAGGCAGACGACCCCACAACGTGGCCGGGACGGCTGGAAGAGATTCGAAAGTTTACCATAACGAGCAAGAGCAAAAGGATGGCCGCCCCGCCGTTGTGGGCCACGGCGATAGGCAGCGGCCACTGCAGCAGGATGTTCGACAACCCCGTCAGGAACTGCACGAGGATCACGATCATGATGCCGTTGGCAGGTTTTCTCAACGACTCAAATCGCCGCAGTTTCGCCGCGAGCCACAACGTGTATAGCACGACAACGATCGCAAAGGTCCTGTGGGTCCAGTGAATCGCGACGAGCGCGTCTTGCGAAATGACATCGCCGTCGCCGGTCATGCCGAGCGCCCGCCAAAGGTGGAAGCCGTGCTCGAAGTTCATCGGCGGAATCCACGCGCCGTTGCACAGCGGGAAATCCGTGCACGCGAGCACCGCGTAGTTCGTGCTGACCCAGCCGCCCAGCGCGATCTGGACGACCAGCAGCAATACGCCGACGAGCGCCGCGGGCAACCAGCGGGCGGCGGCGGGATCGATAGCCGGAATCGGCGTCAAGCGCGCAGCCAGCCACCCGAGCGAGCCGAGCAACGCCAATCCGAGCAACAAATGCGTGGTCACAATCACGGGCTGCAGTTTCATCGTGACCGTCCACGCCCCGAACGCGCCCTGAACCACGATCAGCATCAGGATGCCCGTCGGCCACCATGGCGACACGTGCAGCGGCCGGCGCTTGATACGGGCCGTCCAGGCAATCAGGACCTGCGCGATGATCAACACGCCAATCGCCATCGCGAAATAGCGATGTATCATCTCGATCCACGCCTTGCCGATACTCACCGGTCCCGTCGGCATCGCCTGATACGCGGCGTTGATGGCCGCATGCGCAATAAACGGCGACGACGTGCCATAACAGCCTGGCCAGTCAGGACAACCGAGACCCGAATCGGTGAGACGCGTAAAACCGCCGAACATCACGAGGTCGAGCGTCAGGAAGGTGGTGAGCCAGACGAGCTTGCGAAATTTGTTGTCGTCGGCTTTCACCCACACGTACGAAAGCGGCAACAACGCAATGCAGATGCCGATCAACCCGAGTTGTAAAACGTAAGTCATGCGTGCCCTGTCCTCAACTTCAACTCGTCTTCAACCGATCCGCGACCACTTCAGCAGCTTCGCCAGATCCGCCTTGATCTTCTCCGGCTCCGGATTCTTCGGGAACCGCATCATGAGATTGCCGTTGGGATCGACCAGGAAGATGTGATCGGTGAGTTGCGAATCCGCACCCGCCGGCAACCACGCCGCAACCGCCTTGGGATCGGCGGCGACCAGCATGCGCGTGTCCGGCTGCGGATAAGCCGTGCGGATCACGTCCGACACTGGTTTGTCATCGGTACGAAGCCAGACGTTGATCACCCGATCGCGTTCCGCCCCTTGCAGCACACGGACCTGCCGCATGAAGAACAGACGCGTGACGCACTGTTCGTTGCAATCGCTGCCATTGACCGTGACCATCAGCCATTTGCCGCGCAGCGCGGTGAGCGGCATCGGCTTGCCTTGTTCGTCGGTGACGGCGAGCTGGTCGGGAATCGGCCGTTGAGGATCAATGAGCGCGCCGTAGCTCGTAGTGCCGCCAGTAGGCTTGACCACGTAGTACATGAAGTAGGACGCGAGGACCGGCGCGGCGCAAACGGCTGCGAGCAGGATCAGCATCCAGCGCCCCTTGTTCCATGAGCCGGGCGTGCGTTCCTGCTGCTGGGCACGCGCCTTGTGAACGGCAGACGCGGACGGTCGGGGAGTTTGCATGGACAAAATGTTGCCTCTATTCGTTTGCGACGTCGCGTACTCATTATTCACGCGACGCAATCAATCAAGCGCTGGGCGCCTGCGTTGTGGCGTAAGCGCGGAGGTCCGTTATCGGCCAATTCGCCGTGCTGGACCTTGCTCGAGGTTAGTAGGGTGCGGGATCAAACCTTCCCATCGAGCGGTTCTGGCGCATTCGGCCCGTCGTCCTTCTTCCCTTCGTTCTTCGCCGCGCGCCTCGCGGCGTACAAACCGAACCCGAGCGCGGCAAGCGCCATGCCCCACCACTGCAGCATATAGCCGTAGTTGGTATCCACGCCCATGGTCGGCGCCGGCCAGTCACGCACCAGCTTGTCGCCGCTATTGTTCAATTGCTGGATGACGAACGGTTGCAGCGGCAAACCCGTTTCGGCGGCATAGGCGGCGACATCGAGATTCTGCCGAATCTTTTGCTGCGCCGCGGAACCGCCGTGTCCCAACTCGAAAGCCTGCGACGCATTCGCCCGCGCAACGCCTTCAATCTCGACTTCACCGGACGGCGTGTCATACGGCTCAATGCCCGTACGATCCACCAGGTTACGTGGCAACCAGCCGCGGTTTACAAGCACGACGCCGCCGCCATCGAGCTTGAGCGGCATCACGACGTAGAAACCCGGCTGGTCGTTATAAGGCCGGTTGTCGAGATAGACGACCCGATCGGGCATGAATGTGCCACGCGCCAGTACACGATGAAAATTGATATCTTTCAACGCAATCGGCGTCGCGCCCACGCGCTGCACCGGCGCGTTTTCGAACGCGACAATCTGCGCGTTCAACTGCTCTTTCTGATGCGCGCGGTCCCGTTGCCAGAAGCCAAGCCGCACCGTAACCGCCATGACGATCAGGATGATCAGCGCCGGCCAGAAGCGAATTTTCATACCGCGTTTCCACCGGTGGAAACCTGAGCGCCCACGCGGCATGTTACCTGCGGTGCGATAATCGACAGATCGAACTTCTTAGGCCAACTGGCTGTTTTCATGCACATATTCGTTGCCGTTGCATTCATTCTCATCATCGCGAGCCTGGGTTCGGCGTTGTACTTCATGATGACCGACAAGGGCAAGACCAAGCGCATGGTGTGGTCGCTCGCCATGCGGGTCGGGCTGTCGATCTCGCTGTTCCTCTTCATCCTGTTCGCGCACTGGATGGGCTGGATCCAGTCCACCGGGATTCCACTCGGACGCTGAATAAGCTCCGAACAACGCGTTGCATTTGCGTAGTAAGTTGGGCTTTCCGGCAGCGTGAAGGTTCGCCCCGGATCGCGGAATACTAGCGAGCCGTTGCGCTCAACGCTGCGACAAAACCGCGCACGAAACGCCTTCTTCACATTTCCACAAGCCGCACTCAAAAGCAAAAAGCGCCGCCCGAGTCAGGTCGAGGCGGCGCTTTGCAAAGCATCTTTTTCAATCGACTTCCTTCATTCCACTTCAGCTCATCAAGCGAGACCAGCGCAAGTGGATCAATCCGCCGCACCCGTCCGGCCTAATCGCTATCTGACTACTTACAACCAGTACACGACTACATACAGTCCGAGCCACACCACGTCCACAAAGTGCCAGTACCACGCGGCGCCTTCAAACGCGAAATGATGTTCTGCAGTGAAGTGCCCACGGATGACACGCACAAGGACAACGGTGAGCATTGTGCCGCCGAGAAACACGTGGAAGCCGTGGAAGCCCGTCAGCAAAAAGAACGTGGAGCCGTACACGCCAGAAGCCAGTGTGAGGTTCAGTTCGTTGTACGCGTGGAAATATTCGTAGCCCTGGCAGAACAGGAAGCACAGACCGAGCAGCACGGTCGCGGCCAGCCAGATGATTGTTTTGTTCCGATGATTTTCGCGCAGTGCATGGTGAGCGACCGTCAGCGTAGCGCCTGAACTGAGCAGCAACGCGGTGTTGATCGTCGGCAGCGGCCATGGCGTCATTGAACGGAAGTGCGACACCAGCGCGGCGGGACCGTTATTCGGCCATACAGCGGTGAAGTCCGGCCAGATCAGCTTGTAATCGAGACTACCCAGTTCATGCAACGCAATCTGGCGGGCGTAAAACAGCGCGCCGAAGAACGCCGCGAAGAACATCACTTCGGAGAAAATGAACCAGCTCATGCTCCAGCGGTACGACAAATCCACGTTCTTGCCGTACATCCCGCCTTCGGATTCCCCGATGGAGTCTCCAAACCAGTGCCATAGCGTGTACAGCAGCCAAAGCAGGCCGATGACAAACGTGATCGGCGCCCATGGTTCACCATTGACCCACGACGCCAGTGAAGCCATCGAGATCAGAAGGCCGGTGGCGGCCATGATCGGATGTCTCGACGGCTGCGGGACGAAATAGTACGGGCTTTCGTTTTGACCGCTCATTATTGATTCTCCACTTCGATCCAGTTGCTTGAATTTTTTGCTGCCACTGCCGCCGCTTGATCCTTCCGCAGCAACACCACTAGCGTTACCCCACCACCGCCCGTACCACCACCAGCAACACGACGATAAATAGCACCGCCCCAATTACCCCGGCCGCGATCAAATGCAGCGGATTCAGCGAGGCATCGTTTTCCAGGTCGCTGCGACGGCGCACGCCGAAAAACGACCAGAAAACCGCCTTCAGCAACCGGAGAAAACTGTTCTTCGGCGCCTGCTTTTGTGATTCAACCATCTCACGTCTCCGCCGCGTTGCTCGGTTTATATACGGCCTGCCGCGCTTATTGGCCGGAAAGTGCAGCCTTGCACTAAATACCGTTTTTCGACACCGACGCAGGCGCGGTCAATTCAAAGAATGTGTACGACAACGTGATCGTTTTCACATCCTTGGGCAGCTTTGGATCCACCACGAACACCACGGGCATTCGCCGGGTCTCGTTCGGTTTCAACGTCTGCTGCGTGAAGCAAAAGCACTCGATCTTCTTGAAATACTCGGTGGCCTGCATGGGCGCATAACTCGGAATGGCTTGCGCCTGAACCGTGCGGGCTTGCTGGTTGGTCACCTCGTACATCACCGTCATCACTTCGCCCGGATGCACGTCCAGCGTGTTCTGCTCCGGCTTGAACTGCAATGGGCCGCGCGCGTTTGCATCGAATTCGATGGCAATCTTGCGGCTCATGTCGACCTGCGTATTCTTCGCTTCCCGTGCGCCGACATCGCGCTGCACGAGATTGTTGATGCCGGTAATCGAGCAGATCGCGCGATACATGGGCACCAGCGCAAAACCGAAACCGAACATGGCGGCGGCCACCACAATCAGCTTGACCATCATCGAGCGGTTGAACGCGCGATCTTCCTTGATCTCCTCGGGCGTCGACACGTTCGCTACCCTCTGGAGCGCACGTACTGATCGACGACTACTGCCGCGAAAAAAACCGCGGCCACTGCCAACAGGATCAGGCCAAGCCGTTTGTTGCCTGCGCGAACCTGCGCGGGCGTGCGTTGCTTCTGTGAATTCCGGGTCATCCGTTCAGGCTTTATTCCGCTAGTCATGCGCTTCGCTGTCATTGTCCTGCGTGGCGCGCGTCCCGTTCCACTTCAACATCAGCGCAACGGGACACGCCGCCAGTATTCACTCCACGTGCGGCGGCTGCTCGAACGTATGGAAAGGAGCCGGGCTCGGGATGGTCCATTCCAGACCTTCAGCGCCGTCCCACGGCTTGTCCTCGGCTTTCTCCAGATCACCACCGCCGCGATACGCCGGCAATGCGACCGCGAATAGGAAGTACACCTGCGCCAGACCGAAACCAAACGCGCCAATTGTCGCAACCTGGTTGAAGTCCGTGAACTGCGCCGGGTAATCCGCATAACGACGCGGCATGCCGGCGAGGCCCAGGAAGTGCATCGGGAAGAAGGTGATGTTGAAGAAGATCATCGACGCCCAGAAATGGATCTTCCCGCGCGTCTCGTTGTACATCCAGCCGGTCCACTTCGGCGACCAGTAGTACCACCCGGAAAAGAGCGCGAACAACGACCCCGCCACCAGCACGTAGTGGAAGTGCGCCACTACGTAATAAGTGCCGTGCATCTGGATATCGAGCGGCGCCATGGAGAGGATCAGGCCCGTGAAACCGCCCATGGTGAACACGAACAGAAAGCCGATGGCGAACAGCATGGGCGATTCAAAGGTCAACGAACCGCGCCACATGGTGGCGACCCAGTTGAACACCTTAACGCCCGTCGGCACCGCGATCAGCATGGTCGCGTACATGAAGAAGAGCTGGCCCGTCACCGGCATGCCGGTGGCGAACATGTGGTGCGCCCACACCATGAACGAGAGGATCGCGATGGATGCCGTTGCGTACACCATCGAGCTATAACCGAACAGCGGCTTGCGCGAGAACGCCGGGATCACCTGAGACACAATCCCGAACGCCGGCAAGATCATGATGTACACCTCGGGATGCCCGAAGAACCAGAAAATATGCTGGTACATCACCGGATCGCCGCCGCCTGCTGCATTGAAGAACGACGTGCCGAAGTGGCGATCGAACAGCACCATGGTGATCGCGCCTGCCAGCACCGGCATCACGGCAATCAACAGGTAGGCGGTGATCAGCCAGGTCCAGCAAAACATGGGCATCTTCATCAGCGTCATGCCGGGCGCGCGCATGTTCAGGATCGTCACGACGATATTGATACCGCCCATGATCGACGACGCACCCATCAAGTGGATCGCGAAAATGGCGAAGTCCATGCCCGGGCCCATCTGCGTGGACAGCGGTGCGTACAGCGTCCAGCCGGCAGCGGTTGCGCCGCCGGGAACGAAGAACGACGTGATCAGCAGGATGGCAGCCACCGGCAGCAGCCAGAAGCTGAAGTTATTCATCCGCGCGAAGGCCATGTCCGATGCGCCGATCTGCAGCGGAATCTGCCAGTTCGCGAAACCGACGAACGCCGGCATGATCGCGCCGAACACCATGATCAGGCCGTGCATGGTGGTCAACTGGTTAAAGAACTCTGGCCGCATGATCTGCAGGCCGGGCTCGAAGAGCTCCGCGCGGATCATCAGCGCCATCACGCCCCCGGACAGGAACATGATGAACGAGAACAACAGGTACAAGGTACCGATGTCCTTGTGGTTCGTCGCAAATAGCCAGCGACGCCAGCCGTACGGCAGCTCGTGCGCATGCTCGTCGTGGGCGTGACCATGTTCATGGCCCGCGGTTACATCGTGTCCGATGCTAGACATGACAATCTCCTAAAGCGAATACTGCGGCACTTGGGTGTACGCTACGCCAGCTTCCTTTCAGAAGGAAGCTGGCCGTTTGGGTACGACCGTCAGGCAGCCGGACTGATCTCAACGCGCCGTGCTTCTCTCGGGTCAGCACCGCCCGTGATCGTTTCCGGCTTCTTCAAAATGATGCGGTCTTCCGCTACGCCCGCGGCCTTCAGCGCATCGCGAACGGCCTGCGCGCGCGTCTTCGCCAGTTCGGCGTTCTTCGCGGCAGAGCCGGTTGCGTCGGTGAAGCCCGACAGCGTCAGCTTAGCGTCCGGATGCGCCTTCGCGTAATCAGCTGCTGTCTGGACTGCGCTGGCGGCATCGGCGGGCAAAGCATTCTTACCCGTCTCAAAATAGACGCTCGCCGGCAACGAAGCGGCGGTTGCCGCCGGAGCCGATGCGTCCGATGCCGCTGCCGGCGCAGCAGATGCCGCCGGAGCCGCACTTGCCGCATCCGAACCCGCTGCCGCGCCGCTCGCCGCCGTATCCGAAGCTGCTGCAGCACCTGCACCCGCGAGATGGTCGCCACCCGCCGGCATCTTGCCGTTACGTGCATCGGCAACTTGAAGGGGTTGCAGGATGTCGCCGGTGTGATTGCCCCAGGTATTGCGTTCGTACGTGATCACCGAAGCGATCTCGACGTTGTTCAATGTCGCGCCCCAGTTCGGCATTGCGCCCTTGCCTTTCAGCACAATGCTCACGTGGTCCGCGATCGGGCCATTGGCGATCTTGCTGCCGTCGAGCGCCGGAAACTGGCCTGCGCCCTTGCCGGTCGGCTGGTGACAGACCGCGCAATTCGACGAATAGACCTGCGCGCCGCGCGCCTTCAGTTCGTCCATGGTGTAAGTCTTGTTCGGATCGTCCGCGCTGGCGGCCATTTTCTTCTTCTGGCCATCGACCCATGCCGTGTAGTCCTCAGCGGACAACACTTCGACCACGACCGGCATGTACGCGTGTTCCTTGCCGCACAACTCGGTACAGAAGCCGCGGAACGTGCCGGTCTTCTCGGCCTTGAACCACGTGTCACGCACGAAGCCGGGGATCGCATCCTGTTTCACGCCGAATGCCGGGACGTACCACGAGTGGACGACGTCATTAGCGGTGGTGATGATGCGGATTTTCTTGTCGACCGGAACCACGAGCGGGTTGTCGACTTCTTGCAGATACAGCTCGGAAATGGGCGCCTGGCCGTTCGTTTCGCTACGCGGGGTAGAAAGCGTGGACAGGAAGTTGATGCCTTCGCCCTGCCCCTTCACGTAGTCGTAACCCCACTTCCACTGATAGCCGGTGACCTTCACGGTCAGGTCGGCGTTGGTTGTGTCCTTCATGGCGACGACGGCCTTCGTGGCCGGCAGCGCCATCAGCACGACGATCACGAACGGAACAATCGTCCAGATGATTTCGACGGTGGTGCTTTCGTGGAAATTCGAAGCCTTGTGTCCTTTCGACTTCCGGTGCATCAGGACCGAATAGAACATCACGCCGAACACGCCGAGGAAAATCACCGTACAGATGATCAGCATGAACGTATGGAGGCTGTAGAGCTCTTCGGCGATCTTCGTCACCGGCGTCTGGAAGTTAAGTTCGTTAACTGCAGGACCGCCAGGACTGTCGTTGACCGCCAGGGCTGCGCCGGCGAACAGGAGTCCGCTTAACGCCAGCACGCCCGAGAGGGCTCGCTTGATTGTTTTCATAGCTTCCTTACCCAAAATTTCCATTCAGACCCTCGACCCCCGTATGCACCCGTCCGACTCATGCATCGCCTCCCCTGGAAACGATCTACTCGGCGGCGCGTGTCGATGCGTGTGCCGCTTGCTACGACCTTCACTGCTTCTTCTCTTCAAACCGGGCGCTGCGAACCGGACATCGCGGGTGGCCGATTTTCAGGCCGTCAGTTGCAACGTCTCAGCCACATGCGCAACTCGACGGCGAACTGCTTGCGACGATGCTGCGCCAGATGTATCCCGACCGGCACCGACTCCCCCCGCGACACGAGCTTGACCGGATCTCTCGGCGTTGCTCCCGGCTCGACTCTCACCCAGCGCGGATTGAACTCCATCTGCGTGAGCGTTTCCGCATCCATGCGCTCGATCAACAGCCGATCGTGAAACAGCAGAATCCGTTCATAGTCGACAGCATGCCGCGCATAAATGACGAACGCGATACCGACCGCCAGCAATTCGATACCCGTAAAAGGCAGCACCAGCCAAGCGCCCGCCCACACCAGCAAACTCGCGATCAGCAACGAGAACAGCGCCAGCGACACATAGAAGGCCACGAATTGCCGCGGCGAGACAGAACAGTTCCGCTTGATCAACCAGTCCTTTACGACCGGTTCGGTGTCCATCGGCAGATCAGTTGCTTGCATCGCCGTCTCCCGCGTCAGATTTGTCTCACCCGCGCTGCGTGTTGCGTGTATTGCCTATCTATTGCTCACCTATTGGGCCAGCGCCAACTACTCGGAATGCGCCCAAAATCATGCCAGCCCGGCGACAAACTGACGCATTATAGGCGCGTTGCCCAGCATCCACAAGCAAGGTGGTGCACGCCGCAAAGCCAAGCCGCACAAGCCTCTGCGCCCTTTTGCCGCATCCTTTTGGATGCTTGTCAACGCGTGTATTCGAGGGGTGGGAATGGCCTTTTTGACTGGTTTACTTGCTCCGTTTTGAGCCTCGTCCTATATCTTCCAGCCTCACAATACCGTGCCCTTCCGCCGTCATTCGCGGCACCGCCTTCCATGCGTGCCCGTAGATCACTTCGAAGGTCAGCGGGATCGTGCCGTCTTCGCGGCGACGCGCTTCAAGCGCCGTGTGAAGCGCGTCACGCAACGCCCGAGCCTGCTTTTGCGGTGCAACGTCACGCGGATAAGCACCCCATCGGCGGACGTCCTTCAGCAACGATTCCGGCGACTTGTACGTGATCGTCAGCACCTCCTGATCCATCACCGGAATCTCGAAACCGCTCTCGACGAGCATGTCGCCGAGATCGTGCATATCGACGAATTCGATAGTGTGGCGCTGCGGCGTCAGACCCAGTGATTTTTCCGCCTGCGCGTATGCGCCGCTGAGCTCTTTCAATGTGTCGGGACCGAGCGTGCTGAACATCAGCAGGCCGTTCACCTTGAGCACACGTGCCCATTCGGGAAATACGAGGTCAGGGCGCGCATTCCAGTGCAGCGCGAGGTTCGACCAGAGCATCTCGAACGCACTTGCAACAAAGGGCAGGTGGGCAAAATCGCCCTGCGCCAGTTGCGGGCCGCGCGCGCCGAATGCCTTGCCCAGCGTGGCCGGAAGAAACCGCCGCCAGCCGGCGTTGGCTTCAGATTCGGCCATCTCGGCCTGGTTCGCCCGGGCCAACATGGCTGCCGACAAATCCATGCCGAGCACCGACGCATCTGCGAAACGCTCGCGCAGGCCCGGCAGGTCTGCGCCCATGCCGCAGCCCGCGTCGAGCACGCGCACCGGGGTTACCTTGATGTAGTCAAGGCGCTCGCGCATGCGCTGCGCGATCTCGCGCGGCAGGAATGCAACGTCATCGAACGTTGCGGCCCGACGGTCGAAAATTCGCTGCAAATGGCGCGAATCGTAGGCCGGACGGCCAGCATTGGCAGGAGTTGGGGACATGACAACCTACTTTCTAAGAGTGCGAAGTATACTCGGTCGATTCCTGAAACGTTCAGCCAAACCAGGCAGCACAACGGTTTCCCGCGGTTCTCCAATGCGCTCGTGGGCTGATCCCGTGCTCACTCAGGGCGGATTTTTGCGCTGCCGCGCATTCTTTGGATCGAACGTATGAAGCTATGCTTTGGTGTCGTATGGCGCGCTCCAGGCTCGCTGCGCGAGGCTTCTGCCATGGCGCTGCGGCGGATCGGCCAGTTGCGCGACATCGCGTTGCCCAGTCAGTGCGCATTGTGTGGCAATTTGTCGCAGAAAGTGTTGTGTGCCGGTTGCGATGAACAGTATTGGAATCAGGCGCGCACACGGTGCCCGGTTTGTGCATTACCCGTGCCGGTTCTCGCGGCGGGCCCGGCTGCGTCCGCCGGCGTTAAAAATGGCGCCTATTTGCCTTGCAGGCGGTGCATTGCGGAGCCCCCGCATTTCGACGCGACTATTGCGCTGGCCGACTATCATGCGCCGCTCGATACACTCGCGCTCGATCTCAAGTTCCACGCGCGGCTGGCAACGGCCGACGAGTTCGCGCGCCAGTTGCAAGCGGCGTTCGAGAGCACAGACGCGGCGACGCCCGATGTCGTTGCACCCGTGCCGCTGTCGCCACGGCGCCTGAGGACGCGCGGTTACAACCAGGCGTGGTCGATCGGAAAGCCGCTTGCGCGCCGGCTCGGCTCGTTGGCTGACGCAACGCTGATCGAGCGCACGAGAGATACGGCGCCGCAAGCAAAGCTTGATCTCGATACACGACGCAAAAACGTCGGCAGTGCGTTCACAGTGTTGCGTGACATACGCGGCCAGCACGTGGCAATCGTCGACGACGTGATGACCTCAGGCGCCACGCTCGACGCGCTGGCGTTTACGCTGAAAGCCGCCGGCGCGCGGCGTGTTACCAACTTCGTCGCGCTGCGCACGCCGCAAGACTAATTCCACGGGTTTATATCGCTTATGTTCAATGTCGTACTGGTCGAACCTGAAATCCCGCCGAATACCGGCAACGTGATCCGGCTGTGCGCCAATACCGGCGCGCGCCTGCATTTGATCGAACCGCTCGGTTTTCCTCTCGACGACGCCAAGATGCGTCGCGCCGGACTCGACTATCACGAGTACGCGCAGATGCATGTCCATGCGAACTGGGACGCTTTTCTCGCAAAGGAAGTCCCCGACGCCAGCCGCATGTTCGCCTTCACCACGCGCGGCTCAACGCCATTTTTCGGGCATGCATTCAAAGCGGGTGACTGGTTTGTCTTCGGTGCCGAAACCCGGGGCTTGTCGGACTCAGTGCTTGGGCAGTTCACGAACGAGCGGCGCGTGCGTTTGCCGATGCGGCCCGGGAACAGGAGTTTGAATTTATCGAATACGGTGGCAATCGTGACGTTCGAAGCGTGGCGTCAGACAGGGTTCGAGGGCGGCGAATAGTTCTCGACTTTCCCCGCGCCCACGAGAACCCTCACTCCGCTTTTGCGTCCCGGCTCAGCAGCGCGTGAACCGCGTCGCGCGGGGCGACGTTTTCGAATAACACGCGACACACCGCGTGCGTAATAGGCATTTCGATGCCGCGAGACTCCGCCAGCGCCAGCACGGCACGCGCGCAGCGCACACCCTCGGCCACATGACCGAGCGCGGCGAGAATGTCGGTAAGCGAACGGCCTGTTGCCAACTGCATGCCGACCGTGCGATTGCGCGACAGGTCACCCGTTGCGGTGAGAATCAGGTCGCCGAGCCCGGTCAGGCCCGTGAAGGTTTCCGCACGGCCGCCAAGCGCGACACCGAGCCGCGACATTTCGGCGAGTCCGCGCGTAATCAGCGCGGCCCGGGCGTTCAGGCCCAGGCCGAGTCCATCGGCAATGCCGGTTGCAATGGCCAACACGTTCTTTACTGCGCCGCCCACTTCAACGCCAATTACATCGTCGCCGGTGTAAATGCGCATCGCGCCGTGATGAAACGCGGCAACGGTCCGCTCGCCCAGCGTGACCGATGCACTCGCGATCGTCAGCGCCACAGGCAAACCTTCCCCAACTTCACGCGCGAAGCTCGGCCCGGAAAGGGTGCCGTTGCTCGCTTGCTCCGGCAGTTCGGCCGCGACCACCTCGTTCGGCAGACATTGTGTGTCGGCTTCAAAACCTTTGCACAACCAGACGATATGCGCAGGAACAATGCCGAGTTCGCGCATGCTGCGGCATAACGCACGCAACCCGGCTACCGGAGCGGCAACCACGCACAGGGCATCTTCGGCGGCGCCGTGGGCCAGTGCTGAAGCGAGATTGGGGTCGTACTGAAGCGCTGCGGGCAGCGTGATGCCGCGCAGGTAACGCTCGTTTTCGTGCGAATGTGACAAGGACTCGATGAGCGCACGATCGCGCGCCCAGAGCACCGTGGGGTGGCGAGTGGCCAGATGACCAGCCAGCGCGGTGCCCCACGCACCGGCGCCGAGAACGGCTACTTGCATGCCCGGCTCCGGAATATGCGGGATTTAGTTCAGCGTCGCGCCGTTGGCCACGCCTTCCTGAGCTGCCGACAACTGCGAAATACGTTGTTCGTACAGCGCCTGGAAATTGATCTCGGCGAGGTGAATCGGCGGGAAACCGGCGCGGGTGATGGCGTCGGCAATGTTCGAGCGCAAATACGGGAACAAGATGGTCGGGCACGCAATGCCGACCAGCGGATCAACTTGATCAGCGGGAATGTTGCGGATATCAAAAATACCGGCTTGCTTGGCTTCGATCAGGAACGCGACCTTGTCCGCGACCTTCGCGGTCACCGTGCCCGTGACCAGCACTTCGAACACGCTTTCCGCCAAGCGCTCGGCCTTCACGTCCACTTCTACCTCAACCGACGGCATTTCCTGCTCGAGGAAAATGCCCGGCGAATTGGGCTGCTCAAGCGACATGTCCTTCAAGTAGATGCGCTGGATGTTGAAGAACGGCTGGTTGTTGTCGTCAGACATGGTTGATTCCCTTGATTATTTAATGTGCCGCTCGTGGTTTTTCCGGTTTTTTCCGGCTAAAAACCACGGGCAGCTTAATTGCGCAGCGAATGCATACAGGCCGACGCGCCCGGCCCGATGATCCGCTGCTTGTTCAGGCGGCTTCGAGCAGCGGCACCAGGCCGCCTTTGCGATCGAGCGCGGACAGATCGTCGTAACCGCCAACATGCGTCTCGCCAATGAACACCTGCGGCACCGTGCGGCGGCCCGTGCGCGTCATCATTTCTTCACGCCGGGCCGGATCACGGTCGATCAGCACCTTCTCGACGTTTTCCACGCCGCGCGACTTTAGTAGACGTTCGGCCATCTGGCAATACGGGCACACCTGCGTGCTGTACATGATCACTTTATTCACTTTACCGCTCCTTGTTTCACGACCGGCATGCCGGCTTTTTGCCAGGCATCCAGCCCGCCTTGCAATACGTGGACCTCGGCGTAACCGGCATCGCTCACGATCTGGCTCGCCTTCTGGGACTGTTGGCCGGTCTGACATACGAGCAAGACCGGATTGCTCTTATTCTTCGCGATTTGGCCAATTTTTGCTTGAAGCTCCGAAATTTCGAAGTTTCGCGCCGCCGGCAAATGCCCCTTCGAATACTCGGCGGCCGGCCGCACGTCGATCACGGAGGCGTTGCGCCGGTTGATCAGTTGAATAGCCTCGGGCGCGGAAACCCCTCCGCGGCCACGCCGGACAATCGTCGGCCAAAGCAGCAACCCACCAGAAATGAGGGCGACGGCGATAAGAACAAGGTTGGTGTAATCGGTGAAAAACTTCACGTCGGGACCGCCGGATTGGGATTGTGGAAAAATGAAAGGTCGAAAAAAATCGGGACAATCCGGTCATTATAAAATAACCGTCCTCCGCGATGGACTCGGCCGATCGGCTGAGTTGCGTCAGAACGCGTTGCCGCACAGAATCGATGCCAGTTTCCTGCTTTTTTGCCGCTTCCTAACTAACCGACCTCTCAACGGACATCATGTACAAGCTAGTGCTCATCCGCCACGGCGAATCCACGTGGAACAAGGAAAACCGATTCACAGGCTGGGTCGACGTCGACCTGACAGAACAAGGCACCCGCGAGGCGCAACAGGCGGGGCTGCTGCTGAAGGAAGCCGGCTTCAGCTTTGACCTGGCCTACACATCGGTGCTCAAGCGCGCGATCCGCACGCTCTGGCACGTGCAGGATCAGATGGACGAAATGTACTTGCCCGTGGTCCATTCGTGGCGGCTGAACGAGCGGCATTATGGCGCCCTCTCCGGCCTGAACAAGGCTGAGACCGCGAAGAAATACGGCGACGAGCAAGTGCTGATCTGGCGCAGGAGCTACGACACGCCGCCGCCTGCGCTCGATCCTTCCGACGAACGCACGGCGTTCAACGACCCGCGTTACGCAAAAGTGCCGCGTGAACAGTTGCCGCTGACCGAATGCCTGAAGGACACGGTCGCCCGCGTCATGCCCATCTGGAACGAGTCCATCGCGCCGGCTATCAAATCGGGCAAGCGTGTGCTGATTGCGGCACACGGCAATTCCATGCGCGCGCTGATCAAGTACCTGGACGGCATTTCCGACGACGACATCGTCGGGCTGAACGTCCCGAACGGCGTGCCGCTCGTGTATGAACTCGACGAAAACCTGAAGCCGATCAAGCACTATTATCTCGGCGACCCGGAAGCGATTGCCAAGGCGCAGGCGGCAGTGGCGAAGCAAGGGAAGGCGGGCTAAGGCTGTTGTTCTGTTGTTTCGAGAATGGCCGGCGGTCGCGGGTGCTTTGATCTCGCGCCGGTGACCGCGGGCTTGAAACAGCGTCCAATGTTTTTTTCGCTGTGCACGTCGCTCGTGGTGTTCTCCGGATGTATCGCACAGAGATCGGCCGCGCGAGGTCTCGTGTTGGCTCGAATGCGCCACCCGTGATTTATGCACCCCGCCCCGCGGCGTGGCTTATGGCGACGGCAACCTGCGCCTTCGCGCTTTCGGCCGGCACGTCCAGATTAATCAGCATCCGGGCAAGCGCGCGGATTCGCCATTCCGCCAGCTCACAGGCATTTATCGTACAAACGCATGAAAAAAGGGTATGCGATCTCATGCTTTGCGGATCACCTTTAAACCGGGCCCGACTTTTGCGGCCGTATACCGGTTTGGAAACCGCCGCACATTAAAAGAACCCCGCCCATCCATTTCCCGGCGAAGCCCTTTAAGCTGCGTTTAAGTCGTGGTCCGAGGCTTGCAGTTATACTGCCCAGTCAACCACGACGCAGCCTAATCCGCTTCCGACCGCAACAGACTCTATGCGAAAGAACCTGAAAAACATCGGCCTGATCGCCGCGGGCCTTGCTACCGGCGCATTTGCAACGCTGCAACTCTCCGCATCTGCCCAGCAAGCCGCCACCGCGCCTCTCCCGCTCGATCAATTGCGGTTGTTTGCCGAAGTATTCGGGCAAATCAAGCATGAATACGTCGAGCCGGTCGACGATAAAAAGCTTCTCACCGCGGCCATCAAAGGCATGGTGTCGAGCCTAGATCCGCATTCGTCCTATCTCGACAAAACCGATTACGAAGAGCTTCAGGAGCAGACCAAAGGTCGCTTCGCGGGCCTTGGTATCGAGATTTCGTCGGAAGATGGCTTGATCAAGGTGATTTCGCCTATTGAAGATACGCCGGCGTTTCACGCCGGCATTCGTCCGGGCGACCTGATCACCCGCATCAATGACAAGCCGGTACGCGGCATGACGCTGGATAACGCCGTCAAGCAAATGCGCGGCGATCCGGGCACCAAGGTCACGCTGACCATTTTCCGCAAGACCGACGACCGGACTTTCCCTGTCACGGTTACGCGCGCAATCATCCGCGTGCAGAGCGTGAAGATGAAGGTTCCGGCGCCAGGTTACGGCTACATCCGGATCACAAGCTTCCAGGAACGTACCGTGCCGGATCTCGCTGCAAAGCTGCAGGATCTCGCGCGCCAGCAGCCAGACCTGAAGGGCCTCGTGCTTGATCTGCGTAACAACGGCGGTGGTTTGCTGCAGAGCGCGGTCGGCGTAGCCGGCGCGTTCCTGCCGGACAACGCGGTGGTGGTGTCGACGAACGGACAAATTGCGGACGCGAAGCAAACCTTCCGCGACACCTACGACAACTATCGCCTGCCTTCCTTCGACTCCGATCCGCTGAAGAACCTCCCGGAAATCTTCAAGAAGGTGCCCATGGTCGTGTTGACCAATGCGTACTCGGCGTCGGCTTCCGAGATTGTCGCGGGTGCGCTGCAGGATCATCATCGCGCATTGATTGTCGGCAAGACCACGTTCGGAAAGGGTTCGGTGCAAACCGTCCGGCCGATGACCGCTGACACCGCGCTGCGCCTGACCACGGCGTATTACTACACGCCGAGCGGCCGGTCGATCCAGAACAAGGGCATCCGCCCGGACGTTCCGGTCGATCAATACGCTGAAGGTGATCCGGACGACGCGCTCGTTACGCGCGAAGTGGATTATTCGAACCACTTGGCCAATACGCAGGATCCGAACGAGAAGAAGGAACAGGAAGCGCGCGAAGCGGACCGGCTCGAGCAACTGCGGATTCTTGAAGAACAGAACGACAAAAAGACGCCGGAGCAGCGCCGCAAGGATCGCGAGCGTAAGCCTGTTGACTTCGGCACGGCTGACGACTTCATGCTCACGCAAGCGCTGAACAAGCTTGAAGGCAAGCCGGTTCAGGAATCGAAGTCTTATTCCGAACGGAAACTGGCGCAGGATAAGCCGGCTCCATCGGCTTCGGCTCCTATCGTTGTCAAGCCAGCGTTGCCGGCTACGCCAGGGGCAGATGCAACGCCTGCGTCGGGCGCACCGGGTGCAAACGCTACGCCGGCGCCGGCATCCGCACCGGCCGCCGCTTCGGCTGCACAGTAAGTTTTGTCCAGGTTTCGGTTGGCGCGGGCTTTTCTGCGCCAACCGATTCTCAACAGCAAGCTGCAAGCACCAAAGAATCCGCATCAGTCTCTTCCGGCACACCCTGAGTGTCGCGCCAGTTTTCCCTCTGCCCCTCAGCTTCACCCCGGCATACCATGATTGCATTGGAACCGGGAGTAGACGCCCTCCATGGGACCCGCAATGCCGCAGTGCCGGAGTACGCGCTGATCAAGCGCTAACGCCAACTCTCCTCGACACGCGCTTAAAATGGCAATTTCACGCGATCGCACGCCTGCTTTCTGCTGCCAGGCGTTCCGGTCGTAGCCTACTTGAGCGCTCGATGAACGACGATCAGCTTCTCCGTTATTCCCGGCATATCCTCGTCGATGAAATCGGCATTGAAGCGCAACAGCGCTTCCTCGATGCACACGCCATCATCATTGGTGCGGGTGGTCTCGGATCTCCGGCTGCGATGTACCTGGCCGCAGCCGGTGTGGGCGAGATCACGCTGGTCGATGCCGATACCGTCGACCTCACCAATCTCCAGCGCCAGATCCTGCACACCAGTGCATCGGTTGGTGAACCAAAGGTGGATTCTGCCCGCGCTACGCTCGCGGCGCTCAACCCCGGCGTAAAGGTCACCACGGCCGCCGTTCGCGCCGATGCCGCGTGGCTCGACGCAAACGTCCCGAAGGCCACCGCCGTACTCGATTGCACCGACAACTTCGCCACTCGCCACGCCATCAACGCCGCCTGTTTTGCCCACGGCGTGCCGCTCGTATCAGGCGCCGCGCTGCGCTTCGATGGCCAGATCAGCACCTTCGACTTTCGCTCCGCCGAATCGCCCTGCTACGCCTGCGTGTTCCCGCCGGACGAAGCGTTCGAGGAAGTCGCGTGCTCGACGATGGGTGTCTTCTCGCCAACGGTCGGCATCATCGGCGCGATGCAGGCGGCCGAGGCGTTACGCGTGATTGGCGGTTTCGGTACGACGCTGCAAGGCCGCCTGATGATGCTCGATTCGTTGCGCATGGAATGGAACACGATGCGCATTACGCGACAGGCGACCTGCCCGGTTTGTGGAACGCACGCACAGGAATAGTTTGTTCACGGGAACGGACATCGCCCCTTCACTTGCCAAGCGAACGTCTATTCGCGCCGCCGTCTCAAATTTAAGAGTTCTCCAATTTGCCTGAGGGTTCGGCCGACTTATCGTGGTCGCATCACTTATCAACGCTACTGGAGCAACACGTGAGCGAGACAGCACACCCCAGCACCCAACGCGGCCGGATTGAAACCGAATTCGCGCGGCCCGGCGCACTCGCCCTGAGCGGTCCGGAAGGCATCCTCTACGACTTCAACTACGGTTGCCGCGTACAAGTGCCAGTCGATGGCTGGCGTGTCCGCATGACCGATCTCGATACATTCAACGTCCTCTTGGATGAAGCGGTGGAAGCAAACGCCGTGATCACGAGCCGACGCAAGTACTTCGTGCGCTTCCTGCTTGAAGTATTCGACGGCTCGCGGCTCGTGTTTTCCCATTCGTACAACGCAACCGGCAAGAAGGTTTTGCTACGCATGCACGCGCTGGCACTGGGCGATTCGCTCGCGTGGGTGCCGGTTATCGATGCATTCCGCAAGCAACATGACTGCGAGGTTTCCCTCCCTTTGCCAGCGCATTTGCAGCCGCTTTTCCGCGATGGTTATCCGGACCTGAACATCGCGACCGAGGTTGAACTGGACCGCCAGAACGGTACGTACTACGCGACGTATTACCTTGGTCTGCTGAAACCATTCTCTGAACGCGATCACCAGCCCACCGATCCGCGCGTCAGCAACATGCAGGACATGATCGCGTATCTGCTGGGCGTGCCTTGCGAGGAACGCCGGCCGAATGTGGTGATAGAAAACAAGACGCGCACGATTGCCGAACGTTATGTATGCATCGCGACGCAATCCACCGCGCAATGCAAGTACTGGAACAATCCGCGCGGCTGGCCGACGCTGATCGAGCATTTGAAAACGCTGGGTTATAGAGTGTTGTGCATTGACCGCGACAAGCAATACGGCAACGCGGAATACATGAACCTGATGCCGGAAGGCGCCGAGGATTTCACCGGCAACCGGCCGTTGCAGGAACGCATGAGCCTGTTGCATCACGCGGATTTCTTTATCGGATTGGGGAGCGGACTATCGTGGCTCGCATGGGCAGCCCGTACGCCCGTGGTCATGATCAGCGGCTTCTCGCATCCATCGACCGAGTTCCGCACGCCGTATCGCGTGATCAATTTCCACGGCTGCAATAGCTGCTTCAACGACACGACCACCGAGTTCGATGCCCAGAATTTCGCCTGGTGCCCCCGCCGCTTCGACAAGTCGCAACCGTTCCAATGCACGGCGGTGATCACCCCTGAGTTCGTGATGCGCGTCGTCGATAAACTCATCGCCGAGCGCAGCCTTATACAAACTCAAACTCAGGCTCAGGCCTTCTGAAGCACGGCCAGCGACGCGAGCAACTCCGCGGGTTCATACGCGGCGAGCACGTCCGCGACCGGCTTTTGCAACGCCTTCAGATCCGCCCGCAGGATCTCTTGCTTGACCACGAGCAACTGGCTTGGGTGCATCGAAAACTCGGTGAGGCCCATGCCGAGCAGCAAGCGCGTCACGGAAGGATCGCCGGCCATTTCGCCACAGACGGAAACCGGGACGCCCGCCGCTTTCGCTTCACGCAACGTGAACGCGATCAAGTGCAACACCGCGGGATGCAAGGGATCGTAAAGATGCGCGACGGCGTTATCGGCGCGATCGATGGCAAGCGTGTACTGGATCAGGTCGTTGGTGCCAATCGACAGGAAATCCAGCCGCTTCAGGAACAGCCGCACGGCAATCGCGGCCGCCGGAATCTCGATCATCGCGCCGACCTGGATGTTGCGATCGTAGTCGATCCCCGCGTCGTCAAGTTGACGCTTCGCTTCGTGAATCAGGTCGAGCGTCTGGTCGATTTCCTGCGCGTGCGCGAGCATGGGGATCAGGATCTTCGCCCGGCCGAACGCCGATGCCCGCAAGATTGCCCGCAATTGCGTCATGAACATCTGCGGCTCGGACAAGCTCCAGCGGATCGCTCGCAAGCCAAGTGCCGGGTTCTGCGCGGTCTCGTAACCGTCGCCGCCGCTCATGGACTCAAGCGGCTTGTCCGCGCCCACATCGATCGTGCGAATGGTCACCGGACGGCCCTTCATCAGCTCGATTGCACGCCGGTAGGCCGCGAATTGCTCCTCCTCTTCCGGCAACTCGTCCTTGTGGTTCATGAACAGGAACTCGCTGCGGAACAGGCCTACGCCCATTGCGCCCGCGTCGAGCGCGGTCTTGGCGTCGTCGGGTAATTCGATGTTCGCGCACAAGTCGATCTTCGTGCCGTCCAACGTTTGCGTCGGCGAGAACTTGAGGCGCTGCAGCTTGCGCTGCTCAAGCACCTTCTCGCTCTGCCGGTACGAATACTCTTCCAGCACGATCGGCGCCGGATCGACGATCACAATGCCGTGATCCCCATCCACGATGATCAAGTCGTTCTGCCGGATCAACGCGCTCGCCTGCTGCACGCCGACCGACGCGGGAATGCCGAGGCTGCGAGCCACAATAGCCGTGTGGGAGGTGCGGCCGCCGAGGTCCGTCACGAATCCCTTGAACGCCTGGGTCTTGAACTGCAGCATGTCGGCGGGCGCGATGTCATGAGCGACCACGATCATGTCGTTGTGGCCGTTGGTGGCCGCGCCATCGACGACGAGCGTAGCGGTGGACGGTGCGCCGGCCAGCGCTTTGAGAACGCGCTCCACGACTTGCTGAATATCGGCCTTTCGCTCGCGCAGATATTCGTCTTCGATATCGTCGAAATGGCGGCTCAGGATTTCAAGCTGTTCGGTCAGCGCCCACTCTACGTTGTAGCGGCGCGTACGCACGAGATCGATGGTTTCGTGAACGAGCATGGCGTCGTTCAGGATCATGGAATGGACGTTGATAAACGCGCCCATCTCGCTGGGCGCATCCGCAGCCAGGTCGTCGCGCAGAGCGTCCAGCTCCGCGTGAACCTGCGCCTGCGCTGCGTGAAAGCGTTCAATTTCACTGTCGATGCGATCCGGTTCAACCAGATAGTGGTCGACATCGAGTGCAGCCGCCGCGATCAGATACGCGCGGCCGATAGCGATACCACGCGAAACGGGAATTCCATGCAGCGTGAACGACACGCGCACCTCTCTCTAGTTATGGGTGTCTCACGGTTTTGTCGATCACCGGCTGGCGATGCGAGTCCGCGCACCATTATAAATTCGAACGCGATTTGACACCCTTCGCGCTGCAGCAAGTTTCTGTCACAAAACGACGCAGTTTATTGCGCCCTATGTCACCCGTCGTCCAGTCTGCGGACACAAAAAAGCCGCGTCGATGCGCGGCTTTTTCTGAGTGCTGCAGGCAGGACAAGGTCATTGTCCTTCGCCAAATTTATCTGCGATAAGCGCAAGGATGGCCTTCATGGCTTCGGCTTCATCGGAGCCTTCGGTTTCTATGGTCACCGTGCTGCCAATTCCCGCCGCAAGCATCATGACGCCCATGATGCTTTTCGCGTTGATCCGGCGGCCGTTGCGGCTCATCCAGATCTCGCATTGAAAGTTTCCTGCCATTTGTGTGAGCTTGGCTGAAGCACGCGCGTGCAGCCCCAGCTTGTTCACGATAGTTGTTTCCTGTTGCAGCATGATGCTCCGGGCGCTAAGTGAGATGGCTGACGCGATGCAGCCGGGTCATTTCTTTTCCAACGGACTTTTAACGTGCGGCCAGTATGCTGCCAGCAAGCCGGCAAATGGGCATCAACGCCACCTGCTGACTCAGTGAGCTTCCGCCTTGGCCGGTATCTTGGCCGGCATGCAACTGGTCGCGGCAACGCCTGCAGCGCAACTACTCACGGCGGCCGCCGCAGCGGCTGCGGCGCTGGCCATTGCGCAAGGATTGGCGGGCGTCGAGGCATCGAGTTCCTGAATGCCCTTCGATCCCCCTTGCAGCGATTTTTCAGCCAGCGTGTCGAGCGGCGTGGTCCTGTAGCAGACAGCGCGGACCAGCATGGGCAGATTGACGCCGGCAAGTACGCGAACGCTGTTGCTTGCCAGGCTTTGCGCGATATTCGCAGGCGTTGCGCCGAATACGTCGGTCAGGACGATCGCACCGTTCTCTTCCTTCAGACGGTCGATTTCGGAGCGCGCAAACGCCCGAACTTCCACGGGATCGCAATCCGGCTTCACATCGATCACGCCAATGCGCGCGGGCAAACCGCCGTAAATGTGGGTAATGCACTCACGTAACGCCGAAGCGAACGGAGCGTGAGCAATGATTAGAATGCCAGCCATGTCAGAGTGTGCTGCCCCAAAAACGACGAGATACGTCGGAAATCGTGGGAACCTGCTGTTATATATGCGATTGCGGCGCCAAATACTGCACAAACATTGCAAAACGCGACTGCAACATCGATCCGGGTGCAAAACGGTCAACGAGCGTCTATACGTAAGCTTAGTCGGATTTTGCACGCAATGCGCAGCGTTTTGCGCTGCAGCAAGTTTCCACTTCAATTTCGGGGCCGGATCGCGCCACGAAACGAATCTCATGAGCGGGAGATTGTAACAGTCTGGGAGAAATCAACAGCCGGGCTGCCTCTTCGACAGCCCCCTCTAATTTTCCCGCTTTCCCGCTTGAGAGCGAAGCCTGTTGCTAGGCTGCAGCCGCTCGTTCCAACGCATCGATGAACATGCCGGCGACATCGAAACCTGTCTGGTCCATGATTTCGCGGAAGCACGTCGGGCTGGTCACGTTCACTTCGGTCAGATAGTCACCGATGGCATCGAGTCCAACCAGCAGCAAGCCGCGATTGAAAAGCGTCTGACCCAGCGTTTCCGCAATCTTGCGATCGTTCTCGGTGAGCGGTTGCGCGACGCCCAAACCGCCGGCAGCCAGATTGCCGCGCACTTCGTTGCCTTGCGGAATCCGGGCAAGCGAATACGGCACGGGTTGGCCGCCGATCAGCAGGATACGTTTGTCGCCATCGGTGATTTGCGGGATGAACTTCTGCGCCATGACGCTGCGCGCGCCGTTGTCGCTAAGCATTTCCACGATCGTGCCGAGGTTCATGCCATCAGCCTTCACGCGAAACACGCCCATGCCGCCCATGCCGTCGAGCGGCTTCAGGATCACATCGCCGTGTTCGGCGTGGAAAGCGCGCAGGCGCGCGGCATCGCGTGTCACCAGCGTGGGCACGACGAACTCCGGCCACTCGCCAATCGCCAACTTTTCCGAGTGATCGCGGATCGCGCTTGGCTTGTTGAAGATGCGTGCGCCGGTGCGCTCCGCCAGTTCCAAAAGCCACGTGGACGTCACGTATTCCATGTCGAACGGCGGGTCTTTGCGCATCAGGACAGCGCCGAAATGCTTGAGGTCGAGGATCTCCGGCGCGGCGGCTTCGTGCCACGGCGAGCGCGCCGAATCCGCTTCGTCGCCGACGATGGTTATGCGCTGAACCGTCCCCTCGACCTTGCCGTCAACCCACGCCAGATGCTGCGGCTCGCACGCGTAGATCGTGTGTCCGCGACGCGCGGCTTCGGCCATCATCGCGTAGGTCGTGTCTTTGTAGATCTTGAAATGATCGAGCGGATCGGCGATAAAAAGGATATCCATAAGCGTCCAGAGCGGCCGTTCGGCCTTGATTGATTCAAGAGGTGGCGGCAGACCGCAGTCTGCAATACGCGATTTTTAACACGTCGCGCAGGTTCGCGCCTGAAGTGCAAAACGGCCGCAACTTCGTGCGGCCGTCGTGATGGGTTGAAGCTTAGACCTGAATGGCTTCGGGATCGGTCTTTTCCAGTTCCACCGATGCCGCGAGCAACCCCAGCCTTGCCACCACGCCATACATATAGAAGCGGTTCGGCGGCGCGGCGCCCGGCTTCGCGTGGGCGTCGGGCAAGGCCGTGTGTTCGAAGCCGAGCGGCACGAAATGCATGCCCGGCGCGTTGAGGTTCTGGTCGCGGTTGCGCGAATCATGCACACGATAAAACCCGCCGACCACATACCGGTCGATCATATAAACCACCGGCTCGGCGACCGCGTTTTCCACGCGCTCGAACGTATGCACGCCTTCCTGGACGATCACGTCGTGGACTTCGAGACCGTCCTTCGCGTCGTTCATCTTCACGCGTTCACGTTTGGTCAGCGCGGCGACTTCGCACGCGTCGTGCACCGTCATGACACCTTTGCCGTAGGTGCCGGCATCGGCTTTGATCACGACATACGGCTTCTCGCTGATTCCGTACTCCCGATATTTCTTCGCGATCTTCTTCAACACGCCATCGATAGCATCCGCCAGCGCTTCCTCGCCGGTCCGCGCCTCGTAATCCACGCCTTCCACGTGCGCGAAATAGGGGTTGATCATCCACGGATCGATCTCGACAAGCTTCGAAAACTTCTTCGCGACGTCGTCATAACACGCAAAGTGATTCGACTTGCGGCGCACGGCCCAGCCTGCATGCAGCGGCGGCAGCAAGTATTGCTCGTGGAGATTTTCCAGCACCGGCGGAATGCCGCCGGACAAGTCGTTGTTCAGCAGGATCGAGCAGGGATCGAAGTTTTTCAGGCCCAGCCGGCGCGGCGTGCGTTCAAGCGGTTCCAGGACGATCTTCTGCCCGTCGGCCAGCGCGATAGTGACAGGTCCGTGAATATTTTCATCGAGCGTGCCGAAGCGGATATTCAACCCGGCCTGACGCATGATGGTCGCGAGCCGCGCAACGTTCTCGAGATAAAACGCGTTGCGTGTATGACGCTCGGGGATCACGAGCAGGTTTTTTGCGTCGGGACAGATCTTTTCGATCGACGCCATCGCGGCCTGGACGGCGAGCGGCAGCACTTCCACCGGCAGGTTGTTGAAGCCGCCGGGGAACAGGTTGGTATCGACGGGAGCGAGCTTGAAACCGGCGTTGCGCAAGTCTACCGAGCAGTAGAACGGCGGAGTGTGCTCTTGCCACTCCAGCCGGAACCAGCGTTCGATGGACGGCGTCGCGTCGAGTATCTTCCGCTCGAGATCGAGCAAGGGGCCGTTTAAAGCCGTAACGAGGTGCGGAACCATTGATGACTCGCGGACTTAAGAGGAAAGATTGTAGAGCAAACGCCTCACGTATTTGGGTATGAACTCCCTTTTCCCAAGCCTATTCGCACGGTTCGTGCCGCTGCTTGCATCAATCCTGCCTGCCGGAAACCGTTACCTCGTACAAAATCGGAACAAAAAAATGCCCGCCGGTCAGTGGGCGGGCAAAATCGCTGCGCTTGTCTCGGAGTCGTGCTTAAAGCCTGCGCACGATGATAGGGACGACGCCGCGGCCTCTCGCGCCGGGCATCGCCCAAAACGAAAACTTCTTATTCGACGTGCTCGCCATGCAGTGTCACGTCGAGGCCTTCACGTTCCTCTTCTTCTGTGACACGCAGACCCATGACCATGTCGATAACCTTCAACAAGATGAAGCTGACCACGCCGCTGTAGACCAGGGTGGTAAGCACGCCCTTGGCTTGCAGCAGGATGCTGCCGTCCGCGCCGCCGATGTCCTTGACCGCGAAGATGCCGGTCAGGAGCGCGCCGAGAATACCGCCCACGCCGTGGACGCCGAACGCGTCGAGCGAATCGTCGTAGCCGAGCTTCGTCTTGAGCCACGTTGCCGACCAGAAGCAGACCACGCCAGCCGCAATACCGATCACGATCGCGCCGGTCACGCCGACGAAACCCGAAGCCGGCGTAATGGCCACCAGACCGGCCACCGCGCCCGAGATGATGCCGAGCACCGAAGGCTTACCCTTGGCCAGCCATTCGGCGAACATCCAGCCGAATGCGGCAAATGCGGTAGCGATTTGCGTCGTCAGCATTGCGAACCCGGCACGGCCATCAGCCGCCACTGCCGAACCCGCGTTGAAACCGAACCAGCCGACCCACAGCATGGAAGCACCAATCAGCGAGAGCACGAGGTTGTGCGGCGCCATGACTTCGCGGCCGTAACCGACGCGCTTGCCGAGCACCAGACAGCACACCAGGCCTGCGATACCGGCGTTGATGTGAACCACCGTGCCGCCTGCGAAGTCCAGGATGCCAGCGGCCGACAACCAGCCCGTCGGTTCCCAGACCATGTGCGCGATCGGCGAGTAGACGATGATCGTCCACAGTCCCATGAAGACCAGCATCGCGGAGAACTTCATCCGGTCGGCGAACGCGCCGGCGATCAGCGCCGGGGTGATGATCGCGAACGTCATCTGGTAGACGAAGTAGACCGATTCCGGAATCGTCGGAGCCAGATGGCTGACGGTCAGGGTGGTCGCCTTGTCGCCGTGGATGTAGTTCATGCCGTGCAGGAACACCCGCGAGAAGCCGCCGATGAACGCGTTACCCGGCGTGAACGCAAGGCTGTAGCCCACCACGGTCCAGAGGATCGTGACCAGGCAGCAGATCGCGAAGCTCTGCATCACGGTCGCGAGCACGTTCTTCTTGCGGACCATGCCCGCGTAGAAAAGCGCCAGGCCCGGGATCGTCATGAACAGCACGAGGGCGGTGGAAGTCAGCATCCAGGCGGTATCGCCGGAATTGATCTTCGACGAATCAACAGAGAACGGTTCCGTCGGTGCGGCAGGTGCGGCTGCGGCATCGGATGCGCCGGAAGCCGGAGCGGCCGCCGATGCTGCGTCAGCGCCCGACGCCGGGGCCGCGCTGGCGGTATCCGGTGCGCTGGCAGGCGCTGCTGCGGTCGTGTCTGAGGCCGCGGCGGATGCAGCCGCTGGCGCGGACGCATCCTGCGCCATCACGGTGCCGGCGCTGACTCCCAGCAGCGACCCCGCCATCAACAAAGACATCAATAATTTACGCATTCTGCTGTTTCCTCTTATCGCCGTGTCTTTTTTTAGAGAGCGTCCGCGCCGGTCTCACCGGTGCGAATGCGAATGACTTGTTCAATCGGGGTGACAAAGATCTTGCCGTCGCCGATCTTGCCCGTGCGGGCGGCACGCTCGACCGCTTCGATCGCCTGGTCGACGATGTCGTCGGAAACCGCTGCTTCGATCTTCACTTTCGGCAGGAAATCGACCACGTACTCGGCGCCGCGATACAGCTCCGTGTGGCCCTTCTGGCGGCCGAAGCCTTTCACCTCGGTCACGGTGATGCCCGAGACGCCAATAGCCGACAATGCTTCGCGTGCTTCGTCGAGCTTGAACGGCTTGATGATTGCGGTAATGAGCTTCATTTATCCCTCGCTGTGTGTCGAACAGAGCTGGCGCTTGAGCGCCTTAATCTGGTCCGATGCCGGTTCCCTCGCTGCTTCATGCCCGTCGCGAGCGGCGTCTGTTGCGCCGCGCCGCGTTATCGACCGCCCGGAAAAGCGCGCACGGACAAGGCCCGGGGCACATATGCAACTCGTATGCCATGCGCGTGTCCGCAGCCTGCTGATTGGCTCGAAAGGCATGGTGTGCGTGGGGTAGACCGGATGGCCAGCAACGCTTGCGTTCGCTGGCGCGCACCGTGGAACGTTGCTAGAGTGCTCGCAAGGTTCAGGCAAACGGACAAGTTCCAAAGCGCAGAAACATGCTGCGCGGATGTGCCGCCGTTCTCGTGGTGCGCGAGAAAGCGCACCAAAACGGATCATCCGGTTTGCCGGAGCACTGAGCTAACAATGAATGCACTTATATGGTGCGCAAGAGGAAATCTGCATGAAACAGCCGAACGACGTATTCAATGACTTCCAGGCCAAGATGAGCGAATTGCTTAAGAATTCGCCGGCAAAGGACATTGAAAAGAATATGAAAGCCATGCTGTCCCAGGGCTTTTCGAAACTGGACCTGGTGACACGCGAAGAATTCGATACTCAGACGCAAGTGCTCGTCCGCACGCGCGCCCGGCTCGAGGAACTGGAACAACGCGTCGCGAAACTGGAAGCGAAGCTGGGCGGCGGACCATCGTCGTCTTCGTCGAGTTCGTCCAGCGTCCAGGACTAACGTCCGGAAGTTCTAAAGCGTGTCATAGGCTAAGCGAGCCGTGATGTTGGGTCATTAAGCCGGCGCCTCGAATCATCGAGGCAACGGCAGCGGGGAAAAATCATGTCGCTTGCCGTGGTGCGCAGCCGCGCGCCCGCCCCTGGGCGCGCGCCCGAGGTGACCGTCGAGGTTCATCTCGCCAATGGATTACCTTCGTTTTCAATCGTCGGCCTGCCCGATCTCGAAGTTCGCGAAAGCCGCGAGCGAGTGCGCGCAGCACTCCAGAATTGCGGTTTCGATTTCCCGGTTCGACGCATCACCGTCAATCTCGCCCCCGCCGACCTGCCTAAGGAGTCTGGCCGTTTCGACTTGCCAATCGCATTGGGCATTCTGGCGGCGAGCGGCCAGATTCCGGCCGAGGCGCTGCTGCATCGGGAGTTCGCCGGAGAGTTGTCGTTGACCGGTGCACTGCGCCCCATGCGCGGCGCGTTCGCCATGGCCTGTGGTGCAGCGCGTCAGTATGCGCGCGCCGGGTCGGGGTCGGGGTCGGGGTCGGGGTCGGGGTCGGGGTCGGGGTCGGGGTCGGGGTCGGGGTCGGGGTCGGGGTCGGGGTCGGGGTCGGGGTCGGGGTCGGGGTCGGGGTCGGGGTCAGCGCTCGAAGGCGGGTCCGTTCGCGAGTCCGATCCCCGCATGCCCGAAATCTATCTGCCCCTGGGAAGTGCAGCGGAAGCGGCGCTGGTGCCGGGTATCGATGTATTCGGCGCTTCTGATCTGCCCGCTTTGTGTGCACATCTCAGCGGTTCAGTCGATGGCCGTCTTACGCCCATCCGCGGCGCAGCGCCCGATTCCCCGCTGCGCAAGCGCGCGCCGTTGCCCGATCTCGTCGATGTGATTGGCCATCCCGGCGCACGCCGCGCGCTCGAAGTTGCGGCAGCCGGTGGACATCATCTGCTGATGGTCGGGCCGCCCGGCGCGGGCAAGTCAATGCTCGCCGCCCGGCTACCCAGCCTCCTTCCGCCCATGACCGATGACGAAGCGTTGTCGTCGGCGGCCATTCTCTCCGCGAGCATGCTCGGATTTTCGCCCTCTCAATGGCGCCAGCGGCCGTTTCGCTCGCCGCACCATTCGTCGAGCTCCGTTGCGCTAGTTGGCGGTCGCAATCCGCCGCAACCCGGCGAAATCACGCTGGCGCATCTAGGCGTTCTTTTTCTCGACGAACTGCCAGAATTCGATCGGAAAGTGCTTGAAACGCTGCGCGAACCGCTGGAGGCTGGCCGCATCACGATTTCGCGCGCCGCGCATCAGGCTGATTTTCCGGCGGCGTGTCAATTGGTCGCAGCCATGAATCCCTGCCCGTGCGGCTGGCGCGGCGATCCGAACGGCCGATGCCGCTGCACGCCTGATGTCGCCACGCGTTACCTGCGCAAACTGTCCGGGCCACTGCTGGATCGCATCGATATCCAGATCGAACTGCCCGCCCTGTCGCCGGCGGAATTGTCGGGGAGAAAGGCATCCGTCGGCGAAACCAGCGCCGTCGTGGCGCGGCGCGTTGCTATCGCGCGCGACCGGCAACTCGAACGGCAAGGCAAGACGAATCGTGAGCTGGACGGCCGTGAAGTGGACGCCGTCTGCCAACTCGATGCCACCGGCGAAGCCCTGCTTCGCGAGGCCGGCGAACGATTTGGCTGGTCAGCGCGGGCGTATTACCGCGTGCTGAAAGTGGCCCGCACGATCGCCGATCTCGCGGCGGCGGATTCGCCGACCGCGGCGCACCTCGCCGAAGCGATTCAATATCGACGGGCATTTACGACCGCATAATCCACCGCCGCGTTGCAGCCCTCACAAAAAAGAAAATCGCCTGTCAAGACTTGACTTATGCACACTGCAACGTTCTGCGTTTCCCTAACATCTGATCAAACACTGATTTTGGCAATGATCAGCAGACCATTGATTTAATTAACTATTTTCGGGTGCACTGATTCAAGGCAAAGTAAGGAAAGCCGCGTCAGACGGGCACTTGGCGAGGCTCCCGTGAGGTTTTCCACAAAGTTATCCACAGCCTCTGTGGATAGTTCAAAAAACTGAGACAAATCCTAGTTTTAGCTGAAAATGCTTGTGCGATTTCTCATGCGCGAAACGTTTGCTGCGTGTCGTTCAATTTGAGAAATAGGCGCGAATGAATGCATGCGGTTTAGGGCAAATATTTAGAAAAGTTTGAACGAGGAAAAAAACTGGTCGATTTGATCGGGCGGCGGGGCCTTGGTCGAGACGATCGCGACCTGGTATGCGTGATTCCCTTTGGCGATGAAACGCGCCCGGATCTGACGCGTTTCGCTTTTTTCGGTGTTGCCGCTCGTGCCGCTGACGGTGATTTCCGCGCCGGACAAACGTCCTCCGGCCGCCACTTCGATATCCACCGGGTGCGCAGCGGGCGCGGCGTTGAGATTGCGGGCCAAGCCTTGCTGAAGAAAATCGAGCGCGGCGCGCTGGGTCGCGGGGTCGGCATCGGGCAGGTCAACCGTACCGACGGCGAATACCGCGTCGCCAGCTTCGGCCGTCTGCATCTTCATGTGCATGGGCTTGCCGGCAATGTCGATATCGCGGGCATCGGAGCGCGGCTTCGCCGGGAAGGTGACTTCGTAGGCGTCGTCGTTGTTCTGGATCGTGCGCCAGTCGTAGGACGGCGTGCACGCCAACAGCGCGCCGGCGGTGATCAAGAGCGTGGTGGCCGAAGCGGCCGATTTGAGCAACGTGCGCGGGGAACGCCCGGCGGTATCAAAAACAGCGCGCTTCAAGGCGCGGGGAAAAGATCGGATCATGAGAAAGCTGCGGGGAAAAGCGTGATTATCCGCTGCCGGTGCTGAAACCGTCGCCGGCGACCAAAGTGGCAGCGTTCGAACGAGGCGGCGCCCTGTCTTCCAAACAGCTCACGGCAAGGCTCAGGCAGCCATCGGCAAAACGCCTTTTCAAGATTGGGGCTAAAATGCGGTCCATCCAGTCAAGCTGGCGTCGTTGCGAATTTGCCAACTACGGATCGGGTACGAACCCAGTACGAACCGAGCACGCTCGAGGTTTCCATGTCAGAGAATTCACAGGTTTCACCGGGGCGCAGCAAGAGCCCGCTGCGCTACGTCGTGATGGCGATTGTCGCGGGCGTGATCGCGTGCACCGGCTATTTTGCGTTCGGCGGTCAGCAACGTGTTCCGGACGCGACGTTCACGTTGTTGTCGGGCCAGAAGATATCGACATCGACGGATCTCAAGGGCAAGGTCTACCTGATCAACTTCTGGGCGACCGATTGCGAAACCTGCATGAAAGAGATGCCGGCGATGGTCGACACGTATAACCGTTTCAAGGGCCGCGGCCTGGAATTCGTCGCAGTGGCGATGAAATACGACGCGCCAATGTACGTCACCAACTACGCGCAGACGCGCAACCTGCCGTTCAAGGTCGCCATGGACGACGGCAGCGCAGCAAAGCAGTTCGGCAACGTGCAACTGACGCCGACTACGTTTGTCGTGGATAAGGACGGCAAGATCTTGAAGCGCTACGTCGGCGAGCCGACGTTCGCAGAACTCGACGCGCTTCTCGACAAAGCGCTGAACGCAGCCTGAAGTCGCCGAGAGCACACGCGTTACACGAGCAAAACAAAAACGCCCGCCGATTCATCGGCGGGCGTTTTTGTTTATGGCGAGCGTAACGATACGCAGAAAATCCTAGCGCTCAGCCTCACCCTTCGCCGCCAGCCCATAACGCTTGATCTTCTCGTAGAGCGTAGCCTTGCCGAGCTGCAACCGATCGGCTGCGGCAGCCACCACGCCGCCGCACTGCTCCAGCGCCTCCCCGATCACCGCACGTTCAAACTGCTCCGTGCGCTCCTTGAGCGATTGCGTGGCGGCATCGAGCGGAACGCCTGTTTCGTCGATGATACCCAGCACCATCCGGTCCGCCGCGTTGCGCAGTTCGCGCACATTGCCCGGCCAGTCGCGCTGCATCAGTTCTGCTCGCTGGCGATCGCTGAGCAATGGCGCGGGGCGCTCGTATCGCACGGCGGCATCGAGCAGAAAATGCTCGAACAACGGCACCACGTCTTCGCGGCGTTCAGCAAGCGGCGGCAGCGTGATCGTCACCACGTTCAGCCGATACATCAGGTCGCGCCGGAACGTGCCCGCCGCGACGTGCTCGGCCATATCGCCCTTCACGGCGGCGATCACACGGCAATTCGCGCGGATCGGCTGATTCGAGCCAAGCCGCTCCAGCACACCGTCCTGCAGCACCCGAAGCAATTTCACCTGCAGCGCGAGCGGCATGCTTTCGATCTCATCGAGGAACAGCGTGCCACCCGACGCATGTTCGAGCTTGCCGATGCGGCGTTTCTGCGCGCCGGTGAACGCGCCGGCTTCGTAGCCGAACATCTCCGACTCGAACATCTGCTCGGGCAACGCGCCGCAATTCACCGCGATAAACGGCTTGTCCCGGCGCGGCGACAAGTCGTGCAGACTGCGCGCGATCAGTTCCTTGCCGGCACCGGTGTCGCCGTTGATCAGCACGGAGGCGTCGGTGGGCGCTACGTTGGCGATCAGCTTGCGCACCTGTTCAATCGCCGGGCTGCGTCCGATGATCCTTGGCGCCACGCTGCTTTGCCCGGCGAGTTCGCGCCGCAGCGCGCGATTCTCCAGCACGAGCGTGCGCCGTTCCAGCGCGCGCCGGACCGCTTCAATCAAGCGCTCCGACGCGAATGGTTTTTCGATGAAATCGTAGGCGCCGTCGCGCATGGCCTGGACGGCCATCGAGATATCGCCGTGGCCTGTCACGAGGATCACCGGTACTTCGGGCGCGCGTTCGTGGCATTGAGCCAGAAGGTCGAGACCGCTCGCGCCCGGCAGGCGGATATCGCTCACGATCACGCCGGGGAAACTGGCATCGATCAGACGCGACGCGCCCTCCACGCTGCCGAATGCGGTCACCTCGAAGCCCGCGAGCTGAAGGCTTTGCACGCTTGCGCGGCGCACCAGTTCATCGTCTTCGATGAAGATCACCTGAAGGCCTGTGGTCATGGGTTTCTACTCCTGCGTCGTGTTGCTGCTTTCAGCGTGAATCGCCTTTGTGCCCCGGCATTTTCCCAGCAAGCGAAGCGTGCTGGTGCGCCGGTCACGCGCGATGCAGCGTAATCACGAATTCTGCGCCGTGCGAGCGATCCGCGTCGGCCTGCGTGCCGCCTTCGGGCCCATCCACTTCCATCTGCGGGATCAGATTGCGCGCGACCAGCGTGCCGCCGTAATCCCGTGCGATAGCCGATGAAATCGCCAACCCCAAACCCAATCCGTGGCCCATTTCCTTCGTCGTGAAAAACGGCTCGAAAAGGCGCGGCAGGACGTCGGGTGGAATGCCCGGACCGTTGTCGCGCACGACGATGTCGACGGTCCTTTCATGCCTCATCAATTCGATTTCGATACGCGGCACATCGCACGCGGCCACCGCGTCCAGCGCGTTGCCGATCAGGTTGATCAGGATTTGCTCCAGCCGCAGGTCTTCACAGCGCACGTAAAGCGGTGGACTGGAATCGGCTCGTTCGTTGGCGTTGAAGGCGAGCGCCACGTTTTTCATGCGCGGTTGCAACATGGCGAGCACGTTGCGCAATGCGCGACCGACATCGGTACGCGCGTTTTTCGGACGGGCCTTCGATACAAACAATTTCAGCTGATTCGTGATCTTTCCCATTCGCTCGGTCAGCGCGGCGATCGCCTCTAGATTCTCATGCGCCGCCACGTGATCGCCGCGCTCGATCAGCACGCGGGTGTTGTCGGAGAAACTGCGCAACGCAGCGAGAGGCTGGTTCAGCTCATGCGTGATGCCCGCCGCCATCTGTCCGAGCGCCGCGAGTTTGCTCGCCTGGATCAGTTCGTCGTGCGCGGCGCGCAAGTCCTGTTCGGCCCGCGTGCGCTCGCTCACCTCCTTGGTCAGCAACGCGTTCGCCTCCGATAAATCCGCCGTCCGCTCAGCCACGCGTTCGTTCAACTCGGCATAAGCGGTCTGCAACAACGCGCGGCTGCGGATCATTTCGCGTACCCGCGCACGGCGCATGCGCCAGTAGAACGCGAGCAAACACAGCGACACAAACACCAGCGCCGTCACGATGGTCGCGCTCCACGCGGCATCGACTGCCGGATCGAGTGAGACCATGGTCATCAAGTGCCAATCGGGCTCGCCCAGCGCGCGCTGCGTGGCGAGGAAACTCGGCGCATCACGGCCGCCGCCCACGCGCACGATTTGCGCGCCGCCTTCGAGCGTGCGCACGACGGTCATCGGCAACGCGGTGATCGGATGCTGCGCGTACTGCCGCGCGGAATAAACCGACGCTTCGATATCCTTAGGCAGCGGCCGCAGCGTGTGATATTTCCACGCCGGCACGGACGACAGGAAGATCACGCCGTGATCGTCGGTGACGAGAAGCGGCTCGGAAGCATCGGCGCCTTGCAGCCATTCGAGATTCAGCTTGACCACCGCCACGCCGATAATCTCGTGCGTACCTTCTTTGAGTACGGGTTGCGAGATGAAATAACCGGGCTCGCGCGAGATGGTGCCCAGTCCGAAAAAGCGGCCGGTCCCGCCTTTGACGGCATCGACGAAATATGGCCGGAACAGGTATTCCGCTCCCACGAAACTATCCGGGCCGTTCCAGTTGCTTGCCGCCACGCAGCGCCCGTTCGACTGGATGATGTAGGTCGCGGTGGCGCGCGCGCGCGTGTTGAGGTCGGCGAGATAATGGTCCGCGCGGGCGGCGAATTGCGGGTTCGGATCGGCGAGAACTTCCTGCACGAACGGATGGCGCGACAGCAGATAAGGCAGATATTCGTAACGGTCGAGCGTGCTTTTCAGCTCGGCCGTCGTGCGGTCGACGCGCGCCGCCGCGTTTTGACGCAAGGTGTCGAGGCCACGCTGCCACGCGATGCTCCACGTCAGCGTGCACGCGCCGGCGAGCGCAGCGAGAAGAATCAGGAAAACGATCAAACGCCGCGTCACGTGAACGGGTTCCAGACGATGGAGACCCCCGATTGTGGCACGCACCGCTTCGAATGCGTTGTCGGCCGGCGTCTTCGCGACAGTCCCCGTAAACGGACGCGGCGAAGCATCCGCCACCGAATGCTTCGCCGCTTTCATTGCTGTTGATCCTGATTCGCGTGAATAGGCGTGAATGGAAGTATCGGGTAAGCAGCGCGCGTAGATAAGCCGCTGCTTCGCCCGATCAGGACACGGTTTCGGCTTCGGTATCCACTGCGCCGTGCTTGAGCTGATCGCGCAGCTTGTTGCGGTCCAGTTCCTTTTCCCATGCCGCGACAACCACCGTCGCCACACCGTTACCCACGATGTTCGTCAACGCGCGGCACTCGCTCATGAAGCGGTCGATGCCAAGGATCAGCACCATGCCCGACAGCGGGATGGTCGGCACCACAGCCAGCGTTGCAGCCAGCGTGATGAACCCAGCGCCGGTCACGCCGCTTGCGCCCTTCGACGTCAGCATGGTCACCGCGAGCAGCGTCAGTTGCTGCGTCCACGTGAGGTCCGTATTCGTCGCTTGGGCGATGAACAGCACGGCCATCGTCATGTAGATGTTGGTGCCGTCGAGGTTGAACGAATAACCGGTCGGCACCACGAGACCGACGACCGAGCGCGAGCAGCCGAGCTTTTCGAGCTTGAGCATCAGTTGCGGCAAGGCGGCTTCCGACGAGCTCGTGCCCAGCACGATCAGCATTTCTTCCTTGATGTACGCGACGAAGCGGAAGATGTTGAAGCCCACCATGCGTGCAATCGCGCCGAGCACGACGACCACGAACACGATCGATGTCAGATAGAACGTGCCGATCAGTTTGAGCATGGGCACCAGCGAGCCGATGCCGTACTTGCCGATGGTGAACGCCATTGCGCCGAACGCGCCGATCGGGGCCAGCTTCGTGATGATGCGCACGATGCCGAACAGGATGTGCGACAAGCCTTCGATAAAGCTCGTCACCACGCGGCCTTTCTCACCGGCGGTAGCCAGCACCGCGCCGAACAGCAGCGCGACGAGCAGGATCTGCAGGATTTCGCCTTGAGCGAATGCCGACGAGATCGTGTCCGGAATGATGTGCATGAGAAAGTCGGTGGTCGTCTGGCCGTGCGCCTTCGCGGCGTACGAGGCGACTGCCTTGGCATCCAGCGTAGCCGGATCGATGTTGAAGCCAACGCCCGGTTTCAGCAGGTGCGTTGCGGCCAGGCCGAGCACGAGCGCGAAGCTGGAGACGACTTCGAAGTACAGCAGCGCCTTGCCGCCCACGCGCCCGACCTTCTTCATGTCTTCCATGCCGGCAATACCGGTCACGACCGTACAGAAGATGATTGGGCCGATCACCATCTTGATGAGCTTGATGAAGCCATCGCCAAGCGGTTTCATCTCGGTGGCGAGCGCGGGATAGAAATGCCCGAGCGCAATGCCGATGGCAATCGCCAACAGCACCTGCACGTACAGGACTTTATAAAAAGGTTTCTTGACGGTTGTCACAGTGGTTCCGGGCATGGTCGGCGAGTCGCAAAAGGGTGAGACAAAAACGCGCCGGCGCTAGGTTGCGGCGATGCGCGTCTGGCGTCGGCAAAATCAGATCAAGCTGGATGGGATGGGGTGCATCGAGTCGTCTCCCTGTCTTTTTTGTGGGCTGTCTGGCCTGCCCTTCATATTGCAAGGTCGATGCCAGTTTTTGACTCGGGTTTAGCGTTGATTTTTAAGGGTTTTTTGTTGACAAGAAGCGGTCAAAATCCGTGTTTCCGGAATTCGGGAATGACATCGTCCGACCATCCAGACGGCATTCGGGTTATCCCTGAGACGCTTTATCTACGGGCTTTCCCGAGGTTTTTGGGGTGTTTGGTACGGCGGTCAGTGACGTGATGCGTTCCGGCCGATTGGAGAGGTTTAGA